>CAYZNC010000042.1:0-27407 GCA_964478555.1 uncultured Bacteroidales bacterium | reverse complement strand
ATTTTCTTATAAATGTTGAGGAATCGGACAAATTAAAATCGTTAGCAGAAAGTGAGGGAGCCACCCTGTTTATGGTACTCCTGTCCATCTTTAATATTTTATTGAGTAAGCTCAGTAACCAGGAAGATATTGTCATAGGTACACCAGTAGCAGGCCGTCAGCATGCCGACCTGGAGAATATGATAGGCATGTTTGTAAACACACTTCCATTGCGAAACTATCCTAAAGGAGAATTAAGTTTCAGTGAATTTTTATCAAAAGTAAAATCAAAAACACTAACATGTTTTGACAATCAAACCTATCAATACGAAGAACTGATTGATGAGTTGGATGTGATGAGGGATACGAGCCATAATCCTCTGTTTGACGTAATGTTTACATATGAAAATTTCGAGGCTTTGGAACTGACCTTCCCTGACATAGCTCTTAAGCCCTATAACCATGGTCTTTCAATTTCAAAGTTTGATCTTACATTGTTAGCGATTGAAGTTGGTGAGCAAATATATTTGAATTTTGAATACTCCACGGCCATTTTTAAAAAGGAAACGATAGAAAGGTTTATTGCCTATTTTAAGAAAATAGTATCCGCAATAATAACAGACACTCACAAGAAGATATCGGACATCGAAATTATTACAGATAAAGAGAAGCATCAGATATTACATGATTTCAATGCTACTAAAGCGGACTATCCCAGGGATAAAACCATAATCGATTTGTTTGAAGAACAAGTAAAGCTGGTTCCGGAAAACATAGCTTTAGTGTTTAACGGCCATGATAAAAACTATCACGAGCTAAATTCGAAAGCCAATCAACTGGCTCATTTTTTAAACCAAGAAATTAAAATAATTCCTAATGATGTAGTGATGATTTACATCGGTAAATCGATTGAAATGATTGAAGCTGTGTTGGGAGTATGGAAAGCAGGTGGGGCATATATTCCGGTAGATATTAATACGCCGGAACAAAGACTCTCTTATCTTATTCAAGATGTGAAACCAAAGATAATCATTACAGGACTGTCTTTACGAGATAAGGTATTAGAACTCATCAAACAAATGACAATACCTGTATCTTGCTTTGTTTTTAATGATTTTTCCGGTAGCGTGGAAACCGGGGATAAACTTCCAAACGTATATGATAATGAAATCCTTACTAATTATTCTTCTGTAAACTTGGGATTAATAATATCACGAGAAAATCTTGCTTACTTAATCTGCACTTCAGGCTCCACAGGAATTCCCAAAGCTGTTTCTATTCAACATAAACAATATTCGAATGCTATTTATTCGTGGCGTCAAGTATTTAATTTATCTGAAATTTCAGTGAATTTACTTCAGATGGCCAATTTCGCTTTTGATGTTTTCCTGGCAGATATTGGAAGAACATTTGCCAATGGTGGGAAAATGGTTTTATGTCCTAATGAAATAAAATTGAACCTCGATGAGCTGTCAAAACTTATTAAAGATCATAGAATATCCATTTTTGATGCAACGCCTTCATTGGTTTTACCTTTAATGGAGTACATATATGAAAATAAATTGGAATTGGAGCATCTTCGGTTATTGGTTATAGGCTCTGATATTTGCGAGCTCGAACATTTCAAACGGATTGTCAAACGATTTGAAAACAAAATGCGGATAGTTAATTGTTATGGAGTAACAGAGGCTACAATAGATACTAGTTTTTATGAACAATCTTATGAGAATATTCCAAAAACAGGGATTGTTCCTATTGGCAAGCCTTTCCCGAATATGAGGATGTATATACTGGATAAAAATAAAAATATTCAACCGGTAGGTATTCCAGGAGAAATTTATATAGGAGGTGAAGGAGTTAGTTTAGGATACCATAATCAAACTTCACTAACTCAGGAAAAATTTCCAATATGTTCTTTTGTTGAGGGGGAAAGAATGTATCAAACCGGCGATATGGGAAGATGGTTACCAGATGGAAATATGGAATTCCTCGGAAGAATAGACAATCAGGTAAAAATACGAGGATATAGAATTGAATTGGGAGAGATAGAAAGTGCTTTAATTGGTAATGAAGTAAAAGAAGCAATTGTTATTGTGTATGAAACTAAAATGACCGATAAAAAATTAGTAGCATTTGTGAGATTAACAGATAAATCAATGAGTACTTTAAAGCTTAAAAAAGATCTGAGAAATAAACTTCCTGATTATATGGTTCCCTCAACTTTTGTTAAAATTGATAAAGTGCCCTTGACCCCAAATGGGAAAATTGACAAAAAAGCACTTTATTCGATGATTGCAATTGAAACCCATGAAAAAGAAAACTTTATTGAACCTAGAACTGTGTTAGAGAAGCAAATTGCATCAATTTGGAAGGAATTGTTAAATGTACAGAATATAAGTATAACAGATACATTTTTCGATTTAGGAGGACATTCTCTTCTATTAATTAAAAACAATGCACGAATGAAGGAACTGTATAACATATCATTACCATTTGCGATTTATTTTAATCAAACGCTTGAACAAATTGCTGATGAGGTAGAAAAACGACTCAGTCAAGTTTTAAGTTTCATAGATCGTTAAAAAATCTGTCATCGTGTTGATATTTAATAATAATTTAAAAATAATATAAAATGAAAAAAGTTTTTTTTAATAATTATGATAAGAAAACAAAGCAGGGTTCTACTTTAACTGACCGATTGGTAAAGATTAGGTTAAACTTTCAATCACTTAAACTTCTTTTAAGAACCTTTTTCGTATTCATCATTTTAATAACAATGATTGGCTGGTCATCTGATTTAAAAGCTCAGAAATCGCATTTTTTCATAGCAAATGGGCAGAGCATAAATGTTGATACATTTAATAAAAAGATAAATTACATTATGAATGAAGCGGGGATACCCGGAATGTCATTAGCTATTATAAACGATAACAACATAACCTATTCTAATATTTATGGGTATAAGCAACAAAGTACGAAGAAAAAAAACAACAAAAGGACCATTTTTGAAGGCGCTTCTTTAACAAAAAGTTTTCTTGTATTTGTAGTATATCGATTAGTAGACGAAGGGAAATTAGATTTGGATAAGCCAATGTATCAATACCTAGAAAATAAACAACTTGAATATGACCCAAGATATAAATTAATTACTCCGAGAATGATTTTGAACCATACCTCTGGGATAGAAAATTGGGCTTATTTTAATGATCCAAATAAATTGGAAATCCTTAGTAATCCTGGTGAGCAATATGTTTATTCAGGTGAAGCTTACAATTATTTAGCTAAAGTACTTGAAAAGATCCTTAACCAATCTTATGATGAATATATAAAACAAATGGTCTTTAAACCCTTACATATAAAAAGAACTTTCACACACTATACGCATAAAGGAAAATCACCAAAGAATTTTGCTACGGGGCACAATAGTTTTGGAGAAGAAATACCAAAAT
Organism: uncultured Bacteroidales bacterium; assembly: GCA_964478555.1. Lineage (GTDB taxonomy): Bacteria > Bacteroidota > Bacteroidia > Bacteroidales > JAAUTT01 > JAAUTT01. Next base: position 23,979 of record CAYZNC010000042.1, on the reverse strand, counting down.
GGAAAAACTCCGAAGCTGTACCATCGACAGGTATGCATTTAAATGCAGAAAGTTATGCAAAACTTATTATATCATTGTATAATAAAAAATATTTATCGGATAGTATCATTAAACATACAATTGCTCCCAGAAGGAAAATCGAGGCCGACATTCCAGGAGTATATGCAGCACCTGGCGTTGTGGTGTTATGTAGTGCAAACGATACAATAATTTTTCATGGTGGTAATAACGGAGGATTTAAGAATTTTATGTGTTATTCGCTTGTAAATAAAAAAGGACTAGTATTTTTGACGAATGGTGATAGAGGAGGTATCATAGAAAAAAAAATGAATGAATTAACTGTTGGATTGAACATTGATAAGTATTTTGCATCGGATCCTATTGCTCAATATCCCAGTCATGCTACTACATTATTAAAAGTTTACAATGAAAGTAACGCTGAAGGAATGTTCCGAAAATTAGATGAATTAATTCAAGAATATAACACTAAAATTGGGGTTGAAACGCTAAATGAATTAGCTTATTGCTTTTATCAGGATGGTAAAATTGCAATAGCAAAAAGATTATTTGAAGAAAACAAAAAATTATTTCCTGAAGCGGCAATTTCATATTATTTTTTAGGAAAAATATTTTTTGATCAAAAAGATTATGAGATTGCATTGGGCTATTTTAAAAAAGCTAAAGAATATAATGTGGGCTATTTTTCTGTTGAATATGAATTAGGTATTTGTGAGAAAGAACTAGCTGCTGGCAAAGCAATTGATATACCCGTAATCAAAATATTTCCAAATGATACGTCAACAATACAAGCTGAAAATTATTGTGCGATGAGTGGAATAGGAATATCGGAAGCAAAAGACACGGGGGGAGGGAAAAGAATAGGATGGACTGATCCAGGTAATTGGATGGATTATAAAGTTAATGTTGAAAATACAGGGACATATTCTGTTGCCCTGAGAATAGCAAGTTTTAAAGGAAATGGACAGATCCAAATATTATCAGGAACTTCTGTGTTAACTTCGGTCGATATTCCATCAACAAAATCCTGGGATAAATGGACAACTATAAATACCAAAATTAACTTGTCAGCAGGAAGTCAGACGCTGAGATTATTTGTAACAGCCGGAGGATTTGATTTAAATTGGATTAAGTTTTATGCAACTTATAAGTAACTGAAAAAAAATTAAGATATAAGTATGTCTATTTTAGAAAAAGATGCTATTATCGGCATTGTGGGAGGTATGGGGCCCGAATCAGGTCTTGCTCTGTTTAATGATATATTATGTCATTCAAATGCAACGACAGATCAAACGCATTTGTCGGTCATATTAATGTCTTTTCCAAAATACATTGTTGACAGAACATTATTTTTAGAGGGGTTAACAACCATAAATCCAGCATTTAATATTATTGAGGTTATCAGAAAACTTGAAAATGCAGGAGCCAAAGTGGTGGGTATTGCTTGCAACACATCGCATTCACCTCAAATATATAAAGTAATTCTAGAAGAACTTGACAAAGCAAATAGTCAGGTACGGCTGATTAATATGCCATTTGAGACCTGTATGTATATTAAAAGAAATCATCCACATATTCGACGCGTTGGAATAATGACAACTAATGGTGCATATAAATCAGGCTTGTATAATAATATGTTAAAGGACATTGGATATGAGGTAATAATTCCCAAATTCAGGTTTCAAAATGATATCATTCACAAAATGATATATGACCAGAAGTTCGGCATAAAATCTAATCCCAATACAACCACTAAGATGGTTAAACAATTTGTTAATAAAGCCTTGAATTTCTTTAAAAAAAATGGAGCTGAAGCAGTTATTTTAGGCTGTACGGAGTTATCATTGGTTTTAACAAAAAAAGTTGTTAATGATATGTTTATTATAGACTCTACTGAATGTTTAGCCAAGGCTTTAATTAGAGAAGCAACTGTTTATCAAGAGGAAACTACGGCGACAACATTCAAAAATACACAACTTTCCGTCTTATAACTAAGGCTAATAACTACTATAATGGAGTATTTATATATTGAAAATAATACAAAAAAATTATACAGCATTTATCATAAGCCGGAAATATCAGATAACAATAGCATTGGAGTTGTTTTATGTTATCCGATGGGGCAGGAGTACATCCGTTGTCATAAATTATTTGTTATTCTTGCTCAAAAATTGGCTCTAAAAGGTTTTCATACATTAAGGTTTGATTATTTTGGTACGGGTGACTCGGCAGGGGACTTTCGTAATATAAAAATATCCGAATTGACAGGAGATATTGGACTAGCCATTAATGAACTGCAAGCAGGGTGTGACGTCTCAAAAATAGTTTTAATAGGGGTCAGGTTTGGGGCAACCCTTTCTATGTTTTATGCAGAAAAAGAGAAAATCGATGGATTGGTTTTGTGGAGTCCAGTATGTAATGGAAATAAATATTTAAACGAAATGAAATCAAGTCAAAAGAAGTGGCTGGAAGGATCTTTTGCTAAGCAAAAAAAGCATGAAAAGGGAACCATAGAAAGTTTAGGCTACTTATATTCAAAAGAATTATGTAAAGAGATAGGAGAAATTAGCATAAAAAAAATAAATTCTACAGCAAAAATTCTCGTAATAGATGAAGACGATAATTTATTAAATATTGGTGAAACAAATATTTCTCACAAAAGGCTTGTGAATAAGGAATTTTGGCAAAAAAGAGACAATGAGAATGACAAAAGCTTAGTGCCTGTATTCGAAATAGATACAATAATTAAGTGGATATTGAGAATTAATGATTAGCCAATGAACGAAAAAATAATCAATCTGGAAAAAAATAACGCAGTGGTTGGAATATTATCAAGTTCAACGAATAACATATACTCCAATAATGATATTTGTGTTATTTTTATAAATGCAGGATTAATTCATAAAATTGGGCCGAATGGTTTGTATGTTAAAATGGCAAGAAGTTTGGCTATAGATGGAATTACAACTTTTCGTTTCGATTTTTCTGGTTTGGGCGATAGTGAAATTTCTATAAATAGCTTAGACTACGAAAAGAATAAAATTTCTGAAATACAACTGGCTATGGATTGCATCTTTGAAAAAACAGGTATAAACAGATTTGTTTTATCCGGAATGTGCACCGGCGCAGAAGATGCATTCAAAGCAGCCAAGGTCGATGATCGTATTATGGGATTAATACTTATTGATGGCATATATCAGGAGCGAGAATTTGTAGAAAAAATATATAACATTGCCTTAAAAAATTGTGCAATCCGTTATTACAAAAAGCATATATTTAGCTTTAAAAGGTGGGTAAAAATAATCACTGGGAAGAGTAATATTGTTAGACTTGTCTTAAAAATAATCATTTATAGCATTAGAGGATTATCTAAAAAAATATTTCTAAAAGGTGTCAAACATAATGAAAACGTTGATGCTGACCAATTCGCGATAGATGATTGGATTAAATTATTAAACAAAAATATTAAAACATACTTGATTTTTAGTGAAGGTAGTCCAATGATTGATGTCTTTAACTTAACAATAGCGAAACAATTAAAGGACTATACAAACAATCATAATTTGCAAATAAATGTAATTAAAGACGTTGATCATAATTTTACACCAATATGGGCTCAGGAATTATCCACTACTCTAATTTGTAAGTGGATAAAAATTAATCTGAATTAAAAGTACACTACATAATCAAATTGTTAGTATTAAAATCATGGGAGACTTTGTATCGAGAGAAGTTGAAATAAAAGGCAAGCCTATTGTCGAAAAATATGGCTTTGTTAAGTTAGATAAGGTAAATAATAATTATATGTCTATATATGAGCCTAAGTTAGCGCCTGAAAATAGAAAATTAATTATCATTTGCGATACCTTGTGGGATGAGCAAGAAAGGACGTTGGTATTGTGTGCCAAGTTAGGAAGATTATTGGCAGTGCAAGGTTATACTACTATAAAATTTGACTATACCGGATGTGGGAATAGCGAAAGAGATAATGAGGCAGTTACATTTAATAAACTTCTTCTTGATTTGAAAAATATAATAAATTGGTGTTCTGAAAATTTTCAGGGAATAAATTATATGTCATTAATAGCAATCCGAGCCGGATGTCATATAGTTTTTAATTATCCCGAAATATCGGATCTATTCGCAAAAGTGATACTTATTCATCCGATTGTTAATATAAGACATTTTTTTAAATTTAATTATATTGAACAAGAAGTAGTTAATAACAATGCTTATTTACAAAAAAAAACTACTTTAAATGATTTGTTAAACCAGATTAATTCGCAGTCTGTGATTGATATTAATGGGTATAATTTCAATACTTCATTCATAAAGGAGATTCTAAATTTTCCTGAATTATGGAATTGTAATCTTCCACTTAAAAATTGCCATTATATTTTCGATGAAAGATTCTATATTAACAAAAAGGAATGGGGTAACAAATTAAATACCATGGATATGGAAGTGATCAAGATGAACTCTATGGCTTTTTCCTCGTGGGATAGAGAAGATATTAAGGATGACATAATTTTTTTTCAATCTATATTTTCAAGTATACTTAATTATTTATAAGATGATTGTTTGTTTTAAAAATGACGAGTGGTCAACAATTGGGTTATTAGAATCGCCAAATGAATTACCTAAGAATCGTATTCTAATTGTGATGTTACATCCGGCAGGAAGTAATAAGGCTTCCTATCGCAACACATTTGTGAAGTTTTCGAGAAACGCAGTGAAGTACGGTTTTGCAACTTTCAGGTTTGATTTACCCTATGAAGGGGAAAGTATCGTTTTTTCTACAAGTATTGATAAAAGAAAGGCTACTTTTGATGTCATTCAATATATTAAGGGAAAATACAATTATGATAAGATCATCACAATAGGACACTGTGCCGGTGGATTACTTAGTATAAATTTAACTCTAAAATATGCCAATTGTATAAACTTAATTGTTTTGTGGCATGTAGTACCGATTTTATACGGTATGAATAAGAACTCCCAAATTCCTAAATTCAATCTGATAAGCACATTGAAAATGATATATTCAAATTTCAAAAAAGCCATTTTCAATCCAAGATTAATTCCTGAAGCCACAATTTTAACCTCAAAATTAGTTTTTAGTGTTATTGTATATCCTGTGAAGGCGGCTGTTTTCTTCATCAATAAAATGAAAAAGCAAGTAGAGATAAGAAAATTAAATATTAAAAAAACTGATATAACAAAAAAAGTAAATATTATCATAAACCCAAGTAGATCACATTATAAACAAATTGAAGACGGAATGAAGTTCACAAAAGATACCTTGAATGAAATGGGTTTTAGCAATGTTGAATTTGGGATTAATGAAAATAAGGTGTTTTCAACGAAATGGCAACAAAAAACTTTTAATCAAACCCTTGAATGGATAAAAGATTGAAACCTTCAAAAAAATAGTTAAGCAATTAATTATTAAAAATAATTTTATCAACTATTGTAAAGAGTTATGAAGTCGGAAATTAATTTTTTTAGAGAATTATTAATAACAAATACCAATTCAAAAACTTGTTCAGGCAATACAATATCTGATGGAAGATATGAATGCTCTTTACAGACGTTACCGACAATTTTCAGTAGAATCGATGAAATGTGTCCAAACTTTGATGAGCTCCTGCCTGAATGCTATTCAGTACCAGTTGGATGTTGTGTACCAGATGTCATCGTTTTACTTTGGTTACTTTATAATAACAAAAGTTTTTTTATTTTTCCTCATATTAATAATAATTTATCCAGCGAAAACTCTGCCATTTTATCTGGTTTTTGCACAAATGAAATATTAATTGAGCGAAATATTAATAAAGAAATTGATTTACTAAATCCGGAAACATATATTCAATTTAATAAGCATAAAGAATATGATGAAAGTGTGGGGAGTTTATTTAAAGGCAAGGTTTTGATGAAAACATCGGGAAGTACTTCCTTTCCAAAACTTGTAGTACACTCATCACAAAAAATATTTCAAAATGCATTAAATTGTACCAAAAGACTCTCAGTAAATTCTAAGGATAGGATTTTAATACCTGTACCAATTTATCATATGTACGGTTTGGGAGCTGCATTACTAACTGGAATTTTAACGGGTGCTTCAATTAACTTGATGGGAAGCACAAATATTATAAAGTATATTGAAAGAGAAAGAACTTTTAATCCGAATATTGCATTTTTAACCCCGCATTTGTGCCAAATGATGCTTTCTACCAGAAAGTCACCAAGGCAATATAAGCTAGTTATGATTGGAGGCGACAAAATTAATAAAGAAACATTTTATGATTTTGAAACTAAATTTGGAAAATTAATAAACCTCTATGGAAGTACTGAGTTAGGTGTGATTGCAGCTTCTGATATAAACGAGACATTGACTTTACGTTCAGAAGGAGTGGTAAGGACAGTAGCCGGAGTTAAAATTAATTTTAAAAAAATATCCACTCAGAATCCAACTGAAGTTTATCATATTTTATGTAAACACAAAAATGGCTTTGAATACTATGTTGATAATTATGGTAAAAAATTAGAAACAGAAGCTGATAATAATTCAGAAGTATTTGATACTAAAGATGTTGGTATAATGCTTAGCAAAGATTGTTTTAGGGTAATTGATAGAAGGGATAATTGTATCAATAGAACCGGATTATTAGTTTCATTTTCTGAAGTGGAAACTCTTATGATTGATAATATTAAGGAAATTAGTCAGGCATTTGTTTTCACAGATCATAGTGAAACCGAAAGAGGTAAAAAGTTGATATCAATATGTGAACTTAAACAAAAAACCTTAATTAATGCCAATGATATACGAGCTTTATGTTTTCAAGCTATGAAAAGGCATTTGGTACCGGACGATATTTACATTGTTGATCAAATACCTAAATTACAAAACGGGAAAACGGACAGACAAAAATTAATTGCCATATACAATGAGAACAAAATACAGTCGAATCTAAATCCAATAATTGAATAATACGATAAATCTTAAATACATTTAATGATGGGAACGAATACGAACGAATTGATGAATGCTCGAAATGATTTTATAACCAATTATCCGCATTTTCGATATTGGAAAAAAAACATAGTCGATGAGATGGTTAGCCTTAAACCTTTGAATATCTACATACATATTCCTTTTTGTATTCAAAAATGTAGCTATTGCTATTATATGACGACTAAATATAGAAATCAATCAGAGGTGAATTCATTTATTAATGCATTACTGAAAGAAATAAAACTTGTAGCCCAAAAATTTAATCTGAAGAACAGACCTGTAAATTCAGTTTATTTCGGGGGGGGAACACCTGCCTTGTTAAAAACAGACCAGTTAAAACAAATACTTGATTGTCTAAATGAATATTTCGTGATCAACAATGCTGAAATAACTATTGAAAGCGAACCCCGATTAATCCTAAGAGATAAAGTTATTGAATATAAAAGTCTTGGCATTAATCGGATTAGTATAGGTGTCCAATCATTTTGCGATGATATTATAAAATTAAGCGGTAGAAATCATACAGGTGAGCAAGTTCATAAAGCTATAAATATCATTAATGAGATTGGAGACATTTTAATAAACATTGATTTATTAAGTGGGTTGCATGGTGAAACAAAGGAAACCTGGGACAAAACGGTTGATATAGCCATAAGATCAGACGTTCAGAATATTACTATTTACAAAATGCAAACATACGCAAACACAGTTTTTTTTGATAAAGAAGTAAGAAAAGGAATTATTAGCCTTCCTTCCACAAATGAAGAATTGGAATTTATGGAATTGGCTTTGGATAAAATGGAAATTTCTAATTATAAATTGTGGAGTACATTTACATTTACCAAAGATGGAAAATATCCTCAAATATATGTTTCAAATATATGGAATGGAGAAGAAAGCATTGCTCTTGGACCGTCGGCTTTTGGGTTGCTTAATAATTACTGTTATCAGAATACAAATAATTTTGAGATGTATATTACTTCGTTAGAGGAATCTCAGTTACCCATAAATCGGTCTTATTTACTAAGCAGTAAGGACTTGATGATACGTGACGTGTTATTGGGCATGAAGTTTCAAACTTTTGATTGTCAATTATTTTATAAAAAACACGGAGTTAAATTCAGCGACTTAATCCCAGAAACGATGAATGAGCTTAGTTCTCAAAACTTTTTACAAATTTATGATAAAACAATTGAACTAACGAAAAAGGGAATCCTATACGGTGATTATGTTGGAAAACAAATCTCATTATCGTTAAAGCAAAAACTTGGAATAGATATTTATAGTTTGTCATAATAAATATTTTAATTAATAATTTAAATAATAAAATCATTAACTATGAAAAGAGAAAATATTATTAACAATCTTAAGGAAATCATTTCAAATAAATTGGACGTGAGTATTAAAATAAATGAAATCGATGATAACATACCTTTATTTGAAGATGGCTTAGGGTTAGATTCGATAGCTATTGTCAACCTGATAGTCTTAATTGAAGCAGAATTTAATTTTAAATTTCAAGATGAAGAGATTACAATGAGTCTATTTCAAGATCTCAATACCTTGGCAAGTTTCATTGAGGAGAGAAATGCAAACCAAGTACCTACTTAACTACTTTTAAAAAAAATATTTTCCTAAATTTTATAGAAGCAATATTGTATTTGAATACTAGATATTTTACAAACACTTTATTATTATGAACGATTTAAGGTTAAGAAGATTGTTTAATCCTAAAAATGGAAAAACAATCATTATACCACTAGACCATGGCGTAACGAGCGGTCCTATTGATGGGATAAATAATATTTGTTCAACGGTTAATATGCTGAGTAAATCCGAAGCAAATGCTGTTATCCTGCACAAAGGTTGCATTCGGGTTTGCAAAGATATTTTAACTGAAAATAATAATCTTGCAGTAATAATGCATGCAAGTGCATCGTTGAGCATTAGTCCGCAAGCTAACCGAAAAGTTTTAGTTGCAAGTGTTGAGGAAGCTGTTCAAATAGGCGCCGATGCTATTTCGATACATATTAATATTGGGAATGAATCGGATTTATTCATGATCGAAGATTTTGGTAAAATAAGCGAGGCTTGTACAAAATGGGGAATGCCTTTGATAGTTATGGTTTACCCTCGGGGTAAAAATATTGAAGAGAATGATCACAAATGCAATTTATTGGGCGCGAGGGTTGCAATGGAATTAGGCGCTGATATTGTCAAAATTAATTGCTCAGGAACCCAGGAGGAGTTTTCGCAACTTATCAATAGCGTAAATATTCCTGTAATTATTGCAGGTGGGGCTAAGAAAAAAAATGTTGGGGATTTGTTATTTGAAATTGAACAAGCCCTAAAAGCAGGGGCTGCAGGTATTTCAATAGGAAGAAATATTTTTCAGTTTGAATCCCCTCTTTTATTAATAAATATAATAAATCAATTAATAAATAAGGAAATAGCCCTGGATGAAGCTTTATTTTTAATTAAAACAAAAAACAAAAATAAAGATGTGCTCAGTAGTGCTACAGTTTAAAAATGAAACACTATCAAAGAGTGATTAATTAATTACTTTTCTTGAGATATTATAATGTAATATTTATTTGGTTCCTGGCTCCAGCCGGTGAGCTGATAGGCTTTGTTTCTAAAGTCTTTTATTCTAGCTCCGTCATAGATTTGTAAAATTATGTACTTTTAAATAATAAATTAAAAAATTTCTTATGTTACAAAAAGAAAAACAAATTTGGTTTGAATTAAATGAGAACCAGGATAAAACTTTACTAGAAAAGGTATATCAATTAGATTATTCTTGCATATTCTTAAATTATAACACAATAAAACAACTGAACGAAATAGTCCCTCCTAGAAAATTCCAATTTGGGATTTTAATCGATACCATAGAAGAGTTAAAAGAACTTTCAGGGAATAGCGAATTGAAACAGAAAACAAAAGCGATATTCATTAAGGACGATCACCTTAAAGAAAAAATTAAAAAACTAAATTTTAAGGTTGGATTGTATTTATCTGTTAATGATAAAGAATCTTTAGAATACGTGACTAAAATAGCTCATTTATATGATTATGTTTTGATTGAATTCAAAGACCCGACAAATATACCATTAGAGCTTATCCTTGCTGAAACACAAAATAAAAATGTACATATAATAAAAAAAGTTAAAACAGCAATTGATGGCAGTGTCAGTTTTCTTACAATGGAAAAGGGAAGTGATGCTATTTTATTAAATACAGATGACCTTACCCAAGTTATTGAACTTAATAAAACCTTCAATGAAATTAATACCATTGAATTAAGAATGCGAGAAGCTATAGTTACTAATATTAAGCACGCTGGAATGGGAGATAGGGTGTGTGTTGATACGACCTCCGAATTATTTCAGGATGAGGGAATGATATTGGGGTCAACTTCTTCCGGAGGATTAATGGTATGCAGTGAAACCCATTATTTGCCTTACATGAATCTAAGACCTTTTCGTGTTAATGCAGGCAGTCTGCATTTGTATTGCTGGGGACCTAATAACAAGGTTTATTATTTATCCGATTTAAAAGCCGGTGATGAATTATTAGTTGTTAATTCAAAAGGTATGGCTCGGGTAGTAACAATAGGAAGACTGAAGATAGAAAGGCGTCCACTATTATATATTGAAGCTAAAATTGATGATAATATAATAAACACCTTTATCCAGGATGATTGGCACGTAAGAATGATGGGTGCCAAAGGGAATATTTGTCCTTCAAGTGAGATAAAAATAGGTGACAAATTACTGGGATTTATTGATGAGCCCGGACGACATGTTGGAATAAAGATAAATGAAACTATAAAAGAATTATAATGACTTTATTGTCAAAGTCGTTAAAATATGAATTTTCATAAAACATCAGAATAATGTTTACAAAGTCTCCTATTGAAAGCAAAGTATTAAATGAAAAGATAAAAAATATAAAGCCAAATTTACAACGCATTACTATCCTTCCGACCTTAGTTTGTAATTTGCGATGTAAGTTTTGTCATGTTTGGGGTACAAATGGATGGGCTTTAAAAGGGGTGAAAAAAATAAACGAACAATTAAATATTGACAGCTTAAAAGATTTTATAAATGAAGCTAATAAAAATAATAAATTTGATATAGTGCTATCAGGAGGAGAGCCCTTATTGTATAATAGCTTACAGGAGTTAATCGAATTTTTATATTCAAAAAATATAAAGATTAATATACTTACAAATGGTCTTAAACTGATTGATCATGCATCTTTCTTAACAGATCATGCATGTTTTATATCAATTTCAATTGATGGATCGGCACAAGTTCATGACAACATAAGAAACAAGCAAAATTTATTTGATACTGTCTGCAATGGTATTGAAGAAATTATCGAACTCAAATCGAAAAAATCAAAACCTTTTCCGGTAATTCAAATTAATTACGTAATTTCTGAATATAACTACAATAACATTTCGGAATTTATAGTATCTATACGAAATAGATTCGCTTCACTGAAAGTTAATATTAAATTTAAACAGGATTTTATCAGCAGACCTAAAGATCTCATTTTGACTTTTGAACCTTTACTATTTACTACAAAGGCAAGAGGAGAAGATTATGCGGATATAATGCTGGAGCACCTAAATTGTAAGGTGACAGAAACATGGGAAAGCTTTATAAAAGATGAAATAAAAATAGATTCAAAAGCGGTAGCAGAAGTATTAAAGAGAGAATGGGATAATGCAAAGATTAACTATTCAGATAACGTCGATATTATTGAATATTTTGAAAATATATCTAATGTCTTCGGTAGAACACGGTGCATTTCTCCATGGCAGAAATTGGTCATAGGTCCGAATGGCTCATCCTATTTTTGTCCGGACTTGCCTGATTATTCAGTTGGAAATATTAACAACAATTCTTTTGAGGAAATTTGGGTAGGAAAACCCGCAGAACATTTTCGACGAATTATGAAAGAAAGATTATTTCCAGTTTGCAATAGATGTTGCTCGCTTTTTTCCAATTTTAATATAGAACAAGTTAAAGAATAGTCCAATATCATGAAAGGTTTTTTTTTAAGTTATCCATTGAAAAGTCATAATATTCCAGTGCATTCTATTATTATGGATTTAGCTGATAATGGACATAAAATTACTTATTACAATACACAGAGATTCGCAAATTTTTACAATAATAAAAATATAACTTTTAGGGCTTACCCAAATTATTCTGGGTATGAGGAAGAAAATGTGAATGGATATCTATCTCTTTCTAAGTTAGGTATGTTGATTTTGGAGTCCGCTGAGAGTGTCCTTGAATTTGTAGAAAATGAAATTGAAAAAGAGAAACCCGATTTTATAATACATCTTAAATTTGGATTATGGGCAAAACTACTATCAATTAAATATAATATTCCAGCAGTTTCATTAGTTACAGGGTTTGTTCTTAATAATAAATATCTTCTGAATGAGGTTGATAAACCCTTCAATAAAAGCGTTGAATTAAATAGTATTTTAACTACAAGACATTTGTATCAAAAAGCACAAGCCTTATATCAAAAATTTAATTTAACAACTATTGATAATACAGAACTTTTTGTCAACGAAGAAAAATTAAATATCGTTTTATGTTTTAAAGAATTTCAACCGAGCGCGCATTTGTTTGGTAATGAATACAAGTACATTGGATTGCCTTTAGAAAATTCTGACAAAAAAAAATCTTGTGACATCATTTATATTTCGTTAGGAACAACATTCAATGATGATAAATTCTTTTTCGATCTTTGCATTAATGCTTTATCTGATATTGGAGATGACATTGTTATTTCAGTGGGCAATAAATTATCTAAATTAATGTTTGGTTCAGTTCCTAATAGTATTAAAATCGTAGCATATGCAAATCAATTGGAGATATTGAAGAACTGCAAACTATTCATAACTCATGGAGGTGCAAACAGTGTACACGAAGCCATTTATTATACAACTCCTATGATAGTAATCCCTCAAACTTTGGAGCATGAGGTATTTGCAAAACGATCCGCGGAATTTGGATTAGGAATTTATTTAAAGCGAGAAACATTAACTACAGATATTTTGAAAAATACAATTTCATACATTTTAAGAGATAAGCAGCTATTTATTGATAATTTATTCAAATTCAAAAAAAGAACATTTATCAGTAATAGTACCAATATTGCTGTAAATACCATTTTGGATTTTTTAAATAAAGAATGTAACAAAAAAGTATCTCTATAGATACATGAGTTATATCGTTTTTATCGCTAAGAGGAAAGCAGCAGAATTACATTGAATCTAATATTTTATATAATGGATGATAATATTATAACAACTTCAAGATTTGAAAGAATTAGTGCGTCTCTTAATAATTCAAGTTACAGGGATAAAATCATTTTTTTTAATATGGGGTACATGCCTGATAGTAAGAAATCTGAAACCACATTTAAATTACCAGATTTCTTAATCAATAAGAATTCTATACGCTTAATACTTGAAATCATTGGAGACACTGATCTGAAAAATAAAAATATAATAGATATAGGATGCGGTAGGGGCGGAACTATTAGAGTTGTAAATAAATACTTTTACCCTAAAGAACTTGCGGGAATAGATCTATCTAAATCTTCAATTGATTATTGCAAAGCGTCAAATTTGGATTCAAACGCGACCTTTTATTTAAATGCGGCAGAGAAAATGACCTTTCATAGTCAAACTTTTGATGTGGCTTTAATAATCGAAATGATGGACCCCGAACCTTCGTCTTTCTCAATCTATAATGAAACACATCGTGTGCTTAAGGAAGATGGACTGCTTCTGCAAAGTGGGGTATTTAAAAAAAAAAATCTAAAGGAAACTTTAGAAATGATTAACACTCTCTTCACTATAGTTTTAAATATAGATATTACAAGTAATGTTCTTTTGTCTGCTGCTTCTAATTTTAATTCCCGAGCAAATCTTCTATCAAGAATTTCATCCGACAAAAAGATGATAGACGATTTTTTAATTGCTCCGAGAACTGATTATTTCAAGCTTTTGGAAAAAGGTGAAACAGAATATCGCATTTTAAAAATGCAAAAAAAGTAATTATATGTGAAGACCAAGTCTTGAAATTTGTTGTTCACGATTTATTCTATATTAGAAAAATATTTCGAAGAAAAAAAGCAACTGAAAAATAATATATATACTTTCTTTTATTAGCACACATTGCAAAGGGATTTTGTTTAAAAAATTAACTATAAAATTTATGTATAAAAAGGGTTTTACCTTAATATTATCGGTTTATATTTGTTTGTTCACCTATTCACATCAAAATAATCTTCCTATTAATCAAATTGATAACGAAGTGTCAAAACAAATGAAAAAGGGAAATATTCCTGGTTTGGCTTTAATCGTAATAAAAAATGATAAAGTAATAATGAGGACCTTTGGATATTCTAATGTTGAAAATAATAGTCTTGTTACTTCAAAAACGTTATTCGAACTTGGTTCATGTAGCAAAGCGTTCACAGCGTTAGCGATTCTAAAACTTGAAAAAGAGGGAAAAATTGATCTTGAAGCAAATGTTACCAAATATTTACCGTGGTTTTATGTTAACTATATGGATGCCAGAGTAAATATTACCATAAAACAATTATTACATCATACGAGTGGAATTCCCTGGTATACAATTTCGATGATTCCGAAAGGGGATGATTCTAATATGCTTGAAAAAACTGTCCAAAATATTGTAGGGATTAAGCTGCACAATTTACCAGGTAAAAAGTTCGAATACGCCACCCTTAATTATGATATTTTAGGTTTAATTGTTGAAAAGGTGAGTGGACAAACCTTTGAATTATATATTAATGAAAATATTTTTATTCCTTTGGGATTAACAGCTGCCTCCGTCGGTCATCCTTTAGAAAAAGATCAATTTGCAACGGGTTATAAAATTGGTTTTTTTAAGCCAAGGGTTTACAATGCCCCAATATACAAAGGAAATAGTCCCGCAGGATACGTTATTTGTAATGCTGAGGATATTCTAAAATGGTTAAAATTTCAGATGGGAATGACAAACAGTCCGTTAAATGACCTTGCAAAACGATCATGTCTTAGAGATGAAAGTGTTGCTCCACAAGGTTTTATTTCTTATGCAATGGGATGGGAGGTCTCGTTAAGTGGGGATAATGAAATTTCGCATGGAGGATTAAATCCCAATTATTCATCGTTTATTGCTTTTAGGCCTTCAGAAAGTATTGGTGTTGCAATATTAACTAATTCCAATAGTAGTTTCACTCCAGTTATTGCTGGAAATATTATGAAATTATTAACCGGAGAGAAAATAACAAATGATTTCATGGTGGATAATGATAAGGATAAGGTGTTTTCAGTAGCCTCAATCATTCTTGTTAGTTATCTTTTAATAGTCTTTATTTTCGTAAACTTAATTTTAATTGGAATCTTTAAAAAGAAACGTGAATTTCAAGGCTTTTCAATAAATAATCTGGTTAAGTCTTTGATGCCTGTTTTTTTTATTCTCCCTTTTTTATACGGTATTTATTTACTTCCGAAAGCTTTAGCTAATTTCTCGTGGGAAGCAGCCCTTGTATGGACACCTGTGAGTTTTATTTCTATGGTAATACTTATATTATCAGCAATCGGTCTAAGTTATATTGTTTATTGCATTACCATATTTTTTCCTGAAAAAAATGAATTTAAACAAGCTGCTCCTCAAATATTAGTTGTTAGCATACTATCTGGACTATCTAATATGCTTGTTATATTATTAATCACTTCGTCATTGCAGAGCAATTTAGGTTTAAAATATTTAATTTTCTACTATGCCTTAACCTTAACAATTTATATTCTGGGTAGAAGATATGTTCAGACAAGTCTTATTCGTTTTTCAAGAGGACTCACTTATGACCTTAGAATTTCTCTTATCGAAAAAATATTTTCAACCTCTTTCCAAAAGTTTGAGAAAATTGACAGGGGGCGAGTATATGCCACATTAAATGACGATGTCGGAACTGTGGGGGAATCCTCCAATATGTTTGTTGGATTAATTACTAACCTGATAACAGCAATTGGCGCTTTTGTGTATCTGGCTTCCATAGCCTTTTGGGCAACATTTATGACACTTCTTCTAGTCGGAGCGATATCAACATTATATTATATTGTTAGCAGAAAGAGTAAGATTTTATTTGAAGAAGCCAGGGACACTCGAAACGTATTCATGCGTCTTTTAAATGGCATGGTGGATGGTTTTAAAGAGCTAAGTCTCCATAGAAATAAAAAAATTGAATTTAAAAATGATATTGCTATTACTGCAAGAGAATATAAAGATAAAATATCAACAGCTAATATCAGGTTCGTTAATGCTTTTCTAATTGGAGAATCGTCATTAATTATTGTTTTAGGAATGGTTGCATTTGCAATTCCCAGAATATTTCCAGGAATAGCATTGTCAACCATAATGAGTTTTATTATAGTATTGCTATATTTGATAAATCCTGTCAATGGAATCCTTGGGTCAGTACCAGCAATTATGCAATTAAGGATTGCATGGGACAGAATTCAAACGTTTTTAAAGGAAATCCCTGCGAATCTTGATTTAAAGGAAACGCCGAAGGTTATTGATTATAATTTGGTTAAAAGTATTAAAATAGAGGGAATTACATTTCAATACAAAAATGAAAATAGCTTAAATTTCTTTTCTGTTGGACCTATTGATTTGGAATTAAAACGAGGTGAGGCTCTTTTTATTATAGGAGGAAATGGAAGTGGTAAAACGACTTTAGCAAAATTATTGACAGGACTCTATGAACCGGATAGCGGTAAGATAATGATTAACGATAAGCAGGTCTCAAGTTCCCAATTATCAGAATATTTCTCAACCGTTTTTAACCCTTATTACCTGTTTGAAAAATTATATAATATTGATTTAAAGGGAAAATCAGAAGAAGTTGTAAGGTATTTGTCATTATTAAATTTAAGTGAGAAAGTGGAAATAAGTGGAAATAAATATAGTACTATCAATTTATCAGGAGGCCAAAAGAAAAGACTCGCATTATTACAATGCTATCTGGAAGATTACCCCATTTATTTATTCGACGAATGGGCAGCAGATCAAGATCCTGAATATAGAAAAATTTTCTATAGAGAATTATTACCAAAAATGAAAGAAGATGGGAAAATTATAATAGCCATAACGCATGATGATCATTATTTTGATGTGGCGGATAAAATTATAAAAATGGACTTAGGTAAAGTTGAATTCATTTCTGATAATTTTAATGTCAAATCTGTTTTTAATCCGAGTTTGACAAGTTAAAAAATATATTACTTTTTTGTTTTTCGATTTTTTTTATAATTTAGTATTTTAAAGTGGGTAATTTTGTTGAACATGTATATTATTAATTATCATTTAAATGTTTCCTTTACTAACATATTCATAATACCATAATTAATTTTTCACCTAATAAATAATTACAAATGAAAAAATTTATAAAATTAAAAGTACTCATTGGATTATTAATCATAAATAATCATTGTCTTATTTGCCAAACACTTAAGAAGGATTCCTTCAGTTTGACAACGCTTGACAAATTAAAATTATCTGGAGTATTGGCAACCATTAGTCAATATAAGGGAGTAAATTCTATTAAAATAGAATTAGAACCTCAAAACAATGGAGGAGATGCTGCGTCTTTTGCAAAGTTATCAAACATTGCCTTTAAAGACGGAATTATTAAAGTTAATCTGGTTGGTAAATTGGGCCCAAATGCCCCTGATTGGGCGCGGGGATTTGTTGGTATAGCATTTAGAATAAAAGATGATAATTCTAAATTTGAATGTATATATCTGCGTCCTACCAATGCTCAATCGGATGATCCCGTAAGGCGTAATCGTTCAATCCAATACATTTCCTATCCTGATTATAAATTTGATAGACTCAGAACAGAAAGTCCAGGGAAATATGAATCTTATGCTAATATAGTACCTGGAGAATGGATAAAAATAAAAATTGAAGTAAAAGGAACTACCGCCAAACTGTATGTTAATGATTCATCACAACCGGCATTAACGGTAAAAGATTTAAAGCATGGCGCTGATTTAAACGGGTCAATAGGTTTATGGGTTGATAAAGGTACAGAAGCTTATTTTTCGAATTTGGAAATTATATATTATTAACAAAGTCTCAATTGCTTTAACTGACAAAATTTAATCCAATTTGTAAAAGATTTTTAAGAATTAAACGTTTTCAATTCTGTGTTTCCAGATAACTAAGCATCGTATTTTATTACACACGAATTTGCATTCGTTTAATATTATTTCACACAAGTCTATTGTTGACAAGTCAGATTAGCTTGTAATGAGCTGATTACATCTAAAATCTAAGGTATGCAAAAATTTCTTATTTTATGCACAGCTAGAACTGGTTCAAATTATTTAATAAATTTATTATCAGTGCATAAAGATTTAAAAATATTTGGAGAATTATTTAATTTTGATAAATTAAAGCAATCAGATTTAGATGTTGCTTTAAGCGATCCTCTTTCTTATTTTAAAAATAAGTTTTATCAGGAATTTCCAAGTTCAATAAAATCGGTAGGGTTTAAATTATTTTATGATCATCTTTCGGAAGATTATTTTTGGAAACCTGTAAAGCTAGAAGAGTCATGTCTAGAAGTAAAAAACAGGATATCAAATTTCAATAATTACGTGGGAACAAATTTTGACAGGAATGAATTATTAAAAAAATTTGAGCAGGTAAAGGATTTTATAGTGCTTGATAAGGAGATAAAAATAATACATTTAAAAAGGGAAAATTTACTTAGAACTTATATTTCATCAAAAAGAACATTTCTAACAGACGAATGGCTAAAAATCAATGATAAACCTAAATTTGACAATGTGTCATTTCGTATTGATCCAGATGAATGTAAGGATTTTTTTAACAAAATTGATAAAAATGAAAATTATCATGACCAGTTATTTAAAGAGCATGATATTTTGGAAATAACTTATGAAGACCTGAATGAAAACAGAAACACAACAATTCAACAAGTGATTCAATTTCTTAATCTTTCGAATTACGAACCAAAGTCAATTTTAAGAAAACAAGTTACTGTTCCTCTATCAGCAATAGTGACAAATTATTTTGAACTTAAATCCAATTTCAAAGATTCAAAATGGAATTATTTTTTTGAAGAATAATTCTTAGATTTATGTTTAGTGCTTAAATTTTAAATAATAATATTTCTATCATATATAGATGTAAATTATATCCTATGATTTTCTCCGCACCTTTTAGGATGAAGTAAATAAAAAAATCCATTTACATGTTAGATAAATAGCCCAACAATCATTTAATGGATTATGTTAATTTTAAATTAATTTGCTTGGATTATCCTATCGAAATATTTATTGCTAAAATAATAAAGAACTAAAGGTTTTTTGGAAACTAATAAATAATATATAACTAACAATTTATAATGAGATGATTATAATTCAATTGACAGGTTTATCAGGAGCCGGTAAATCCACCATAGCTCAGGGAGTCAAAAAGGAATTACATGAAAAAGGATATAAGATTGAAATAATTGATGGGGATGAATATAGAAAAACTCTGTGTAGCGATCTTGGATTTTCAAAAATAGATAGAATGACTAATATTAGAAGATTAAGTGTCGTTTCACAAGTATTAGCTAGAAATAATATTATCGTTATTTTATCAGTAATTAATCCTTTTACAGAAATTCGAAATGAGATTGAAAAATCTTACAAAAATGTAAAAACTGTATGGATAAATTGTAGTTTGCCGGAGTTAAGAAACCGTGATACGAAAGGACTTTATAAAAGAGCTTTCCTTCCGGATAATGATCCAGATAAGTTATATAATTTAACAGGAGTCAATGATCTTTATGAAATCCCAGAAAATCCTCATTTAATAATAAATACCCATTTGGAAACAAAAGAAAATGCCATAAAAAGTCTTTATGAGTTTATTATTAAAAACATTGATTAAAATATAAACGCGACAGCGCGATATGTATAATAGATTTTTACACTTTGAAAAAGCTAAGCAAAATGTAGTGTGATACTTGAAAATTAAGGCCCCCAAATAAGTAACAATTTTGCTGTTGCACAATTTCAAATAGGATTTTAACAATAACTTAAATTTAAAATTGCTATAGTATGAAGAGAATATATATCTATTTTAGTACTGCACTTGTATTGTTAAGCTTCGCGACAAGCACTGTAATAAGTCAAACTAAAGAGGAACTTCAAGGAAATATAACCATATCAGGAGCTTTTGCCTTGTATCCTATGGCTGTGAAATGGGCAGGAGAATTTAGGAAAAAACATCCCCAAGTCAAAATTGATCTTTCGGCTGGTGGTGCGGGTAAAGGAATGACAGATGCTTTGTCAAAAATGGCTGATATTGGCATGGTTTCACGTGAAATCTATGGTGAGGAAGTAAAAAAAGGCGCTTTTTGTATTGCTGTTACCAAAGATGCCGTTGTAGCTACAATTAGTGCTTCGAACCCTAAATTAACTGAAATTCTTGCGTGTGGTATGAAGAAAGATGTAGCTATGAATATTTGGATTACCGGTAAATACCAGACCTGGGGACAAGCCTTTGGGACAAAAAGCAATACGCCCATTCACGTTTATACTCGTTCTGATGCTTGTGGTGCTGCAGAAAGCTGGGCTAATTATTTTGGTAAGAAGCAGGAAGACTTAATGGGTGTGGGCGTATTTGGCGATCCAGGTTTGGCTCAGGCTGTAAAAAAAGATCCCCTGGGTATTGGCTATAACAACATTGGTTATGTCTATGATGCAAAAACAAAAAAAATCAATGCAGGCATAAAAGTTTTACCCATCGACCTGAACAACAATGGCAAAATAGATCTGGATGAGAATTTTTATAATACGCTCACTGAAATTGTTGATGCCATTGCATCTGGGAAATATCCATCCCCTCCGGCCCGTGATTTATATTTCGTAACGTCAGGCAAACCTACAAAAAAAATATTGGTTGAATTTATCAGATGGGTGCTCACTGAAGGGCAACAATATGTTCATGAAGCAGGGTATATCGAGTTATCAAAAGAGAAGTTATCGAAAGAGTTAGCTAAACTAAAATAGAATCTTTTATTATATTCAATTTTAACACGCTATTTACTGATTAATAATTAATTATATTTGTGATCAAAACAATTAAATATCGAATTTTCAAGGATAAACTGAGTCAATACTCTATGTTGGGACTGACTGTTTTTTCACTTCTTTTTGTAATCGTAATTGGACTAAGTTTATATTTAAAATCAGGGTCTATTTTGGAGAAACATTCCCTCTGGTCTTTGCTTTCAGAAAGTAATTGGCGGCCATTTAAAGGCGAATTCGGTTTCTTCCCCTTTATTATGGGAACACTATACGTTACTGGCATCGCCATTGTACTGGCATTGCCATTATGTTTGCTTACTGGAATATATTTGTCGGAATATGCTCACGTTCATATAAGACGTATAGTCAATCCTATGATTGATATTTTAGCAGGCATTCCACCTGTTGTTTACGGTGTTTGGGGTGTACTCATAGTAGTACCATTTATTTCCGATAAACTTGCACCACATTTTGTTGAATATTCGACTGGCTACAGCATATTGGCAGGAGGTGTGGTACTCGCAATTATGATTATTCCTTTAATGATAAACATTCTTATAGAGATATTTGCAGCTGTTCCCAAAGAATTGCGAGAGGCATCACTTTCACTTGGTGCAACTAATTGGCAAACAATCAAGTTTGTGATTCTTCGTAAGTCATTATCTGGGATTATCGCAGCTATAGTGCTTGCAATCTCAAGGGCTTTTGGTGAGACCATTGCGGTGTTGATGGTGTGTGGTAATGTTCCTGGTGTTCCCAAATCATTGTTGGACGCAGGGTATCCGTTACCAGCCCTTATTGCTAACAACTATGGTGAAATGCTCTCGATTCCTTTATACGATTCCGCTCTTATGTTTGCTGCTTTTATCCTATTTATAATTATTTTTATTTTCAACACTATTTCAAGATTAGTTTTGATAAAGATTGAAAGGAGATTTGCTTTGTGAGAAAGTTTGAAGAACAGTTTTTTAAAACGCTCATGATATTGTCAACAATTGTGATCCTTTGTCTTTTATTTTTAATCATAATAGTGATTGTTAAAAAAGGCTTGCCTGCTATGAGTCTTGATATGGTTACTAAAATACCTAGTGGTGGTTTTTACATTGGTAAAGAAGGAGGCTTATTAAATGCCATTGCAGGTTCAGTATTTATAGTGTTGGGATCAATGTTTCTGGGATTACTCATAAGTATCCCGCTCGTTATATATATGAATGTCTATCTTCCGAAAGAATCATTACTAGCTAATTTTACGAGACTTTCATTCGATATTTTATTTGGGATTCCATCGATTGTATATGGTGCATTTGGGTTCACATTGATGATTGTTCTTGGTTTGAAAGCATCGTTGTTAGGAGGTATCATTACTGTTACTCTGTTAATCACGCCTATTCTCGTACGCACGATGGATGAAGTAGCAAGATTTGTCCCAAAAGATTTACAAGATGCTGTTTTTTCATTGGGTGCAACTCGTTATGAAATAATCCGGGTAATCCTGAAACAGATAGCCCCCGGCATTAGCATGGCTATCCTACTTTCTGCTGGCCGAGCTATCGGTGATGCCGCCTCTGTCCTTTTTACTGCGGGATACTCTGACAATATTCCTACTTCACTCTTGCAACCCGCAGCAACTTTGCCGCTGGCTATTTTTTTCCAACTAAGCAATCCCATCCAGGAAGTACAGGACAGGGCTTATGCCGCAGCCTTAATTCTAACGGTTATAATTTTAGTAATAAGCCTTACTGCTCGTTTTTATAGTAGAAAATTCTCAAAAAATAAAATATGACTGTCAGCTCCTTAATATCTGACGCTATCGTTGTACCTTCCAAGGAGGACGATAATGTCCTTCATTTCATTCCTAAAGAAAAGGGAAATGATATATTTGATCCAACAGCGAAAAGCAGGTCCATGGTCGATCAATCACATATCAGTGTGAGAAATTTGAATGTATATCTTCAAAAGAATCATATTCTTAAGAATGTTAATTTGGATATTCCCAATAAGGCAATTACATGTATTATGGGACCTTCCGGATGTGGGAAAACTACATTGTTAAAAACCTTCAACCGTCTGCTCGAGCAATCTTCGAATGTGAAAATTAGTGGTGAAGTGTTGGTTGACGGTGAAAACATTCATGATAAGAATGTAGAAACTATGCACATACGTAAGAAAATGGGCTTGCTTTCCCAACGTCCATGTCCTTTACCAATGTCGATATACGATAATATTGCATACGGTCCAAAGATTCATGGTATCAGAAATAAAAAAAAGCTTAGACAAATTGTGGAGTATTATCTTAAAGTAGCTGAGCTATGGGACGAAGTTAAAGACCGGCTGTCCTCTCCTGCCATAAGCTTATCTATAGGACAGCAACAACGTTTGTGCCTAGCCAGGGGATTGGCTGTAGAACCTGAAATAATTCTCGGTGACGAAGCAACTTCAGCGCTTGATCCTATTTCGAGTAAAAAAATAGAAGAGCTTTTTGTCCGGTTAAAAAAACAATATTCAATTGTGTTAGTCACCCATACACTCAGACAAGTAAAGAGAATAGCTGATTACGTTATTTTTATGTACTTAGGTGAAGTAATTGAAGCTGGTACCTCAACTGAAATTTTTAAAAATCCAAAAGAAACACTTACAAAAGAATATATATCAGGATATTTTAGTTAAACCAGGTTTGTAAATTAGTAATGTTGTAAAATGACTAGTAGTAAAATTAATCACTTACTCGAACTTGAATCAGAGTCAATTTATGTAATCCGAGAGGTAGCAGCTCAATTTGAACGCC
>CAYZNC010000041.1:0-27416 GCA_964478555.1 uncultured Bacteroidales bacterium | reverse complement strand
CTGCAGGTGAGGATATTACCAAAAATAATAAGTCTTTGTGTAATTCCCAACCTGCTTGTATTTTTTTTATTTATGTGGCGTAATCATTATTATTCGGCTCGCGGTATTATTCTTGCCACATTAATAATTACGCTAGTGGTAGTAGTATTGAAAATATTTTTGTAAACTCATATGAAAGCAATGATTCTGGCAGCAGGATTGGGCACGCGTCTTCAGCCTCTGACGCTTACCAGGCCGAAAGCACTCGTTGAAGTTAAAGGTATTTCCATGCTGGAGTTGATTATTCGTAAACTTATCAATGAAGGTTTTGATGAAATCATTATTAACGTACATCATTTTGTTGATCAAATTATTGATTTTTTGAAAGCCCATAACCAATTTGGGGTCTCCATAACAATATCCGACGAATCAGATTTATTGCTGGATACAGGCGGCGGAATCCTGAAAGCCAGGGATTTCTTTAACGATGGCAAATCTTTTCTGATTCACAATGTGGATATCTTAAGTGATATTAACTTACGGGAACTCTATGAATTTCATGTATCAAATAAAGCTTTGGCCACCCTGGCTGTAAAAGACCGGAAAACCTCAAGATCATTACTTATTAATAAAGATCACGAATTGTGCGGATGGAAAAATAATCAAAGCGGGCAAACCATCATTTCGAAGCAGGAAGAGATTGATTTAACGCCCATTGCCTTCAGTGCTATTCATGTGATGAACCCCGATATTTTCCCGTTGATAAGTGAACAAGGGGTATTCTCAATTATGGATGTTTACCTCAGACTTGCGAAATCCAACAGAATCCTCACCTGGCGCCACGACCAGAATTTTTGGTTTGATATAGGCAGGATTGAAAATTTGAAGGAGGCGGAAAAATATGTTTCCGGGGGCTATTAATCCAGGGGAACGCTTTCCTTATAATTGGTTGGTACGAATACCGGATAAGAGATCCCTGTATTATCACTTTGAGTGCGTTCTGTTTTAACCCAGTTTTTTTCAGATTTTAAAATCCAATTATCGATTAACGCCAATAGGTTGGGTAAAGAATAAAATATATAATAAATGACGATAAGCGGCAAAAACAAAAATAAATTGAATTTTTTTGTTTTTATAAAGGATATGCTCAAGGCAATTGCAATCGTAACAGTTTCTATGTAAACCAGATATTTAGCATCAAAAGTAATTATTTTTAACGTATCGAGCGAATATAAAACAATGGTATACAAATAAGAAAGTAATGCGAAATATTCCAAAATTACATGCAAGAAAAAGAGTTTATTCTTTACAGGCATTTTTGTATTTAGCATTTTTAAAAAATGTAACCGGTACGATTGCCATATTCCCCGAAACCATCTGTGACGCTGTTTATAATAATTTTTGATATCGATCGTGGCAAGTTCATGCGTTGCAATACTGTCGTCTAAAACAATTTTGTAACCGGCTTCATATATTCTGTAAGAAATCTCAAGATCTTCGGTCAGCATTTTACCATCGAATCCACCTAAATTCTTTAATACGCTTGTTCTAAATATTCCTCCTGATCCCATGAACAAAGCCATTTCTCTTCCCGCATAAAGTACCTCGTACCGGCTTAAGTATTCCATTTGAACCAAACGGCTTAAGATATTCGTATTACCGTTTCTAACCGTATTAACCGTTTGTACACAGGCAACTTTAGGATCTTCAAAATTCAATAAAACCTTCCTGATGTAATTCTTCTCAACCAAATGATCGGCATCCAAAATCAGCGTATATTCCGTTTCAATTGTTTTTAAAATTGTATTAATCGCTTTTGATTTTCCATATGATTCTTCATTTCTGATGATTTGAAGATTTTCAAGATGATTCATGGATGATGCAACTTCATATGTTCCATCGGTAGAATTATCATCAATTACAATAATATTTAACCTCGACTTAGGATAATTAATCTGAGATAATGATATTAACGTTTCTTTTATTACATGACTTTCATTTTTTGCGGGGATAATAATAGATACCTCAGGAAACAAGCTGAATGTGCTTTTATCTTTAGCCTTTTTATGAAAAAGAAAATTAAGCATAAAGTAATCATAGAAAAGGGCATTGGAAATTAGGACAAATCCCGCAATAATCGTTATTACCTTAACCGTTATTGGAATAAAAAATAAGGATAAAATACTGAAAAATAAAATTAACGAAAAGAATTTCCGTTTTTCAAAGATTTTAACCATTGTGTGCAGGCAAGCCCCTACGATAAAGATCATTCCCAATATTCCTGCTATCGTAAAAAAAATGTCGATAAATTTCATCATTAAAACTACATTTTAGTATAATTCAATAATTTTGTTATTATCTCGTTTTGTGATAAATAAATTTTAGTAATGGTTCCTGTAAGGTTAAATTAATTAACAAATTCTTCACAGGTTTTCCTTTGTGGTAAAAGCCGATTATCCAAACAATATTTGATCATTCTAAAAACCAGTGTTTTACAATCCTCAGACTCAAAATAACTACAATTTAATACATCGTGCGTTGCCGTAAGATCAAAATGATGTGATTCTTCGAAATATGGAATAAAGGCTTCGATCTGATCCAATATTTTTTGCGAAATTTTGTGACTCTGGTGAATTGGAATAAATTCAGGTTGCTGAAGATTCAAAATCTGACATGCATATTCCATCATTGCCTGGAATGGGGTATTTTTTTCTGCAGTAATATTATAAACTTTACCTATTGTTTCGGTTAATTCTGATATTTTAAACATGATGCTGATGAAATAATCTATCGGCACAATGTTCAAAGACGTATCTGTATCGCTTGGCAATTGTTGCAGACAATCTCTGCTTAGCAATAGAAGAAAAATATACACGATGCTGTTGGTTGGCATTTCACCGGTTATGGAATCTCCGGATATAATTGAAGGTCGGTATATAGTAACAGGCAAACCCTCCTGAATATACTGCTGAACCAGTTTTTCCGCAAGATTCTTAGTTAATTCATAGGTGTTAACAAAATTTGTATTTGGAATGACGTTTCTCAAATTTTTTTGACGCCCAACCACATAAGCAGTGCTGATATGATTATATCTTTCCAAAACACAATTATGATGACATTGTGAAGCAAAATTCAACATATTTTCAGTTCCGGTAACGTTGATCTGGTAGGCTTCGTCTAAAGGCAGATTAAATTTTATGGTTGCAGCGGAATGAAAAATCACGTTTATTGATTGTGTTAACTTTTCATAATCATGATTCGAAAGCCCAAAATTATTTTCAACAATATTGCCATCATATACCTCCAAACGTTCAGCGATCTTTGTATAATCCTCACTATTAAACATTCGTTTCAGCATTTTTTCAGTTCTTTTGGTTGCTGATAATCCATTGCATGCTCTAACGAGTAAGCTAATTTTACTATGGTTATCTTTCAGTAAAATTGCTTTTAAAATATTTTTGCCAACAAAACCGGTACCTCCGGTAATAAAATAATTATTTTTCATAGGTCTTTGGGTTTATGCAGAATAACTTTCTTGATTAACTTATGAATGCAAAATTTTCAAAACAGAGCAAGTTTTTAAATAAGAATCAAGAAAAAATCTTGAGATTTCTTTTTACTAATTCTATTTGATAATCATATCCTTTTTATAAGGCTTGTTCTGGTTTAACAGAGGTCCAATCTTTATTTTATAATATTCCGATGCATCTATTAAAAAAGGAAATTGCTTAATTAATGAAAACATTGATAAAATAGGGTATTGAAGTATGGCTCCCTTTAATTTCGTAAAGGTCCTATCTATGATATTGCTTTTTAATGATGAATATTGCCGGTATTCATCTATTAATAATGTGTTTACCTGAGGTTCTGAAAAGATGGGATCTTTTAGTATTTGCGCAATTTCGATCTTTATTCTTTTGTGATTCGTTAAATTAATATTTTCTATAATATTTACAACCGTATAATCTTTTTGGAAAAGTATCATGTCACATCCTAATTCCTTTCCTAATTCTGCAAAACTTTTAATTTCTTTATAATTTGATTTTAATATTACAAAGCTTATACTAAATTTAGAAAATACTCCCTGATGCCTTAATTCACTAATTAATTTCAGATTTTTCATCAAAAGGTCCCATTTCCCGTTTTTTCTTACCTTTTCGTAAGTTTCTTTTGTTGCGGCATCTATGGATACATGAATGCTTTCATAGTTATTATGCTTGATGGTATCCCAAATGTGAGGAGTAAGTAAATTGGCATTCGTTTGTAGCTTTATTTTCAACGACGGGTATTTTTCGGCGTCAAGATTTTGTAAAAAATTACGTGAATGCTTATTGAATATAGGATCACCGTTACCCGTCAGAAGAATTCGAGAAACTAAAGGCAGGATCTCAGGCAATAACTTTGAATATAAGTGCTCGTCAAATTTATCCTGATCAGGTATAAATCCATCATGGGATCTGCACATAACACATCTTAAGTTGCACTGCCCTGAGCCAGCTACAATTAGCTCATAAGGTGCGGTTTCCAACTTGGTTTTTCCTTTATGTATTTGTTCTATGATCGCCTTATAATGATCATCGCCCCACCCCCACTCAACATTGATATCCTTATTTTCAATAGCATATGGGCAATATTTGAAATTACATACCTTATCCAGTTTATTTTCCAGGATAGCTTTTCTAATATACTGCATTCTTTCGCCATTCCAAATATCCATAATCGATTTACCTTTTAATCTGCCTGAGTTTCCCAGGGTCGTCCACGATGAAGCACAGGAATAACAATACCCATTTACGTTAACAGATAATTGTGTAAAAGGTACAAGACATTTTACTGCCTTAATTGAATCCATAAAATAAATTTTAATTTAAAATCTTAATCCAGATAGAAAAATGAACTCTTTTTTGAATGTTGTAAGATAGCATTAATGCTTGCGGCTTCCATACAACTTATTATAATACAATGGCCTGACCATATTTTTATAGAATTCTGAAAAGTCAAGGAAGAAATGTGTTTTTATCGAACAGACCTTTATTATTGGATGAAATACATATTCCTTTATTTTTGTTGATAATTTGTCTGCAAAATTACTTTTCAATTTTCCGTATTTGCGATATTCATCAATAAGGGTTGTGTCTACGTCAGCTCTCTCAAAAATAGGATCTTCCAATATGCGGGCAACTTCTGACAATATTTTCCTATCCCGGGTAATATTTAGGTTTTCTTTCAGGTTGGTAGGACTGTGATTACTTTGAAACAACACGGTGTCGCACCCAAGTTTGATACCTAATTCTGCAAATTTTTTAATTTCAGTGTAATTAGATTTTAATACTACAAAACTTATTACAAACCAACCAAATACTTTCTTTTGCTTCAGGTCACTTATTAATTCGAGATTATTCATCAACAAATCCCACTTGCCGTTTACCCTCACTTTTTCATAGGTTTCCTTAGTAGCTGCATCAATGGATACATTTATTCCATCAAAATTGTTGTGCTTAATGGTTTCCCACATCTTAGGCGTAAACAGATTACCGTTGGTGATGAACTTTATTTTAAGTGACGGATATTTTGATGAATCCAGCGTCTGAAGGAACTTACGGGAATGCTTATTATAAAAAACATCCCCATTGCCCGTTAATTGCAAAATAGAAATATTCGGTAAAATTTCAGGAATTAATTTAGTATATAACTTTTCGTCAAGGTCATCATTATTCGGAAGATATTTTTCATTTGAATCGCACATGATACACCGGAGATTACAAACTCCCGAAGTAGCTATTCCGATTGAATAAGGTGCTGTATCCAATTTGGTTTTCCCTTGTTTAATCTGCTCAATGATGGCATTATATTGATCATTACCTTTGCATTGGTCAAGATGAATTTCTTTGTTTTTAATAGCGATATGACAGCCTTTGAAGTTGCAAACTTTTTCCCTTTTGTTTTCCAATATGGCTTTTCTCATATATTGTATCCTATCGCTATTCCATATATCCATTATCGTTTTATTTTTATCTCCCAAACTGCCAATATTTCCGCGAATTGTCCATGCAGAGGGGCACGAATAAGAATAGCCTTTCACGTTAATTATGAGATCCGTAAAAGGCATCAGACATTTAACTGTATCGATTGAATTCATAATTTTTTCTTATATGTTTTATTAGTTGATAATTTTGATTTGATATTATTTTTATAAAACTCCGAAGCATCAATGATAAACGGTGCATGCTTAAGCAAAGAATATATTGATCGTAGCGGGTAATGAAAAGTCGTGGCAATTATTTTTGTCAATGCTTTATCCCAAAAATTACTTTTCAACGATGCATATGGACGGCACTCATTAATCAATGTAGTATCCACTTGCCAATTTTCAAATATGGGATCTTGTAATATTTGTCCAATTTCAATCATCACTTTTTTATCATGAATCAGATTGATGTTTTCTTTTAGATTTACATAACTAAAATCCTTTTGAAAAAGGATCGTATCACATTCTAATTCGAGTCCCATCTCCACAAATTGTTTGATTTCTTTGTAATTTGTTTTTAGTACCACAAAACTTAAAACAAACCAACTAAAAGTTTTCTCGCGTTTCAATTCGCGGATCATTTTGAGATTATTCATTAATAAATCCCAATTTCCATTTATCCTTACCTTTTCGTACGTAGATTTGGTTGCTGCATCCACGGATACATGAATACCATCAAAATTGTTGTGCTTTATCGTAGCCCAAATCTTTGGTGTTAATAAATTGGCATTCGTTGTAATTCTGATTTTTAAATTGGGGTATTTGACAGGGTCGAGCGTCTGCAGGAATTTTCGTGCATGTTTATTAAATAACGGATCGCCGTTTCCTGTGAGTAAAAGCTTC
This sequence comes from uncultured Bacteroidales bacterium, assembly GCA_964478555.1. Classification (GTDB taxonomy): domain Bacteria; phylum Bacteroidota; class Bacteroidia; order Bacteroidales; family JAAUTT01; genus JAAUTT01. The sequence continues at coordinate 20,566 of CAYZNC010000041.1, read as the reverse complement.
GAAACGCCGGGTAAAATTTCAGGTAATTGTTTCGTGTACAAATTTTCATCGTAACCATCTATATCGGCAATGTATTTATCATTGGATGCGCACATAATACATTTAAGGTTACATTTCCCTGAATTAGCAACAGCAAGAACATATGGGGCAGTATCTAATTTGGTTTTACCCAATTTTATTTGTTCTACTATTGCATTATGGTAATCATCACCTTTTAGTTCATCCAACTTAATATCTTTATTTTCAATAGCATATGGACAATAATCAAAATTGCATACTTTTTCCATTTGGTTTTCAAGGATTGCTTTCCTCATGTATTGAATGCGTTCGCCATTCCAAATGTCCATAATGGATTGTTTTTTTAAACGACCAATATTTCCAGTAACAGTCCAAACGGCACAGCATGAATGGCAATAACCCCGATAATTAATAAATAATTGTGTAAATGGTATAATACATTTAATTGAATGCAATGGCTTCATAAAATCATTTTAGCAATGTTCAAAGAATTTATTTGTCGGGTGACTGTAGCAAGGCTATTTAATGCCTTTTGGTAGTTTATTCGTTTTAACCAAGGGACGAATTTTATTTCTGTAAATTTCAGGTAAATCAATTAAAAAAGGTGCGACCTTAATCATCGAATAAAGGGATAATAACGGATAATGCATTAACTCAGTTTTAACTTTTGTAAAAATATTATCAACAAAAGTATGGCTGGAATTTGCATAATTCTTGTATGACTCAATAATTGTCGTATCGATCTCTGGTCGGTCAAACACAGGGTCTTTTAATATTTGGGCAATTTCGATCATAATCTTTTTATCATGAACAATATTTATGTTTTCTTTAACATTAATTAAACTGAAATTTTTTTGAAAAATAACTTTATCACATCCAAGGCGAATGCCGAGCTCAGCAAATTGTTTAATTTCTTTATAATTTGATTTTAATACAACAAAACTTATTACAAACCATGCAAATTTATTTTCGCGACGCAAATTACTGATTAATTCAAGATTATTCATTAACACTTCCCATTTCCCGTTTTTTCTTACTTTTTCGTAAGTTTCTTTCGTAGCTCCGTCTATGGATACATTAATGGCATCATAATTATTATGCTTAATAGAATGCCATATTTTGGGTGTAAATAAATTGCCGTTGGTGATAAATTTTATTTTTAATGAAGGATATTTTGACGGATCTAACGTTTGTAAAAATCTCCTGGAATGTTTATTATGCAATGGATCGCCATTTCCAGTAAGTTGAAGTCTTGAAATTTTAGGCAAAATATCAGGAAGTAATTTTGAATACATATTTTCCTCTAAGCCTTTCAAATCAGGGATAAACTTCTCATTAGATTCGCACATGATACATCTAAGGTTGCATTTCCCCGAGCTGGCTATGGCTAATACGTATGGGCCAGTTTCTAAAATGGTTTTTCCCTGTTTAATTTGTTCAATTATTGCGTTGTGATGATCATCCCCCTTGCAATTATTTAAATCAATATCCTTATATTCTATGGCATAGGGACAATATTTGAAATTACACACCTTTTCAAGTTTATTTTCCAGAATTGCCTTCCGTACATATTGCATTCTTTCCCCATTCCATACATCCATTATTGATTGGTCATTCAACTTACCAACATTTCCAAGCACAGTCCACGGCGGGCAACAGGAATAACAATATCCTTTTGCAATTACAAAGAATTGGGTAAAAGGTATTATACACTTAACAGTATCTACCATAAATCGACGTTAAATTATTTAATTGATATATAATTTTGATTCTCCAGAAGCAAAGCCATTTAAAGGACTTTATTTACCAATGGAATTTTGACAATGTAGCTAGAAATTAGAAAACTAACAGGCACAGAAAGTATGCTCAAAATTAAAAATTTTAATAACATATAAATCCTGAAATTACTTAAAAAATAACCTACCAGGATTAAAACAAATGCGTGAAAAATAAAAACAGCATAAGCGCTTCTTGCCATTCTATTCATTATTGTGTTTGTATATTCCATTTTGTTCTTAAAGTAATATAATAAAACTATTATTAAGACAACACCTAAATATGTTTCCCAAAAAGAATAAAAACAATTTTGCCATGTTGCACCAACCAAAAACTTTCCCAAATTTCCATTCATTACGCCACCTAATAAAATAACGATCGGTACCATAACGAAAAGTATAATTAATATTTTGACATTTAATTTAAATAATTTTGTCGATAAATTATCTAACCATTGATTCCTGAATGCTATAGCTCCCAATAAATAAAGACAAATATATTTTAGTAAAACGTCCACTGGAAGGCTTAATATAAATGTAAGCATTGGATACTTAATTCGAATTAGAAATATAGTTGTTGAAATAATTATAACAAAAAAAATAATATTTCTATTATTCAATTTAATTTCACCTATATTTTTAATTGAACCAAAACTGAACAAAAAATGAAACATATTGAATAAGAATAATGCTTCCAGAAACCAAGTTATACCTGGTGAAATATTAAAGTTCTTAATGCTAAAAAAAAAATGGTCAAAATAATTAATGTTGTTGTATTTCAAAACGCCTAAATAATCAAGAGTTCGATTAAATATTAACATGTAGACCAATAGTGGGATTCCAATTTTAACCAATCTGCTTTTTAGAAATTTTGATTTGCCATATTTATCAATCGAAATTTGAGCAAAATAACCGGATATAAAAAAGAATAATCCCATCGAAAAGGATTGTACAATTGCCACAAATAATAATATGGTCAAATTAGTAATTGTGTCGCTTGTCCTTTCTTCATAGTACCAATGGCCTATATTACCATAAGTTAAAGCACAATGTGCAACAACTACTAAAATGATTAAAAAAGTTTTCAAATTGTCTAAACAATATAACCTTTCTGTTTTCATAAAAATTAGGTTAGGTTGAACTTCAATTTTGATAGCACTTTGTCTAATATTTTTTCACTTGGAACCAGGGGCTGCCGATATTCATCGATAAGAATGGTATCAACTTCCGGTCGTCTGAAAATAGGGTCTTCTAATATTTCACCAATTTTTTTCTTGATTTCAATATTTTGGCCTAAATTAAAATTCTCCTTGATAGAGGCCGTGCCGTATACTTTTTGAAATAATATTCTGTCAACGGAGAGGTCAATTCCGAGTTGAACAAATTCTTTAATTTCCTCGTAATTTGACCTTAATACCACATAGCTGATAGTATAATTGTTAAACCTTCCCTGTTGTCGTAATTCGCTTATAAATCTAAGATTATCCAATAGCACTTCCCATTTTCCATTGATTCGGATTTTTTCATAGGTATCTTTGCGAGCTGCATCAATTGACACAATTATTTCTTCAAAATTATTATGCTTAATAGTCTCCCAAATTTTAGGCGTAAACAAATTTGCATTCGTTATTAATTTGATTTTTAAGGACGGATATTTAGATGCATCCAAATTTTGTAGAAATCTGCGGGAGTTCTTATTAAATAAAACTTCACCGTTTCCGGCAAGCTGCAGACGGGAAAGCTTCGGGAGAATTTCAGGAAGATATTTTGTATAGAAGAGTTCATCAAATTTTTCATCAGGTTTCAAAATATCTTCATGTGACACACACATAGTACACCTGAGATTGCATTTACCTGAGCTGGCGGTTCCGATAATGTAAGGTGCTGTCTCTAAAATTGTTTTCCCCTGATGAATTTGTTCGATGATTGCTTTAAAATGATCGTCACCCCAGGGCCAATCAACTTTAATTATTTCATTTTTTTTAGCAACGGGACAATATTTGAAATTACAAACCTTTTCAAGCTTATTCTCTAAGATTGCCTTTCTGATAAATTGCATTTTTTTCCCGTTCCATAAATCCATGATGGTATTATTTTTTAGCCATCCCGCATTTCCTAAAATAGTCCAATCATAACAACACGAATAACATTCTCCTCCGGTATTGGCATAAAATTGTGTAAAGGGCACCAGACACTTTACGGTTTTAACTGAGTTCATAAATTTTGATTAATTGACTTCGTTAGTACGTGTGATTTAATTAATAGCTATTAATTCTTTCTCTTCAACCTTAGCGCTATCCATAGCTTTTTTATACAAAACAGATTCAAAGGCAACATAGGGGCATCCACATTTTTCTACAGGACATCTAATTAAATTCTTACTTAATTTAATACCGGCAGATATGCTTCCAATATTTTTTTCGATCCCAAAACAAGGCTGTATTTCTAAATTATTCATAATAACCGCAATATTATAGCCGGCATTGCATAAATTACCCTTCTGGTTAAAAGTTTCAGGACTGGTTTCCAATGAATCATTAAGTTTAAATACGTTCATTTCTGCTTCGGTATAGGCATCCGGATATTGTCTTTTTTGCCAAATGCCTCTAAAGCAATTAAAAGTTAAATCCAATCCAATTTCCTGAAACACCTTTCTATATTCATCCGCTTTGTCTGCTATGAAAGGGTAACCAACTTCCGTAACTTTTATCTTGAATCCCTTACGCATAAGAAGTTGACAATTACTTAAAAAAGTATCTAACAAATTACGGTTTTTAAGTTCTAGCATGTGAGCGGATGCAACAATAATCTCGACACGATCGGGATTTATTTTTCTCGCAAACTCTTTTATATTTGGGCTAACGAGATTGGTTACAAGTGATATGTAATGTTTTTTAGTGATTACTGAAAATATTTTTATTATGTTTTTCACCAGAAAAGGTTCTCCTCCTGTAAAACTTATTCTGATTTTACGATCAAAACCTTTTAAAAAATGTCGTAGTTCTTTAATTTTTATAACTTCCGGCGCATATTTTTCCTTAAGTCTTTTGGCGTTCCCTGCACATTCAGGACAGGAAAAGTTACATGTATCAGTAATGTACCAGTACAGCATGATGTCATATGGCTTTATCTCCGTGTCAAATACTGCTTTATTTGAGAACCATTTTTTTAAGTTTACAGACATAAGGGATTTTTTGTGTTTGATATTAAAATAATTTAAATATTGATTGGATGCTTGTATAAATTCGCATTCCAAAAGTTCATTTACATGATTAAATTTTTTTGCATTTTCAGAAAATAAGGATAGGCTTTCACTTTCGTTTATCACTCTGCTATAAGCTTCATATTCTTTTTGAGCATAATAAACAAGATCTTTACATAAAACTTTTACTTTGTCTTTAAAGGAAGTAATAAATTTATAGTGACGCAAAACCCCGCTTATATCCGCAACATGTGATTTATTGCAATAGTGAGGATTGGTGACCGGTTCAAGTTTTCCATCAATAAATATTAATGGATGTTTGATTAATAAATACCTGCTGGAGTTTGTTTTAAAATGTTTATCACGAATTCCACCGTAATAATATTTCATACCATGATTACCCAATGAGTTGTAGTTACATAATGGTTTAAAATGAGTAAAATATTTATTTTTATGCAGATGAGAAATGTCGTAATAACAATATTTTTCCAATAAGTTTTCATTCAACGCATATGGAGCAAATGTTGTTTCCCGGGCAAACATATCAAGCATGTAAGCTACTAGGGAAGTATAATTGTTTTTATCAAGGTATTTCAATAAACCATCCATCGAAATTAAATCTGAGTGTGGAAAATCAAAAAACTCGTCTATGTCGACATTTAAGCACCACCTACCTTGGCAATGTTCTTCAATAATCACTCTTCGTATTTCACATTCATATTTTTTATGTTGCAGGCATGTACTATATACAGTTACATCGTCAAATTCACTAAGATATGAAACTGTACAATCGTCTGAATTATTATCTATAAAGAAAAAATGTTTGGCTCCCAGCTGTCTGTAATGCTTCAGAAAAGAGTCCAGATATTCTATTCCATTCTTAACCAGGCAAACAACTACAAATTCATTTTTATCATAAATAACATGTTTTTTACCATGTGTATGACTAATATTTTCAAAAAAGTCTATGATATCCGGGTTATTGATTTTATCCTGAAAATGGTAATTGAAGCGGGAATCCTTAGTTGTATTAAACAACAGATCCAAATATTTTTTCTTCATATTCGACCAGTTGTAATATTCAACTTTATCAATTGCATTTATAGAGATAAATTCCAGTAATTCGCTATCTTTTATTAACCATGAATACTGGAAAAGAAAATTTTTAAGACTTTTTGAATCAAAGGTACTGGAGGGATAACACCTTCTTAGTGCATCTTTGTTAAAGTTTCCAATTAAAAAGCAGCCCAATGCGGCCGCATAAACAATCAGTTTACCATAATTCTTCAGTATCGCCGGGGCTAATACAACCTCGCTTTCAGACAAAATTTTGCACAATTCTTCATCACCATTGGCATAAACTACTTCTATGCCATTAATTTTCTTTATTTTCTTAAATTTTAAAGAAGATCCAAAAATTACAATCTGTGGCTTTAAATCATAAAACAGTTTAAAAAAATGGCATGAGAGCTTGTAATTAGCATTTGTCTTATCAAGTAGTATGGTAATTTTTTTCCCTTTTACAGCACTTTTTAGTGACTTAATTCTGGCGATATCTGCGGGATGTTGAATTTCATAAATTTTCTTTGAAACCAACTGTTCAATTGCCTGAGAAATTGAATATTCCGTAGCAAAAACAAAATCAGCGCTTTCAATATTTCCCTTAAGCTTTTTTAGTTTGGGAAACTCCTTTCTTAGTAATTTGACAGGAATATCAATACTTGCCACAATTTTAGTTTTCGAATTATCGCCTATGCATTTTCTGATATTTGAAATCAAGTCGATATTTTGTTGGCATAATCTTACATGAATAAGATCAAATTCGCCATCTTTAAGCAAAGGAATAATTTCATCAGCCGAAAAAACCTGGCCGTCAAAAACATTTAACCACTGATAAAAACCAACGGCATCAAATCGTTTTGGAATTTTCGTATTTGTTATAATACAATATTTCAAAGGATGAAGGTCTTTCACTTAGTTAATAAATAAAAATAGTATTTGTAAATGTCTGAATCATTTTATTACCGGAATGCCATTTAGGGTTTTTGAGGGAAACAAATTGATTTTCGGTAGATATTTGGAAAGCATCATGCGAATTTGATTTGATTTGTAAATTACATTTTGAAAATAAGGATTCGCTGCATATCTGATATACTCATCAGTAACTTTTAGAAAGTTAGTTTCTACAAGTTCATTGACATTATTAAGTTTCTTTGTCTCAGGTGTTAATATTTCTAAAGTTTCTTTATTTTTCAATACCTTAAGATAGGACTGGTATTCATCCTTAGCAAAGAATTGATAATCGCCACCGGAATTTTCGACTCTTTTTTTGAATTCGGTCGTAAATTTATAATGACGCACCAAGCCATTAACATCAGCTATATAAGCTTTATTACAATATTGCGGATCAATCACAGGCTCCACTTTACCATTTACGAACATTAAAGGATGTTTCACAAGCAAATAACTACTGGTAGTTGTTTTGAACAAATCCTTTCTGATACCTCCGGAATAACTTGTCATGGTTGGATCGGATAATTTATTATAACAACAAAATGCCTTAATGTGCGAAAAATAATCGTCTTTAGTAATATTGGAAATATCATAATAACAGTGTTCTATTAATAAATCTTCTTCTCTTTCTGATTTAAACAGAACTTTTTTTGGGAACATGTCCAGTACGTAGGCCAATATTGCAGTATATTTTCTGGGATTGAGATATTTAAGGAATTGTTTCATTGAAATACGGTCGGAATATGGATAATCAAAAAACTCATCAATATCGGCATATAAACACCATCTGTCTCTGCAATGTTCCTCGATAATGGTATTCCTGATTTCACTTTCATATTTTTTATGAAATAAATCAGTTTGATAAATTGTCACATTGTCGTATTGTTTTAATAGATCAACCGTACCATCAGTAGAGCCATTATCTATAAAAAAGAAATGTTTCGCTTTTAGTTTTTTGTAGTATCGAATGTAGTTTTCAATATACTCTTTCCCATTTTTCACAAGACATAAAACAACAAAATTGTTTTTGTTACACTTAATATTTCGTTTACCATATAAATGTTTAATATTTTCATAAAATGGCACAATTCCTTCATTGGTTTCTTTAGGTTGTAGATTATAATTAAATCTTTTATCCCTGGTACTTTTGAATAATAGATCGAGGTACTTTTTTTTGAGATTTGAATAATTGTAATATTCAACTTTATCATAAGCGTTTTCAACAAGGTATTGCAGTATATCTTTATTCCCGGAAGCCCATAAATATTTGTGAATGTAGTTCATAGGATAATCCACATCAATTGAAGTGATAGGAAAACATCTTCTTAAGGCATCGAGACTGTCACTGCCGACCACAAAACAGCCCATGGCAGCTGCATAAATTACCCATTTCCCATAATTATGATAAAGCGCCGGTATGATAACTATTAAACTTTCGTTTAGCTTTTGGCAAAATTCATTTTCATCAATGCAGGAAATAATTTCAATTTCATTTCTATTTATGGAGTTTGAAATTTCACGCTTTTGTTTGCCACACAAAAGAAGTCGCACTTTACAATTTAGTTCTTTTTCAATTTCTTTAATATGTTCGGTTTCATACTCATTACCATTGTAAATGATAGAAACTATATTTTTCTTTTCGGCACGTGGATATTGTTTAAGTTTGGCAATATCTGCGGGGTAAGGAATTTCATAAACTACTTTATCACAAATTTTTTCACAAAAATTAGCAATCGTATATTCTGTTCCGAAAATAAAATCAGCTGTATTTAAAGTTTTCTTTAATAATTTATAGTTTGGAAATTCAGTATATATAGTCTCAATAGGAACGTCAACGCTTAAAACAATTTTGGTATGTGCTCCTCTGCCAATTTTTCTTCTGACTTCTTTAACTAAATCAATATTTGAAGTGGATAACCGTATGTGAATAATATCAAAATCTTTGTCCTTTAGATTTGGTAAAATCTCATCAGCCAGGAAAATTTCTCCTTTAAAGACATTTTTCCACTGATAAAACCCAACCAGGTCAATATTCCCTTTATTGCAGGAATCATTAGTTATGATGCAGTACTTTAATGCGGGGTTAACCATTTCTTAAGTTAATGACAATTAGAAATTAAAGGATTATGCCGATTGATACATATTTAAATACATTTGCGATATAATATCCCATTTATAAAGCTGTTTGGCTTTCTGGTAGGCGTTTATAGCAAGTTCATTCCTTTTTTCTTTATCTTGAACTAATTGCAATATTTGATTAGCCAGTTCTACCGGATCTTTTGGTGAATAAAACAGGCATTCTTTGTCTGCTTCAAGTAGTTCAACAACGCTATCAATTCTTGATGATATAATGGGTATTTTACATACCATGGGTTCCAATATGGAATAGGGGAAATACTCAAGCATGCTTGGCATAACCCAAATATCGGCTATAGACATTAATGTATTCCTTTGTAAATCATCAAGCCAACCTAAAGGAATAACATATTCTTTTAATGCGTCTATTTTTTCATCGATTAGCGAGACATAATCTTTTACTTTGTTTTCCCAGCTCGAAGTTTTTCTACCTACCAATACAAATCGTATATTTTTTCTGTGCTCCGTAACTTTTGCGACAGCATCTAATAAGTACTCTAATCCTTTGCCAAAACTCCATCGGGACATACACAAAACGATGGTGTTGTTCGTCGGATCCAAATCTTTCAAAAGAGCGTTTCTCCATTGTTGATCAATCATCTTAAATTCATCTTCTTCAATACCATTAGGAATGATAGAAATAGGAGTGTTTTTAGCTACGTCGGCATAACTTTCCGTTAAAAAATTAAGGGAGGTTTTGTTCAGCAATTGAATATGATTCACATTATTTACAATAAACTGTTCAGTTTCGATTTCTTCTTCCTTATTATTGCGAATATTTATTTCATATTTTGCAATTGAATGACAACTATAAATGATTTTAACCTCGGGAAAATTTTGTTTTATATGCTTGATACATTCAACCAGATTTTTGCCATTCGCCAGAATATGCACAACACTATAATTTTCTTTTTTTATTGCCTTTAATAAAGTCCTTATGTAAGGGCCTTTGTATATGTTTTTATCCTTCTTATTCTCTGATATTTTGTATATATACGAATACCATTGAATCATTAAAAGATTAAATTGGAGATGCAGGACATGGAACTCTATTTCTTTGCACAAATTGTAAGCTATGCTGTTAGTAACTCTTCCTATTCCCCCGGCAATGACCTTTCCATATTCAAACGTAATAAGAAGAACTTTACTTTTTTTCTTATATAACATAGCTCAATTTTTTAAAAAGAAATTCTGATTTAGGATTCGATATGGCATTGTCAAGCCCTCTTAGTGAGTTCATGCCATTGTTTTTGTGTAGATTCGCTTTTGCTGATAGATGTTTTTGATGACAGTTTCAATGTCAACGGAATTTATATCCATATCCTTAATTGGTAATTCTCTTAGAATGTGCGCTACTTCTGTTTGAAAATCGCATCTATCCAAATCAATTAAAATTTTAGCACAATTAGGACCGGTAAATTCGAGATCAAATTCATTTGTTTTACTTTGACTTACTTTTTCAGAAAATGTAACTTCAACAATTTTCTTATTGGAATATTGTGTTTTTAACTTACTAAGTGAATCGTTATATACAAGAACACCATTGTTAATGATAGTCACCAAATTGCAAAGATTTTCGATCTCATTCAAGTCATGCGTGGTGAGAATAAAAGTTATTCCCATCTCCTTGTTAATTTTCTTAATAAAAGTTCTTACGATGTCTTTAGATATCACATCCAAACCTATGGTAGGTTCATCCAAAAACACAAGTTGAGGCTCGTGTAAAAGGGCACAAATAATTTCGCATTTCATTCTTTCTCCTAAAGATAAGTTTCTGACAGGTTTTTTTACTATTTCCTGTATTTGAAATGTTTCAATAAAAAAGTTGACTTTTTCTAAATATTTTGCCGTAGGTATTTTGAAAATTTCCTTATAAAGTGCAAAGGTATCGATTGCCGGAAGTTCCCATGTTAATTGGCCTTTTTGACCGAATACTACACCAATGTTTTTTACATAATGCTTACGATCTCTTGATGGTATAAGTCCCATTACATTAACTTCACCTGAAGTAGGATGCAAAATACCAGATAAAATCTTTATGGTTGTTGACTTACCCGCACCGTTAGGACCAATTAAACCATGAATTTCACCTTTTTTGATATTAAAACTAATGTCATCAATGGCTACGATTGTTTTATAATTTCTTTTAAAAAGAGATTTCATCGAATATACAAGGCCTTCTTTTTCTTTGTAATGTACAGTGAAGGTCTTTCTTAAATTTTTAACGCTTATGATGTTTTCCATTTTTTCAACCTCCGGAACTTGTATATTTTTTAATTTGAATATTCCATATTGTTAACGACACGAAAAAGAGAATTATTGTTGATGCAATTGCAGATATGGAGAGTAAACTGAGTCGGCCCAATAGCGCTTGGGCCGGGTAGTAAATCCAAATACCCAAAGGTAAAATTGTCAGGTAAAGGAAGCGGATCAAACCCGAATAAATTTCAGCGGGGAAACCTGCAAAAAAACAAATTCTATCTAAAATCTCTTTAAGCCTGACCACAAAAACAATCCTTAAAGCGATAGTACAGTAGAAAATATTAAATGCCATCATAAGAATTACTCCCAGGATGATAAACATGACAAAAAGAACAATTTGAATCCAATGCAAAACAAGCCCCATATGAATAATGGTGAATACAAGCGATGCAAGGCCTGCCAGGATTGTTCCAAAGGTTTTATAATTAAACCCTTTTGTTAAAATAAATCCTATTGAAGAATATGGTAAAAGAAGATATCTGTCTAAAAGCCCATACTGTACAAGAGTCTCCATGAAATATCTGACATTGCCCAATAATGTCTCCGTAATGCCGGAGTAGATAAGCATGATGGCCTGAAAAAGCATAATTTGGTCAAATGTCCATCCGGGGTAGCCATTGGTTTTACTATAAATAAGAAATTGGAATAAAGGCCCCAGGAATGAGAGAAAGAATGTGGTAAAAAAGCTGGAAATAAAATCTAGCCTAAACTCCATAGCCCTGGCCAGTTTTATTTTACATTCAAATAGGAAAAGTCCGAACAGATCTCGTATTTCTTCCATATTAGCCTCCTACAGATGAGAATTTTTTAATCATATGCTTTAAAGAAATCTTACAAAACACATAAAATATGATTATCCATATTACCAACGTAATAATAACCTTATAAAAGTAAAACCAGTGTTGGGTTTCCGGCTTATTGAGAAAAAATTGAATTGGAACGTACAAGATATATTGAAAAGGTAGCATTTTTATTACATTTTGAACTCCAACAGGGAAGAATTCAAGAGGAATAAAAGCCCCCGCCGCAAAATTAATAATTAACATTTTTAAACCCTGTAGGGCATTTACACTTTGCCATATAAAAGAGGTGATACCTATTAAAAAACTCATCATAAAATAAAACAGAAAGGCAAAAAAAGTTATAATCACATACCTAAAAACAGATCCAAAAGTGATAAAATCAGGATGGATAAGAATGACATAAATAATGCAAACGGGAATGAATTCGAAAAAAAAGCCAATTACTTTGTTGGATAAAACTTTAGCAAATTCATATTTCATTATAGATAGGGGTTTTATCAAACGCAGCGCCATGTCCCCCGATATTACACTGTCAGACATCTCTTTGTCTGTATTACAATAAACCAGAAAATAAAAAAAAGAGATCCCTGCAAAGTACCATATCATTTGCGTACATGTATATCCCAAAATAATATGATTTGGATTATTAGCATAAATTGAATGCAATATTGAGATATATAGTATTAAAAGGAGAGGGTGAAGAATAATGGAAATATAGAAACCCCATTTATAGAAGAGAAGTATTTTTAAGTTTATTTTAAATATTTCAAAGTACACTTTCATATTCTATTCCAGATAGTTCATGGTTTATAACTGATATAATCAACATAAATTTTTGAAGGTAGTTGTTTACTATCGACATCACCCAGCAAGTCATGCAATTCGCTACGATCATGAGGAAACAAAGCCCATTGGAGCAGGTTCATACTCATCTTATCTTCTATTTGAATACTGCTTTCGACCCAGCCTAATTTATTATCTATTAATAAAGAGAAGGAATTTTCTTTCCACAGTATGGTATAATCATGAAATGCCTCCGCTGAATTGAAATTAAGATTGATTCTATGCGAGTATTCAATAGGTTTATTCTTTTCCTTAAAATATTTAACCACAAAAAATACCTGATCTTTATTTTTACCTGAGAATTGGATACTAACCTCTCTACGCTTAACATTTTGATAATGCCAGTTTGTTTCTAAAAAGAAGGATGTAACGGTACCAGGGGCCGTATTGTTTTTTAATCGTGCGGTGAACTTACCATATTGATAACTGTGATTATGCTGGGCAGTCCCACTTTTAAATAACTTCTCTTTATTGTTTTTATCGATGTCTAGTGTTAAGGTCAGGCATGAATTTGCAATTGAAAACTGTGATTCGAGAAATTCACAAGCGTTTTCAGGCCATGAAAATTTTTTTATAGTCCAGTCATCTAGTGCATCTGAGCTATCAAAATGTTCGACCCTGGCTGTTTCAACACTGTCGTTTTTGTCAATAATTTTCTTGGTAATATAGTTTGCAATTATTTTATTAGCCTTATAATTTGGATGATTTTCATAAGGATAATGTATGCAATATTTATTTGGATTGGTTATAATATTTGGCGAAATATCGCTAACAAGATGAATTGCTACTTTATTTTTAATTAATTCTCTTTGGATTTTCTTACTTAAGGAATCTTCAAAATTCCATAATATTACATGAAATTCACTATTTGGAAATTTATCAAGCAACATTTTTTTCGATTTAAGTATAATTGCGCCGAAAAGCTTGATATTTTGTGTATCCGTATTGGATTTCCGGAAAAATTTAACAATTTCTAAATTTTCAATTTTATTTTTCAAACCTTCTCCAAAATGGCCTACGCAAATTGGTTCATTAGTTTTTGGGTCGAGTTCATATTTTAATGCATTTCTACTGTAGCAATTGAGCCCTAAAACCCTATAATAATGAACATCCATGGCCACATAAATAAAAACTTTTGGAGGATATTTTAAAACCGGAGCAACCATATTATGTTCAATTGCTGCCAGCATATGATGGGGCCCATAACCATTGTATCCAAAATTATAAACCTTATAGTTATTTTTTACATTTTCCTGAACGATATTGGGCATAACCTCATTATCATTTAAACCCCATCCAAATGTAAAGGAACAACCAAAAAAAACTACACTTTTGGTAGAGTCGTTCGGGATAATGGGAGGGGTTTTTCGTAAACCATTTTCATCAATAGTGCATTTAACATCATAAAGTAAAGTATCACCTCTGTAGCTAACATTGTGGTTTACAAAATTTTTTGCTGGTATAAAACCTAAAATCGGAGAGTCGCATGCGCTTCCTGGGGAATTAGTTGTTTTATTTGGATCTTTGTCTTTAGTAATAAAATATTGTTCAATCGCACCAATAGCGAGAAAAATAAATCCAATATTGAATATTAATGCTCTATTTCTTTTTTTAAAGAAACATAAAACGAATACACCCGCTGCTATGATAAAGAATTTTAGCGAGCCATTTAGAATGAAATCCATGATTTAGTTTGTGGTCTTAAAGTATTAGAAAAATCAACTTGTTTTTAACCTTAATCCGCCAGCGGTCTGGTCGCATTAAAATGGATGGAAACTTAATCTTTTCTTGCCAATTGTTTTTTTATTTTGTTTTCACCAAAGTGAAATATGGAATAACTTCTTAAAATGGCAACGGTGTCCATTGGTCCGATTTTTTGAATTAATGTTTTAGCAATCAGGTTATCTTTATCCTGAATATCTGCCCCCCAACCAATTAGAAGCAAAACATCTTTAACATTTTTTAATCTTGATGTATCTATATCATTTGGCTGTGATAAAGCATAGATATTATCTTTGTTTAAATATTCCTGATAGGTTCCAAAATGTTTGAAGATATCTAAATTATAGTGGTAGGTAAAAACAATTTCAATCCATCGAGGAAAAATATAAACCCTTGTGGAATCGGATTTAAGCGTACGTATAATACCGACCGCTTTTTTGGACTGAAAGCCCAGGGAATAGTTGAGATCTGTTGTAATAGCCATTAAACACACACAAACAAGACTTAGCCCAATGGCTATGAATTTAACTTTGCTGCCCAGATAGCTAACTGCCATCATTACGGTAAGGAAAAGTCCCGGAGTTATAAAAATCATATATCTTGGGATGGTCATCGGTAACTTATAGGATATCAAAAACATCAGCACATAAGGAATAACGAACCAACCAATAATTATAATTTGCTGAACGGATAGCGTCTGTCTTTTAACAAATAAAAATACGGCAAATGTGGCCAAAATAATCAAAAATAAAACAGCGATTGTCGGATGATAATTACAAAAAGCCTCTAATAAAAAATATAAATGAGACAATTTTGATTTTTCGGCAGAAAGCCCATCATGAAGTGTGGTTGTTAATCTGATTAAGAATATATATAAATAAGGCAAATATGCCAGCAGCATGATTCCAAAAGATATCAGATATTGGCGAAAAATTTTCTTTCTAACCTGCGTGATGACTAATGTAAATATAACCTGTGTCAGAATTACAAAAAAGGCCAGGTAATGCGAATATATCAGCAATATGTTTGTTATCGTCAATGCTATCAGATATTTATGTTTTTTACCGGAATCTATCATTGAAAGGTAAAAATACATTGAAGCGCATGTCAGAAGCACAAAGAGAGAATAAACCCGGGCATCGTGCGCTTCCATTATATTTTGATTTGAGAACGTATAAAGAAGTGAAGCGCCGATAGCTGCAACCTGGTTGACATATTTTTTTCCTGTCTTGTAAATGAAAATAACAACCAGGGAACTGAAAATCATTGGAAGAAAACGTGCAGATATTACACCGATGCCAAATATTTTAATCCAAAAATGTAATATGATAAAGAATAAAGGTGGGTTATTCTCCCATTTCAGCAATTCAAGTAAATATTTAAGATCACCATTGGCGTGATATAAAGAAAATGGTTCGTCAAGATCAATATTATAATCGCCAAGACAGATAGATTTTAAAATTAAATTTAAAATTATTAGTACAACGATAATATTGATATCCTTTTTCATGAATATCAGTGCATTTTTTTTTACAGAATTTGAGATCACTTGCAATTGTCAATGTTTAAATTAACAAACTTTTTTACTGCCGTTTGGGGCAAAAACGGTATATTTCATAGCTATTGTAATTGGCAATGGTATCCATAGGCCCAAACTTTTTGACTAATGCATTCATTAAGGAATGATCTTTATCATCATTTGTAAAGGCACTCCATCCATGAAAAAGAAGGACTTCAGAAATGTTTGTATTTACGGTGTCAATATCATTTGCAGATGAAATAATAAAAACATGATCCTTGGCTAAATCTTGTTTAAAATTACCAAAATCTTTGAATGCTTCAATATTATAATGATAGGCAAAAATTAATTCAATCCACGATGGAAAGATATAAACCCGTGTCGAGTCCGTCTTTAACTTATGTATTAGTGAAACTGCCTTGCTACTCTCAAACTTATATGAATAATTCAGATCAGTATTTATGATCATTAAAAAAAGTCCGGCTGAAATTATAAAAATCCCTATCATTTTAAAGTTACTTGTCAAGTAAGTTGTTCCTAGCATTATAAGAATATAAAAACCTGGAAAGGTAAATGACATATAGGTGGCAATCGTAAGAGGAAATCTTAAAGAAATAATAAACATGAAAACAGAAGGAATAATAAACCAGCCTGCGATCATGAGGTCATAAACGTTTAGCCTTTTCTTTTTAAATAAAACAGTTAATCCAAAAAGAACCAGAATCACTAAAAATAGAATGGTAACATAAGTATTATAATTAAAGCATGTATTTAATATAGTAAAAGGATTTGCGGCACTGGATTTTGGTACACAAAGGCCTGTATGCATCGTTGCTGAAATTCTTTTCAAAAATATAAATAGGTAAGGCAAATACGCTATAAATAATACAAGCAAAGAAACGGCATATTTTTTTAAAATATCTTTTCTAATGCTGCTAAATATTAAGGTATAAATAATTTGTATCAATATTACAAAAAAAGCCAGAAAATGAGCATATATAAGCAATACGTTGATTATAGTAAGTACTATGAAATATTTTTTCTTTTTCTCTGCGTTTATCAGCAAAAAATAAAAATACATGGAGGCCGTAGTAAGAAGAACAAAAAGAGAATATACTCTCGCATCGTGAGCCAGCATAATTCCAATGATGGAGAAAGTATAAAAAAGTGAATCCCCTAAAGCTGCAATTATATTAATATATTTCTTTGCAATCATATAAATAAAAATAACAGCAGCAGAGCTAAATAGCATAGGTAAAATTCGTACTGAAATAATTCCTATTCCAAACATCTTTACCCAAAAGTGCATCAAAATAAAAAATAATGGTGGGTTATTTTCATTATGAAACATTTTAAATAAGTCCACCAAACTACTCTGAGCGTGATAGATGGTAAATGGCTCATCTAGTTCGATGTTATAATCGCCCAGGTAAAGTGATTTGATAATAATATTCAATAATAATAAGCAAAGAATTATGATTAAATCTTGCTTCTTATCCTTTTTATTATAATTAACGTTTTTCAAGTGCAGTTTAGGTTCAATAAAACACAAATGGTAACTTTCTAAAAAACTTATTTTTTATTAATATGAACTTAATATATGACTTAACTTTTCAATTTTGATTTTAGTAATATCGATCCAAATCATTTGCTTAACTTCTTTCAAATAAAAACCAAAATTTCTTTTACCTTTTATTTCTGATAATATGCCCTCATAATCCTTCAATATTCCTTCTTTTATTTGAATTCTATCTCCTTTTTGCCATGATGTCAGACATATATTTTGATCAATTTTAATAGCTTCGCTGATCAGGATAATTTCTTCTTCGCTCAAGGTGGCGGGTCGCCCCTCAAAAGAAACATACCTGATTATTTTAGGATAATTTAAAATATGATATACTTGTTCCTTTGCGGTTTTAACAAAAATATAATTAGGAAATAAAGGCCATTCCATAATCTTTTTTCTGTCTTTCCATTGTCGGGTGACTTTTTGCAAAGGCAAAAAAACCTCATATCTGACCTTTTCCAATTCTTGTTTTAACGCTTTTTCCGATTTAGGATAAGTATAAAAAACATACCAGTGTTTCATAACCTAACAGCAACGCTACAGAAACTCACATTGAATTCTGACAAAGAGTTAATTTCCAAGCTTATGTTAAAAATAATTTTAAAAAAAAATTATTTATCCTATGACCTATTGAAGGAATCTAATTTTATTAATTAACAACAGCCGAGAACAATCAAATGAATTGAATAAGCTATTTATATTTAAACAGTTATATAATAATCTGATTTTTTTTCAGGAAACAAATATATCAATAAATCTGAATTTTCTTGTTTTCACCAATAAATTATTTAAAAATAAAGAAAAGAAAAATTTAATATAATATAACTTAATAAATACAAGGTATTTGAAACTTTTTCAATAGTCACAAATGAATAATTATATATAGTTTCAAATAAAAAACGGAATAGTTTGACTCCCAATTCTTGCAAAGAAATAGTTATCAATTAATTCAAGAGAACAAACTTTGAATAATAAATGCCGTTATGTAACCATAAAGCAGCATAGCAAAGATGTTTTGAAACATATAAAATAGGTATTTTAATTTTTAAAAAGATTGTAGGTCAATTTGCAAATTATAGGAAGCCTGAATTTCTATGGATTGGTTTTATAATTGTAAAGAAGTATAACCACATGCTGTCCTCAAATATTTCATCCGCCCCGCTCAGCTAATTTTCTGTTCTATTGAATTCTTGTATTTGACTCATGTTGGAAAAAACGTCAAAACACCATTTTTTGTTGCGGGTAACGGTGACTATTATAATCTCCATAACTTAACTGTCGAAAATGGAGCTACAGATACCAATACTAATGCTACATTAATTTATGGAAATGATAAAAACCATGGTTATGTGACTATAGCGATTGACAATGATACTGTTTCAGGCTATGCAACGCTTATCGATAAATCAGAAATTGTAACAAAAAAAGCTGACGAATTTACATATACAGCAAAGGCTATATACTCAGCGAATGGTGAAAATGCTGCACTTTAAATTATCAAATCAAATCCCTCAAAGTAGTCTTTTCAAGTATCCCCGAAGTTGTATCGCGGATCTCTTTAAATACTACTCTGATCTTACAGGTATCTTCGTCTTTACAAAACTCGCAGGGTTGGTATTGCTTCTCCGAAACACAGTAAAGAAGTGCTATTGCACCTTCAAAATGCCTTACTATGTCTGATAAACGTATATCTTCAGGTTTCTTAATCAGGAAATATCCACCGGTCTTGCCCGATTTACTGCCCAAAGCCCCGAGTTTCTTAAGCTCAAGCAATATATTTTCCAAAAACCGCTGCGGAATTTTTTCACTCTTTGCAATTTCGGTACTCATAACTGCCCTGTCACCATTCTCTTTGGCAAGATAAATAAGGGCTACCATAGCATATCTTGTTTTCTTCGAAAGCATATTTAATAAGCATTAATACCCATCCAAATTTAAGATTTAATACTACTTATTTTCATACGTGTAGATAATATATTTGTAGAAGCACACTTATTTGGTAGACTTTAGGTATTTAAATAAAATTTGTTTTATGGACAACAAGAACTCGTCGTTATATGACGAATTGAGAAAGGATGTCAGATACATTGAGGGACTTACCTCATGCATTAATTGCGGCACATGTTCTGCGATATGCCCTGCTGCGGAATTCTACAATTACGACCCCAGGGAATTAATGAATCAGGTCCAGTCAAATAATGAGCAGGAATTAGAAACGCTGTTAAAAAGTGACAATATTTGGTATTGTGGAGAATGTATGTCATGCAAGACCCGCTGTCCACGGAACAACACACCCGGCTTAATCGTCATGGCTTTGCGGAATCTGGCCATGAATAAAGGCTACTTTGTAGAATCGGAAAAAGGACGGCAGCAACTTTTTCTTAAACGGGTTGTCGTGGGCTGGATACTTAACCATGGTTACTGCCTGTACCTCGAAGGCATTGGCACGGATCTTTATCCGGAGCAAGGACCCGTTTGGGATTGGCGTCAAAAAAACTGGAGCGGTGTAATGAAAAGGCTTGGCGCTAATTATAAGGGAGATGGACCAGGCATTCTCAGGAAGATACCTGACGAAGCGCTGGCAGAAATTAAAAGCATTTTCGATGTTACAGGAGGCACAGAGCGATTGGAAAATATTGAAAAATTCTCTAAAGCCAAGGCAGAAGAGATGAAAATAGAGCTCACCGACGAACTGATGAATGACTA
>CAYZNC010000040.1:0-27421 GCA_964478555.1 uncultured Bacteroidales bacterium | reverse complement strand
CTCTTGCTAGTAAATATTCTCCCTGTCATCTTTGCATTATGCCCCATTTTTTTGGGGTATGCTCTCGGAATGACCGCTACCGTATGTTAAATGGGTAGGGAATGGCCGTGCAAATACGCAGTCGCGTATCTGCACGGCCATTCCCTATATACTACAGTTTAGTGGATTTGTCATTCCGAACGAAGCGAGGAATCTCATTATATATAGTTGTGCAACAGTCACGAATGCTTCGCCGAACAAGCTTCTATAATCATTCGGAGCTATATTAGGCGAAGCATCCGCTTCTTCATACTATCGAATTAGCATTCGCTAATAATTGCTGTATAACTCATTGGGGCCTTGAAATTAATGTTTATATTTTTTTGAAAGACTAAACAACCCTTTTACCAACAACCCTGAAAATCCCCAGAAAGTAAAAAAGTATTTCTTCCATAGTCTTCTTGGTTCCTGCAATAACCTGTACAGCCAACGTAATCCTATTTTCTTAATCCATTCGGGACTTTTCCTGGTATCACCCGACAAATAATCAAAAACTCCTCCAACACCTATCATCACTCCATGTTGAAGATGTTTGTTAAAATGATACATCAGATAGTCCTGTTTGGGACTGCTAATACCTACCCAAATAATATCCGGTTTCAGTTGATTAATTACTGCAATTTCATTGCGTATAGCAGGGTTATTTTCAATTTCATCCAGTCTGAGCAATGGGGGAGAACCAAAGCCAGTAATGTTTGAGTTAGGCAATTCAGTTTTAAGTTTTTCCACCAGTGCGTTAGTCTTTTCCGGGCTACTCCCATAAAAGTAATGGCTCAAATTGCTATTTAACAAATCTTTAATGAGCCAGTAACCAGAAATAGTCGACATACCCTTAGCGCCTTTTAATTTGCCGATAAACTCCAAAGGTTTACCGTCCGGTAATGTTAGCAGCGAATTGTTGAGGATATATGCTAATGTTTTATCCTTTTGCGCTGCAATAATTACAGATAAGTCAGGCAAACAGATATAGTTTGTTTGGATATAGTTGTATTGTGAAAGAAATATTACGGTTTCCTTCAAATTTATTTTTGACACTAAAATTCCAAATAAATTAATACGCATAACAAAAATAAGTTACAAGTTTGAAGTTACAGTTTCGAAGTTTAAAGATTCAACTTTCAACCTTATCACTGATTACTTTTTTATATATTTCTTCTATCCGTTTTACGACAATATTGGATATAAAATTCTCCCTGGCATAAAAATAATTGTATAATGCTATTTCTCTCATTTTTTCAGGCTGTTGTAATAATTGGTCAATCAATTCGGAAAAGTCTTTTGGATCGAGGCTTTCCGTTATGAAGCCCATCTTGTCATTTTTGAAAAAATCTTTCAATCCACCCACAGGTCTGGTTATTACGGGCAAGCCAAATGCCATAGCTTCCAGCACCGAAGTGGGTAAACCCTCTTTATAATAGGTAGGGAATATATATATCATCGATGAACCAAACGTACTGGCAATTTCATCTTTAACGATATGTCCTTTCACAGTGATATCCTTCATATTTTTTTCACTGATTTCTGATCGGATATTTTCTAATTCCAGGCCATTGCCCGCAATGGTCATTGAGAGGTTTGGATACGTCTGTTTTAATATTTCGTAGGTTTGTAACGCAATATAAATTCCTTTTTCCTTTTCAATACGAGCCAGGTATAGCATGGATAACCGGCTATCAGTCGCTGGAGAATATTTAGCCCGAACGGAAGCTTCCGAAATATTTTTAACCAGATCTTTATCAACAATGGTGGTTTCAACATAAATTGGTTTTGTGTATCCCCATTTTTTAAGGGTTTGCTGGAATTCTGATGACAATACAACAAATGCGTTTGCTCTAAAGAAGACTATTTTGAACCATTTTAAATATTTGCGCTCAACCAGATTCACGTAATCATTATCCCATCCATGATAAAAAACGATGACTTTTTTAAAGAATAATTTGCCGATAATTACATAAAAACAATCGCGTAAAATACCATGTTTATCAAATGATGTATTGGTTTGAATGAGCTTATAACGGCGGAAAATAACGGCGTAAATAAAGTGCGCAATATCTTTCAAAAAACGTATGAGATTTAGAAATTTACTTTTTCGAAAAGGATAGGTGCGATTCCCTCTGATCAAGTAATCGATATTGGCGGTAAATTCTTTCTTTAAAATATTAATATACGTAGTAACTCCGCCAAGGGCAGATGGAGCTGGTATCAATAACAGGATTTTTTTGTTCATTGTGTAAAAATGATTTTAAGTTTTTTCATTTACTAATTTTCTGAAACTTAAATTTATTAGAAACCGTTATGGCCCCTTCTTTAATGCCTGTCCGCCCACTAGCGGAGGGTCTGGGGTTAAATTTTCTATTTGTCTGCAAATTTAAATCTGTACTAAATTGTTATGGTCCCTAATCAATTTGGTTTAAAGGTTAATATGATGCTCCTGATATAATGCGTTGAGATCTTCTACTTTGTAAGATGAATTCACCTGTGTTAAATGTTTTTTAAGGTCCGCATAATTGAAACGGCATCTGATGAGTTTGGCAGGCTGACCTACATTTATTGAATATGGTAAAATGTTTTTGCTTACCAGGGAACAAGCTCCCACAACTGCTCCTTCGCCAATAGTCACCCCTTTCAAAACAACAGTTCGGGCACCCAGCCATACATCATCCTCAAGCGTTATCGGAAAATTTAATCCGCGATCTTTCACTAACGACATAGGTTGACCAACAACATCAATTTTATGGTCTCCACCAATTAACATAACTTCAGGGCCAAACATTACATTATTGCCTATTTTCACCGGCACCACGGTGGTTATAATGGAGCCGTCACCAATAAAGACATTATCGCCGATTTCAATTAAACGATGATCGAATAACTGGCATTTTGGCCCCACTCTGAAACGGTAACCGGTTTTTTTTAACGATTTTTTGATTAACATTACCTTAAGCGGCCAAAGAAAATTTGGGAGGGCGCGCAATAACCAATTGAATTTATTGGGTGTAATTTTACTAAACATAATTATTTTATTGAAAGTAAAAACTCGTTTAATTTCATTCCGTTTTCAACCGGATTGAAGTGTTGAATACATTTTTTTTGTCCGTTTCTGCCTATTTCGAAGGCTAAGTTTGGATTTTCGATTAAAAATTTCAAGGCGTCCACCACTTGCTGCGGTTGTTCGGGTTCTACCAGTAGTGCATCCTGTCTGTTTTCGATGTACAATTCTATATCACTAACCTTCGATGCAATTACAGGCTTACCGGTGGCCAGGTATTCTCCCAGCTTAAAAGGAAATCCCGCGTTGGCAAATTGCATTTTATTCCTGGTCATGCATAATATATCCGCTTGTGCCAGAAAAGCATCGAATTCCTGATCGGGTATATATCCAATGTATTTAATACTGGGATTTTCACAATATTTTTGCAGCAGGTTTGTATCCTTTGTTTTACCGCTTAACACGAGCTGGCAGTCCGGATAGCTTTTGGAAAATTCGTTGAAAGCAACAATGAGTGTATCTAATCCATCTTTGGCCCCAAATGATCCTGCATATACTATTTTAACGGGCGAATGAAATGCCGTGTTTTGTTCCGAATTATCAGAGACATAGGATGAGATTGGAATGTGAATTAATTGGATTTTATCCTGGTATTTGCTATATTTCTTATACAAATAGGTTGATATTACTATAATTCCTTTAGCTGTAAAAGGGAGAAAACGTTCAAAAAAGACATTAGACTTGTTTTTAATCACTAAACCCGCAGACAAGTGTCCTGCGTATTGTTTGAAATCTTCCACATATTCCACGGTAATTTTATAGCCGATCATCTTAGCAAAAAGAACAAATAGAATATTTTCCAGTGTTATCCCGTTGTAGACATATAAAATGTTTTTTGAATGCTTCGATTTCCATTCCATCAACGTTTTAAAGCTCAGAAATAAAGATACAGGCAATAAGTATATAATTTTAAGGGACAATCCTAAATTAGCGCCAATAATCCGGTAGCTGGTATTTCCTTTTTTACCCTCAACCTTTACTGAATTGTAATTACTGTTCTTCTGGCGAAATAAGAAGACTTTAACCGTATTTTCGACTGATAAATAATCGATGAAATGCTGAATTCTCTTCGTACCTGCCATGCCGTCGGGGTAGGTAAATTCACCTGTAAATACAATGTTTAATTTGGTCGAAGTTTCACACATGATCATAACGGTTTTATAACCTGACAGGGATTTCCACCGGCTATTACATTGGCAGGAATATCTTTTACTACTAAACTGTTGGCTCCTATAATGGTATTTTGTCCTATGGACACACCTTTTAGTATTACGGTATTAATTCCAATCCATACATTGTCCTCAATTACGATGGGTGCAGATTTTGGTTTACCGGTCTTTCTGTTTTCCGGATTAACAGCATGCCAGTCAAAATCAGTAACCAATGTGTTGGCGCCGAAAAAAACGTTATTCCCGATTTTAATACTTTCGGCTGCTCCAATTACTGTACCACTGAAACCACACTCATTGCCAATTTGAATAGTTGCAAAATCACCATGTGTAGCCACGATACATTTACGATTCACACCTACCAGGTTCGTACTAAAATCAGAAATAAAATGGCAATGATCGCCTATTTCAATTTTTGTGGTGGGTCTCCGGTAAAATTTTGTGATGCCGTAAAATTTAGTGTGAGCGCCAACGTTAATTTTTTTTAACATGCATATGGTCATGCACAAAGCTGATGAAAAGAAGGACTTAACCCTAATTTTCAGTAAGCGAATGATTTTAAAGAATATTCCGTTATAGTCTTTGCTTGAAAAGTCCATTATTGCTCCTCCATTAACTGTTTATATACATTGAGTGTAATTTCTGCGACTTTTGGCGGATAATTTCTTTCCCGTGCAGTTTGTTTTGCATTCGTACTTAATTCATTTTGCAATTCGCGATTATCTAAAAGAGAATTGACTTTAAGGGCTAAATCGTTAACGTCATTAGGTTTTACCAATACACCATTGTGCCCGTCTTTGATCATAGAAGGTATTCCACCAACGTCCGACGCAATACAAGGGACACCAACGGCCATAGCTTCTGCCAAACTATTGGGACTATTATCTATAAAGGTCGGTAAAACAAATAACGTGGATTTGGTTAACTCACCTGCAATTTCAGCGCTGCTTAAACTCCCGAACCAAATAATGTGATCATGAATGCCCAGCTGAATAGCCAAATTCTTTAAATGTGTTACATATTGGGGATTACCCGCACCAACTATTTTTAATGTACAATCGGGGTGAGCTTTGTGAATTATGGAAAAAGACCTGATCAGTACTTCGATACCTTTACGCGGAAATAAATAACCCACAAACATTATGGATTTGGCAGAGGGATTGGTCCATGAATAATTAAAAAACCAGGAACCAATGGCTTCCGGTAAATAAAATAAATTTGCTGCGGGGTTCACTTTTTTAACAAAGCCGCTGTCAAAATTCGTCCTGTAGCCAAAGTATTTATTCTTCCTGATACAATAATTTTCAATATGTTGCTGAAAGAAAATGCTTAAGTTATGATCATATTTTTTAATGATATTGATAATGCCTTGTATGGAAATGATCGTTTTAAATCCTGATCTGATGCCCAGTATCGAATAAGCATATTCTGTTCCGTGGGCATGAATTAAATCGGGATTTATATTCTTTATTATTTTAGCGCACTCCTTCTGTAGACCATAAAACCAGGTTATTCTGTCGAGTGGTAAATAAGGCGGAAATCCTTTTTTTGTGAAAGGGAAAGTAAATTTTATAATGTGAAAATGAATATTGTTTTTAAAACACGATTGCGAATATGGCACGGATGAGGTAATAGATAGAATGTGAAGCTCAATATTTTTATCCTGAATTAGCTCATTGGATAAGTTTACCAGCCAGGAACCGGTGCCCCTCCCCAGCTTTCTGGATATGATGATATCAGGCAATAACTGATCGATCGGGTAAGGTGCTAACCAAAGAATTTTCATATTAAGCATTTTGCGTTTCGTTTTCCAACATCTCGAATTTTATTGCCAAAGCCATTAAAATCCAAAAGGTAAAAATCGGATATGAGTTATTAAATTGAAGGCCTTGATATATAAAACCCAACACGAAAGAAGATAGGATGAAAGGAGCAGATATAATTTTCATCGTATTACCTAAGGTGGTTTTGAATTCAGTCTTTCTAAAGTACTGCCAAGTAACAATATATAAAAAAAATAATAATGCTATGCCAAAAAAACCAAGTTCAGCATAGTAATGAATAAGAGAGGACCTTGCGTTGGTGAAATTATTAAAAGACATTGCCGATACATCCCTGGTTAAAACGAAATACTCTCTGTTGCCCCACTCATATTCGCCAATCCCAAATCCAAATAAAACCTTCAGCGGGTATTCCTCATATTGTAACTTGGTGACCATCGCAAAGCCGGTTATTTTTCCCCATTCAGTCGGATTATTCTTCACTAAATCAAATGATTGGGCTACAATTTTTTCGGGTTTTGGTACATTTGACTTTTTTAACGTATCATAATATTTATCCCACGATACCATAAATATTTGAACTACAACTAATATAATTACCAGTGTCCTGACTAAAAGCCCCAGATTAATATTGAATTTTTGTTTAAACTTAATCAGCCGGTAAAACCCATAAACGAA
This sequence comes from uncultured Bacteroidales bacterium, assembly GCA_964478555.1. Lineage (GTDB taxonomy): Bacteria > Bacteroidota > Bacteroidia > Bacteroidales > JAAUTT01 > JAAUTT01. The sequence goes on along the minus strand of CAYZNC010000040.1, from coordinate 20,705 downwards.
TAACATAACGGTAGTACCCAGGCAAGTTTTTGATTCGGAAATGACATACTGAAATAGCAATGATAAGCCGAAAATCATGTATATAAGCTTATCGCGAAGCATTGCGTAACTTATTGTAAAGATGGCCATCAGGGATAGAAACCAGGAAACATAATTTGAGGCAACTGCACCAAATGTACCACATTGGGAATCGTTTAAACCTGCAACCCAGGCAGAAGAACTTACTTGAGATACAAAAGTAGCTCTTGGAGGACTTATCATTCCTGAATATTGCATAAAACTTACCAGATTTTGAATAACGGCAAGTGCAAATACCAGCTGTAATAAAATAATATAATCTTTTTTCTCAAACTTAGAACCTACAATCAGAATAAAAATAAAAAAACAGGTAAATCGAATAAATACCCGCGAGAGATCGTAAGAATTTATAATAAAAGATATAATAATCAGTATGAGAAATACTAAATGAAGTTTGAGTATTTTTCTAAAGAAGGGGAGAGTACACTCCCTTATTCCCTGAAAAAATGAAACTAAAAACAATACATAGGCAATTTTTTCTATTTGAACAAAGTATTTCGAGGTAATTAGCCCTTGCCCAATAAAAAACTTAAAGGTAAATATCCAAATGATGAAAAAGAAAAATGCTATATTCTTATGATCGGTAAAAATTAAAATGATAAGTGTTAAAATAAACGCAATGCCATACTTATCTTTCAATACATACCCCACAAGTAAGTTAATAGTCGTAATAATACTCCATTTAATTATTAAACGCGGATTAATAAGATTGTTTAAAGAAGTATCGGTTTGATCCATATTAAAACTCAATGTTAAGCACCTGCGGCTATTATGATTTCAACGCATGGGTAATGGCTTCATAAAAAACAGAAGCACTGTTACTGGCTGTTATATGTTGTCCTATCTGGTATGAAATTTTTGACATTTCAATTAAATTATGCAAATCTGAAAATAGAATTTTTTCAATGGCATTAACAGTGCTTTTGACACTATTCGCTTCGAAACTGTATCCACTGCCATTGGTGTATTCCGGATAACTGCCTACACCTTTTGACATTAGTATGACCATTCCGGATTTTAATGCTTCAATAACTACCAACGGGTTACAATCTTGTCTCGAAGGTAATATGAGAATTTGATTATTTACAAAGAAATCAACATATTCTTTACCATTCTTAAATCCATGAAATTCAATATTTTTGATACCATTCGTTTCGAGAATAACCTCTCCAACCAAATCAAAAGTGTAGGTGTATTGGTATTTACGTTTATTCAGAATTTTTATGGCTTCATATAACACATCGATGCCTTTTCTTTCTGTAAGATGCCCCGCAAATAAAAAATTAAGATGTGTTAAATTCTTACTAAATTTATCATTAGTGATGGCAGGTTTAAAGTTGAACATCTCATCATCTATGGTATTAGGCGCATAGAAAACAGATGAATGCTTTACCTTAATTCCAGCGAAAACCAGCTGTTCTAAAGCAAGTTTACCGGGTACTATAAAGGATTTGACATGATTATAAAACGGTAATTTGTGTTTTAACCCATATTTTCTCCCGTTGGTAGTAGCAACTGTATCTTCCGTCCAGCTGATTAACTTGTATCTGAAAAACGGCTGTAAAAGTCCGGTTAATTTTCCAATCTTATTGGAGTTAGCGATGATCACATCAGGTTTTATGTTTACCAGAACCTTTATAATGTCGATAAGACTATACTTGTAATTGTTAGATTCGAAGCCGGTACTTACCGTTTTTACATGTAATAGCACTTCCTTAAATGTGGGTTCGTAATTATACTCCCATTTTCTCGATAGTTCCCGGCTTCCAAAATAAACAACATGTAAGTTTATATCCGGGAAACTGGCTATTGCATTAAAAAGCGGGTTTCGGTAAGGGCAATTATAAGGTTGAAGTATAACTACGTTTATCATTCTTTGATTTTTAAATTGATTAAACTCTTTTTAACAAGTTTTTCATTTTCATTTTAAAAAAGTATTTCAACCAAAAATATACATCAAAAAAGATTAGATTCACAAATAAGTGGTTATGACTTAGAACCTTGTAAAATTTAGAAAATTTGAAATCACGATTGTCAATTTTTTGTTTAAATAAAACGTTTTCCGTGAATTTGATATAATTCCATTGATAGTTTTTTCTTTTTTTGTGCTTATCCAAGGTTTTAATGTGTTCCTGCAGCATCATGCTACTATCTTTGCTTATGTTTGAGCTATGCATCCGATAGCCGGCAATTGGTTTTTCGATATATTCAATAATCCCATCATTGGCCAATATTCTTAAATAATAATCGATATCTTCAACTTTGAGATTTTCATCAAAACCTTTTACTTTATCATATATGCTTCTTGAAAAGAAAATAGCTGGTGCATGGATCATGTTTGACCGGAATTCATGATCAAAAGTAATTTGTCGGTTGGCAATTTTACGCTGCACTAATTCAATTTTTTCGCTTTTCTCATTAATGATGGTAACTTGTCCGAAAACTAAAGAAACAGAGGGGTTAATGTGAAGATAGTCAATAAGATAAGTTATAGCATTAGTCTCCAATGTGTCATCGCCTGCAATGGTTTTTATATATTCACCTTTCGAAGCATTACACCCCCGGTTACAATTGCCCGATATTCCGGTGTTGACCGTTGCTTCCAATACAAGCGTATGAATAAAACTGTCTTTATTTTTATCTACCCAGTCTTTCACAATTTCAAGGGTGTTGTCCTTCGAACAATCGTCGGTTACAATTAATTCAATGTTTTTGTAGGTTTGTATTTTGGCACTTTCCAGTGTTTCCAATACAAATTCTGATGAATTGTACGTAACTACTACTATTGAGACTAATGGATTATTACTCATTTTGTTTATTTTCTTTTAAGTCGATTCAATAAGGCGCCCAAATCAATTCTTTTTTTAACCTCATAAAAGGAATATAGGGTGGAGGCTGCAAACAAAATTGCTCCCAGGAAGTACCCTTTCGGGAAACCCGATTGCCAAACCACGGCAAAAGTGCCTATCGTTAAAAACGAATGAATCAGGAACAATTTTATAAAGGGTGCGCTGAAAGAAAAACCATATCTTACTTTTGCTATAACAAATACGAGGGTAAGGTATAAAATATAACTCAGTAAAAAAGCAAATCCCAATCCTTCCAATTGATAGAAATGATAAAGTACGATGTTAGTTATAAGAACAATCGTACTGCTGACTAATTCTGATACAAAAAATATTTTGCTGTCGCCTTTTGCTAATATGATAAAAGCAATAGCCCAGGATACAGCCTTAAAAAGAATACCTATCAGAGCCCACTCCACTAATCCCATGATGGGAAGAAATTTGGCGGTTAAAAGAATCCGGATTACCAAAGGAAGCCCAGCCATTAATAATACAATCAAAGGGCCCAAAATTAAAATGGCTATTTCAGCCTGCTCATTCACTAATTTTTTAAGTTGTGAATTATCATGATTGATGGCAGACAGTCTCGGAAAGTAATCCGTTCCCATGGCGGTAAACACCATTCCAACATACCCGTTTATGATGGCCCAGGCAGCCGAGTAGAGGCCTACCTGGGTAACACCTCCTGTACGACTTATGTAAATACGAACCAAATACATAACTCCAGTGGTGGCAAAGCCTGTAATCATCATTACACTCCCAAGTTTCACCATGTCCATGCCTTCTGCAAACGACTCTTTCAGACTTATATTGACTTTTTCTACCTCCACCTTCCTTGTAAAATACCACGATAGAACTAAACTAAGACCCGCAGTTAAAATAAGAGAAGGGACTATACCTCTAACACCAAACGAATAGTACAAAGGGAGTGATATAAAAAGCCCCAGGAATGAGCCCATAACATTAGCCTTGGCAAGTTTCTTAATTTTCCTCAGCCCTTGTAATAAGGCTAATTGTCCACCGCTCAATGCCTGGAAGCATAACGTAATGGAAAGCCAAACAAAAGCCCATGTATAATCAGTATTGCCAAAAGTCCACAAGCTCAATTGCTGTGCCAGTATCAACGAAAACAATGCCCCTATGATGCCTGTAAAGTTTACCCACCGGCGTAAGGTAATAATGGTTCTGCTTATTATCGACTGGTTGCCGGAACTTGCTGCTTCCGATATTTTACGTACCGCGCTGAAGCTGATGCCTAAATTGGTAATGGAGGCAATCATTCCGGTGGTCGCGGTGAATAGTCCCATGATACCTACCCCGGATGTTCCTAAAAGAACCGCTACAATTTTTGACCGAACGATGCTAAGCATTACATTAAATACCTGAACACCACCGAAAATGCCGGTAGCTTTAGCGATCTGATTATAAGAGTTTGATTGTTGTTTTTCTTCGGTACTCACGAGCGGGGTTGGAATTGATTGATAATTTTTATTACAGTTTCTGCTTCCTGGTCACTAATCACCGGACTTATGGGTAAACTCAATACCTGATCGTGAATTTGTTCCGTTAGTGGTAAATTATGCTGATTCCATTCTTTGTATGCCGCTTGTTTGTGAGGTGCAATAGGATAATGGATGAGGGTTTGAACTCCTTCTTTAGTGAGGTATTGTTGTAATTGTTCCCGCATTGCCGATCGTATCACAAACAAGTGCCATACATGAGCCATTTCATTGGTTACTTTCGGAAGAATCAGTTGTTCGTTTTTGATCTCTTTTCTGTAGGTCATGGATATTTTGCGCCGCTTCTCATTATCCATATCCAGTCCCTTTAATTTAACCCGCAAAACAGCTGCATGAATTTCATCCAATCGGCTATTCATGCCTTTGAATTCATTCACATATTTTACTTTTGAACCGTAGTTTCTAAGCGTTTTTACAATGTCAGCCAGCTGATCGTCATTCGTTGTAACAGCACCGCCATCGCCAAGGCAGCCTAAATTCTTACCCGGATAAAAACTAAATCCGCTGGCATCTCCTAAATTTCCGGTGCGCTTACCGTTATAAACAGCGCCGTGTGCCTGAGCAGAATCTTCAATAACCTTTAAATTATATTTTTTAGCAATGGCATTAATTTCATTCATAGGTCCGGCCTGTCCGTAAAGATGAACTACCAGGATCGCTTTTGTTTTTTTATTAATTTTCGCTTCAATTTTTGAAGGATCGATATTATAGGTATTTATATCCGGTTCAACCAAAACCGGATTTAAATTGTTGGCCGTTACCGATAAAATACTTGCAATATAGGTGTTAGCAGGAACGAGCACTTCATCGCCATCCTGCATGATGCCCATTTCTTTATATGCCCTGAAAATAAGTATTAAAGCATCGAGACCATTGGCAACGCCAATACAGTGTTTAGTGCCACAATATGTTGTAAACTCATGTTCGAAGGCGTTTAATTCTTCTCCCAGCAAATACCAACCTGATTGTACAACCCTTTTGATTGCATTACTGATCTCGGGTTCGTACTGATCATTAATGTTTTTTAAATCGAGAAATTTGATCATAACTGAGCTAATTTATTATATATCAATTAAATATATTTGGTTAAGGTATATTTCAAACTTGCGATACTTCCGGTATTCTCTTTAAAATCGCAAAGTCCGTAATTGGGTAATCCATTTTCTGTTGAAATACCCAGATCAATTATATTCGTACCTTGGTTAGCATAGAATTCAAATAATTTATATACTAAAAAGTTCATCGGTCTGCTTAAGGAATATTCAGCTACATCAGCCCAAAAAATTGCCTGAACGATTTTTGCAGCTACATGATAAACAACTGCAGAAGCAATGGGAACTTCCTCCTGATATACCAGAAAAAAATCAGCCTCAATTAATTTAACAGTCTCCAGCAAATCATTAAATGTCAAATAAATGGGCCTACCTTTAGCTTTTCTATTGTCCTTTACAATGTTGTAGGCAATGCATCGTTCGTCATCATTAAATACTTGTTTAAAAGAAAGACCAACCGCAAAAGCTTTTTTTAGTTTTTCAATGGTTCTCTTATCAACCAATCCAGTTTGATATTGTTTAAAATCGGCAGTATTCATATGATAATTCATATCTGTATATTTCACCAGATATGCATTTTGTATCAAGCTGTAAAATAATTTGGGTAGAAAACGTTCGTTATAGAAATTGGGTGGTAAAATGAATTGTATCTGATTAATTTTATTCGATTCCGCATATTTATCAAGAAGTTTGAGTGCCTCGTCGATATACTTCAAATTGACTTTGTCACTATAGGTGGAGAATCCGCCATAAGGTGCAGAAAAAGGGGAACAAAAGGTTCCTTCTTTTATTCCTGCGATCGTGCCAAGTTTTACCCTGCCTTCGTGAAAAAGTAAATATGCTAATTGTTCACATTTTAGTTTGTTTAGTTCGTTAAAAGGCACAGAAAGAAAGGTACTATAGGTATTATTAAATATGGATGAATATTCTTTGCTGCTAATTTCTTCAACTTTCATGAATGTATGATTTAAATTCACTGTACTCCCGGATATAATCTTCTTCGGAATATTTTCTAGAAGCGAGAACTATACAGATTGCACCCGAAGAAAAATTTAGCAATTCACGCCAAACGCCTGATGTTATGTATAGTCCATAATAAGGCCGGTTAAGGTTAACGATTTTCTTGTTAACTCCATCGTCAAGCAAAACATCGAAACTCCCGCTTGCTGCTACCAATAATGCTTCCATCTCTTTATGTGCATGTCCGCCTCTAACTGATCCCCCCGGTACATCATACAGGTAGTAGACCCTCTCTATTCCAAACGGAATATGAATATTGGACGTCAGGGCCGTTATATTACCTGCTCTGTTATGTATTTTAGGTAATTCCCTGATGACACAATCGTAAACCGAATTTTCTTTTTTCATTCGTGACATATTTGTTTAAATATTTCATAATCGCGGATGTATTCGCTTTCATCATAGTCGTCTGATGCCAGAATGAGACACAACGAATTGGTTGAAAAATTTTCCAATTTCCGCCAAATCATATTGGGAACATACAAGCCAAAATAGGACCTGTTTAATGAAAAAATTTTGGTTTCCCGAAAGTTATCGAGTACCACGTCAAAACTTCCGGATATGGCAATGATGAATTCATGCGTAGTTTTATAGGCATGTCCGCCTCTGGCTTCGCCACCCGGAACATCATAAATCCAGTATGTGCGGGTTATTTTGAAAGGGATGTGATTCTCTCCTTCAAGAAAGGTAAGGTTGCCCCTGTCATCAAGGATTTTTGGAAGATTGATAATTTTTGGTAGTTGTATATCCATCGTAACTTATTTTATGTAAGAATAGGATGATTGATAGCTATTTTTTTTAATGGGGCCATCATTTAACAGAAGGCACACATGATCAATATTCTTTTCTTCCATTTCATCAAGCAAAGTTGCTAACTGTTTTTTAGGTGTATGGTTAAGACGAACAACAAATATTTTCAAATCAGCATATTTCATTAATAGTAATGCTTCAGAAACCATACCGCAGGGTGGTGTATCGATAATTACATAATCGTACTTACTTTTTAAGTGATTAATTAATTGTTCCGTTTTTTCTGACCCGATTAACTCTACAGGATTGGGAGGTGTGGGCCCCGCAGCAATGAAATCGAGATTCTTTATGCCGGTGGATACAATGATATCCTCGGTTTTTGCTTTATTGATGAGAAAAGCCGTTGCCCCCGATGAATTATCCATGTCGAGATATTCAAATAATTTTGGTCTTCTGAAGTCAAAATCAACCAGAATAGTTTTGCGTTCCAATAAGGCCAGGCTAATGGCAATATTTAACGCCAAAAATGACTTTCCATCGCCGGCAGTTGCTGAAGTAAACAAAATAACCTGTTGTCGTTTACCTTTTAGAAAATAATCGAGATTCGTACGAACAGTCCGCAACGATTCTGCTATTTCAGATTGAGGTGCATCAATTAACACCGTTTTCTGGTACTGATCGCTATTATGGTAAACATTGCCTATACTGGGTAATTTGGAAATATTTTTCAGATCTTTTTCATCAGCCACCGTTTCATTTAATAACTGTTTTGTCCAAAAAAAACAGAATGGGAAAAAAATTCCGGCGAGAATTGACATGATAAAATTCATTCGCTTATTGGGAGCAATAGGTCCGGCAGGTTTCATCTTTGCCGCTTCTACAATTTCATTGTCCGGTAAATTTGAAGCTTTTGCAATTTGAGCTTCCGCACGTTTTTCGAGAAGGAAAGTGTAGGTGTTATCATTTAGTTTGAATTTTCTTTCAATGCCAAACAGCTGACGCTCCGTTTCCGGTAATTGGTTAATATCGTTATATAATTTCCGCAATCTGTCATCTACGCCATTAATACTTAAATTATTGGTATTGATTGAATATTTGATATTTTCAGCTAATGCATTTTTCAGGTTGTCGATGCGTATGTTGAGTGTATTAAAATATGGGCTTTTATCCTGTTTGTTTTTAAATAAATTGTTTTTTTCGGTACTAAGATTCAATAAGTCCTGGGTAATTTTGCTCAGCATTTCGTTATTAACTCCCATGGCAGAAGGAATCATCAAATCGGAAATATCGCGGTTATTAGCAAGATAATCGTTGATATATTCATAATATTTGGCACGGGCTTGCAGTTCGGCCTTCTGGTTTTCAAGATCGCGTGTTAAATCAAATATGCGATTGGCTTTGGAACTCATATCCATTACCTGATGGCTCGACCGGAAGTTTTGCAGATTTCGCTCCGTATATTTTAATGAATCTTCAATGTTACTGAGTTCATGCTCGATGTATTTAATAGTATTGGTAGCAATAAAGTTTTTGCGATCCAGATTTTTTTGTAAATATGCTTCGGTGTAAGCATTCAAAAAATCTATGCCTTTTTCGGCATGGTTAATTTTAATTGAAATATCCGTGGCGGTAACTTCTGTATTTGTTTGGACAACACTTAGAATTCCCTGGAAATAGTTAACCAGGCCATTCAAATCATTAAACCAAAAATAAAATTTTGTTTTGGATTTGAATTGTTTCAGTTGATCCGCATCAGAGATCACCCTGAAACTGAAATTTGTACCTTTTATGGTTTCACCGTATCTGAATTTCTGATCCAGTATAAAGGGGGGAACAGACGATACTGTGGTATTGGTTTCATAATTATAAATGTAGATTTTATCACTCTTCTCGCTTACAATTCTGAATTCATTTGCGTTTAAAGGCATGATTTGAAATTTTAAATCGATAGGCTGAAGGTGACCAGTATCCATTATCACCTTGAAGGGAGAAGACTTATATAATTCCGATTTTTTAAGACCCCGTTTTTGGTAATAAGTTATTTCAAACCCCGCTTTTTTAACCGCACTGGAAATTAACGAGGACGACTGAAGTAACAGCAGTTCATTTTGAAAATCGTTATTAGGAGAAAACATTAGGAATGGACTCAGTAATTCTTTGGTGGGGTCGTTTGTGTTTTTATTATTATCCTTTATTAATATAGTAGTTTTAATCTGATAAACCGGTTCCGATGTCATGTTAATAATGAATGCGAAGCCGGCACATACAAATACAGAAAGCGCAAAAATGTACCAATACCGGAGGAGGATATTAAAAATACTTTTTATATAATAAATTTCATTATTTTCTACTTTGTGTGTACTCATAAAAATATGATTTCAAATTATTTATAAATGATCTCTATAACTTAAAACTAATATTGCAGTGGTAATTGCTGAAAATATTAATTCAAAAGGAAAATGCTGCATATTCCACCATCTTGTTTTCAAAGGTTCAATAAATATAACGTCATTTGGTCTGATATATAAATTACCGGATTGTAATATATCGTCTTTCGTTAAATCGAGCGTAAATCTTTTTATTTCATTATTTTTTTCTTCTCTGATAATGGTTACCCGTTTACGATTTCCGTATTCGGTTATGTCACCGGCAAGTCCGATAGCATTAAAAATATTGATATGTGGCGTTTGAAAAGGGTAGGTGCCGGGCTTGTTCACCTGACCTAAAATAGTTACTAAATTATTTACAAACCGGATACTTACGGAGGGATTATTTAAATAACTACGATAGGCAACTTCAATGGCTTGTTCAGCTTGATCTAACGATAAACCGTTTAATTTCAATTTACCTATAACGGGTAATTTTACTTCACCTGAATCGCTTACCGTATAACTAATTACATTTAATAATTCGGAAGTTACCGTCATGGCCCCTTTATCCTGTGAGAAAAAGTTATATCCCTGTTGATCAAGGCTGGATACATTGATATAAAGCAGATCAAAAGGTTTAATTAATAATTCACTTCGGTGACTGGTATAGGTTTCCGTATTTTCTTTTTGTTGTATATAAATCATTCGTTTTTGTGAAACGCATGAGAATGCAAGGAATGCAATAATGAACAGATGGTATACTTTCATTTTTTTTTTTAGATTTAGATGTTATTTACAAATATAAAAGGTTAATTCCATAACTTATATAAAATCTATCAGTTATTTGACCAATGACGGGAATGATTGGATGAAGTGAAGGATGAACAATGAGCAAGGAACAAAGACAAGCTTTACTTTATTCTTATGAATGACGGAGCGGATGCTTCGCCAAGCGGCATCTGCATCTTCGAAGCAACGTTTGGCGAGGCATTCGTGGCTTTTGCACAACTCAGCACATACAAAAGGGAGATTCCTCAAGCTGGTACCAATCACAGATTTATATAATTTATATGAGTCAAGAGTAGAAGAACAATCTTAATCAAACTCATTGAGTGAAGGTTTTTTCGACCCCCAGCCTGGGGTCGGATGTTTATAGAAATAAGGATATTTCTATAAACCTATGACTCCTCCGGAGTCAAATATTTTCATTAATTGGCTATTTGACAATTAATTAAGCTCTTAATTAACATAAGAATTTGCATATTGATAAGCATTTTTACTTTCAAGTTCTTTGGAACTCAAAGTCATAAATACCCTGTCATTTTCAGATTATGCCCCATTTTTTTGGGGTAGGCACTCGGAATGGCAGGCTACCATATATTGGGAAGGGATGACGTTATTGCGTTAACTACATTACTGTCGTTCCTCTGGAACTAAAAAAAAGAGACGGTTTATTGTTTTCTACCATACTGGCGTCGCTCTGCGACTAAAACATACAATTGAAAAATTCTTCCTCGTTTGGTAATTGAAAGTAAATAAAAAGTTCGTGTATTGTGTGATAAGAATCCCAGCGGGATGGCCAGTATGGTAGAAAAAGTCTATTTGATGTGCTGATGGGAGCTGCGTAGCTGCGGCAGAATTTCTGAATGATTTGACGCCATTCTAAGTCCATGCTTCGCTTCGTCAATGAACCATCTTCCTTTTTAAAACGATACATGGATGTTGAGTTTCAAGGCAGTATTATCAACGGGTTTTATGTGTGTATAAGCTCCCCATCGATAGTATGCTTCTATACCTAAGCCCAGATACAGGTAATTCTTAATATTTACTCTCAATAAATCGCTTAATCCTACACCCGATTCCAAGTACCCTTTTTCCAGTGTTTTCACCTCAATGAGATTATGATATTCGGGATGTACCAGGCTTCCATATCCAATATTTTGAAAAACAGAGAATTGAGGTTTAAAATTTTTAGTTTTGATGAAAATGGAGCCAAAATTGTGGGTATAAAAAATATTCACATACTGATCGGATAAAAACTCATATCTGCTCATGGTTTGAAATGCGGTAGCAACCGAAAATGGTGCGTTTCTGTCTTTACTTCCGTCGGCCGTAAATAATAAAAATAAAGGGACTCTTTTATCAACATATCCACCCTCGATCCTTATTTTAGAGACACCTAGTTTTTTCATAGTAAAGGCTTTGTATAAGCCCGCTTCGTATCTGTTATAATTAAGCGTTCCGTTTAATAAACCATTGAAACCCCTCGAGTAGGTGAAATAAAGGGTTGGATATTTACTACCGTGACTTATTCTTCTCCGGAAAACTGTTTCCAACTTTTCGCCAAAAGAATATTTTATAAAAGCCTGAACGTAACTTATGTTCGTTTTTTGCTGAAGTTCCTGGTCTCTGAATGCATATTCATAAGTTGGAAACCTCGATTGTTTATGCAGTGAAATTTGAACTTCTGCATATTTTAATGTTCTGAAACTCACTTCGGCACTATATTCAATAACTTTATCCAATCGGGAAATTGCGTAGTTACCAAAATAATTGTTGATGTTATCTTTTAAAAGATCCCGAAGATCAGTTTTGCCGGGTTCCAATTTAGTATTTTGATAACCCAGTTTGAAATGGGTTTCGTGATATTTGTTGATTGTTAGGTCTACATCAGCGCCGTACTTCCATACCTTGTCCTTGAAACCGTACCCAATATATCCTCCAAAAGCAATCACTTTTGAAAGTTTGTCATTCGTTAACAGACCCATGCCCAGCCTGGTTCCTTCGGCGTTGTTCTTATAGTATATTTTTGTTAAATCGACATTAAAAATTGAAAAAGGCGATTTACCAAAGACTCCGAGAGGAACTTCTCCAAAAGCGATATCTTCGACAAACTTCAATTTGCTATCAAAGTCAAATCTTCGCCCGAGGCTATCCATTTTTTGGTAGGTTAATTTTTGTCGTGCTGTAAGAGAATCCGCTCGCACATGTTGCCAAAATGCCTCATCTTTGCGTCCTGCATTGTCATCTATGTTAACGAATTCGAGACCAAGGTCAACAGCTTTGATAGGTGGTTCAATTTCCACATCCTTAATATAACTGCTTCCTGAATAGATGAACGGCTGCTTTGTCAGTCGCGCCTCAAAAAGCAATTGGTCAGGAAACCAATGGTCGTTAACCAATTGATATTTTTGCTGAATTTTAAATTCAAACAACCCCTTGTCATAAGGCTCGGCAATTACATTTTCAATAGCGAAATTATGGGTATTTATATACAATACGCCTTTCAGGGCAGAGAAATTCTTCTTTGGAAATGGTTCATAGGATATAACGAATGTTGTGTCCGTTCCATTAACATCATTAACAATGGTATCCTTCATCCGAAAATGATAATTGCGGGTGCTTCCGGGACTGATGGGATTTACGTAATTAACGTTCATCAAAGAGATTACCTCACTGTAAAAAGCAAATGGCTGAAAACTTGTTCCTAAAAATGTAAAAGACGGATCTTGAAAACCGGACACTTTAGTAGCAATAACCTTGTCCTCGATCCTGTCAGGTCTCACAAATTTACGATTCGATACCGATTCAATCATCAACATACCAGCCCCTTTCAATTTAGTAGTTATGCTTTTATAATCAGCGCTGTCCTGCGCATTGGCATACTTGCTTATCTTCGGATCCAGAAATAATTTGTTGTAAATAGTACATGAATATGAGGATAATTTTTCGGGATTATTTTGATTTCTGTTTTCAATTGCTTTTCGAATGATCCTGTGGGCAGGGTTTTCGCCAGGATAAACTGTAACTTCCTCGAGTTCCACAGATACAGCTGTAAGTTCAACCATCATATGTTGTAAATCGCCGGAATAGCCGGCCAGATTGATAGTGTGTGGCTTATAACCCAGGTATGCAAAGGATAAAGTGCTTATTTTTTTGTTATACAAAGCAAAATTGCCATCGATATCGGACATGATGCCGTTAGGTGGATTTTGTTGATATAAGATGGTTACAAAAGGTAATGGTTCTTTGGATGAAGCATCTATAACCTTTCCCCGAATGGTCTGTCCATCGGCATGATTGAAAACAACAATTAAAAATAATACCAGTAAACCTATTTTACATTGCATCATCCGATCTTTTCTCTGTACTAACAGTAAATTTTGACAATGGTTAATTCTTATTGATTTAGAACAAACCAAGGACCAACTTTATGTTGAAAGAACAATCTAATTTCTTAATTTTTTTGCTCAAAAATGGTATAACGTGCTAATTTTATTTTTTGAAAGAAATAACATAAGGAGGTTTTCATGACGCCCAATCCATATATCGAGCTTCTTTTTAAGTTAATAGAAGAAGCATCATCAAAATATTTTGTAGGACAAGTTATTTCGGCAATTTCATAGCCTGCATAAAAAATTTGAGCAACCATTTGATTGTCAAATACGAAATCATCTGAATTTGCGTCAAAATTAATACTTTGTAATACTTCTTTAGAAAAAGCCCTATATCCGGTGTGATACTCACTAAGTTTTTGATTCATCAAAATATTTTGAAAGAGTGTTAGGAATCTGTTAGCTAAGTACTTATACCAAGGCATTCCGCCAGTAAGCGCACCCTTACCCAGAATTCGTGATCCAAACACTACATGGTATAGATTATTTGCTATCAGATAGCTCATGGAATGAATTAGCTTTGGTGTATACTGATAATCGGGATGTAGCATGATTACAATGTCCGAATTAAGTTCCATCGCTTTGTGATAACAACTTTTCTGGTTACCTCCGTATCCTTTATTTTGTGTATGTTCAACAATGTGTTTTATCCCCAGTTCGCGGGCAATTTCAACGGTATTGTCACGACTTAAATCGTCTACCAGAATAACATGGTCAACTATGTCAAAAGGTATTTCGTGATAAGTAACTTCAAGTGTTTTAGCAGCATTATAAGCTGGTAAAACTACTGTTATGGATTTTTCTTTAATCATATGCTATTCATTAATTCGAAATCGTGTCTCGTTTGGCAAACACGAATCCATTTTTTTCATACAATAATTTTAATTGGGGGTATGTGTCCAAGTATTTTTTAGCGCTTGTGTTTTTCATTACAAAGTAAACAGGTTTGTCGATATTTCCTGTGAGCAACCATAGCTCATTATGCGAGTCATCGTTGGCAGGTATTTGTTTTTTTGTATAAAATAAGTGAGCATAACTTTTAAAACCCAGCGTTTTGACGTAGCAGTTTTCCGTTTGTTTTTCCTTATAAAACTCAATTGCGGCATGTTGGCTGTAGCCTTCTATTTTGGGTACTATAAAAAACATGGTAACGTACATGAAACACAAGGTACAAATGAAAGTTGCAATAATTTGGGTTTCCCGCTTCACTTTTCGTGAAACATAAAGTAAAGTAATCACTACAATATATGCGATGCCAATAATAAACTCATATCCGCTCCATGTAACATCGGCCTGTAGATTACCTGCAAAAAATTGATCTTTGATAAGGCCGGAGGCTATGATTTTTTCTTTATTCATAACAAATAACTGCAATCCCACAATCACCATACCCCAAAAAATGGCAAATACCACTATCATTGTTTTCATCCAGGTGGGAATCTTTCGGTTATATTCGTGGAACTTAAAAATAGCATAAGCTCCAAGAAATGTTAATGGGAAATAGCACAAGGAAGAATAATGAATAATTTTTGTTTTTACGATGGTAAAAAGGATGAGAACCGTCCAAAAAAGAATCATCATCCAATTCTTGAACTCATGAACCGGTTCCCTGTCATATTTCTTTTCGGATTGAAAACTAAGTAAGGCGAAGATAGAGGCGGGAAAAACACCCACCAGCAAAACAACAAAATGATATAGCAGAAAGCCTCCATGCCCTGCATCTTTAGTACTAAATAGCCGGATCTGGTACAAAATAAAATCCTTAACGGTTTCTGAATTTCCGTTTAAAATCTGAAGAATAAACCAAAATCCACCAACCACAGATACAATGATGGTAAACAGTATAATATGTTTAAATTGCATCTTTACCTTGAACATTTTAATAACGAAAAATATAGAAAAAGTAAGGCCAAAGATCAGCAATGCCACCGGTCCTTTGGTTAATATGGCCAGGCCAATAAACAAGGCTGATAGACAGATAAAAATAGTTTTCTTTTGCGGGATACATTCGAGTATGTATTGTGAGCAATAATAAATGCTCAGGAAAACAAACAGATTAAAACATGGATCAATAATCCCCGATTTGAAATAGAAAAAAGGCAGGATGGAACATGCATAAACCATGACCCATGTTAGTCCAAAAAAATTGTTACGTAGTTTGCGACCGATATGGAAAAGCACCAGAAGAGTCACTATTCCGCAAACAGCATCGGGAAAGCGCGCGGCAAATTCATTTATGCCAAATGCTTTCATTGATAGCACCTGCATCCAAATAAAGAGGGGTGGTTTTTCCCAAAATGGCTGAAAGTCAATTTGAACTGTAAGATAGTTCTTCGTAAGTATCATTTCTCTCGCCGCTTCGGCAAAGTTGATTTCGTCCCAGTCAAAGAGATTAACATGGCCCAGGAAGGGAATAAAAAGTAAAATTGCTATAACCGCAATAAGAACTTGAATCAGTCTGTTAGATAAATATTTATTCATTATTTTTTCGTGAAATCATCAACAAATTTTTATTTAACCAATCTTTATGAATAGAATAGATCCACGGATAACAGGAAATAGCAGTAACAATACCTATAAACGAACCGGCCATGGTGTCAATTAAGAAATGTTGCGACAGGTATACCCGGGAATAAGCTACAAGGCAGGCTAAGATAAACAAAAGAAACTTTAGCCAATTTTGTTTAGCAACGATGGCAAAACACATAAATATTCCAAATGCAGTAGCTGAATGTCCCGACGGAAAACTATTGCAGCAATACTGCGTAACGTCGTTTACCAGGTATAAATGATGTGTTCCTTCAAAATATTTTGTGGGTCGAGAAATGTCTGCAAAAGCCAAACGCTTAAGTAATTGAACAACCAGGCCTGAGATAAGAAAAACAACCACCAAGTAGATTGCGGCCCTGAACCGTATCATGATCATAATCGTGATATACAACGGCAAAAAGATTCCATCTCCGAGGTTGGTGAGATACTTAAAAAAAATATCAAAAAAACCGGAATGATGCTGGTTCAGCCAAATATGAACATCTGCTTTGGAAAATTGAATTAAAAAGAAACCACAGATTATCATAACTATAATATATGGCACATAAAACCAATTCTGATGTAATATTGGAGGTCTCATAGGATAAAATCTGTGCTAAAAATAAAGAAAAATATTAAAGGAGTTTTTCCGATTTCCATTATTTTCATACTTTTACGATCGCAATGGATTGAAAAATGTTTATAAGGTTCTTAAAATAAGAAAGTTAGATACTAATTTTTGAGGATCATTATTTTTAAACAAATTTTAAGTACTTGCCGGAATTTTAAAAAACAAGAGGATGGGTATGAACGATATTAATGGGAATTGGGAAAAACGCTGGCATCCGATACTTAGGGAATGGGTAATTATTGCAGCCAATACTAACGAAAGGCCATGGTCGGGTGCTAAAGTAACAGCTAATGCCGAAATTAGTCCTGATTTCGATCCTTCCTGTTACTTATGTCCTGGTGTTACCAGAGCATCTGGTGTGCAGAATCCTGTTTATACCAAGCCTTACGCCTTCACTAACGACTTTGCTTCATTTGGGATTAATGCACCCAAGGTACATGTCGACAGACCTTTTGAAAAGGTAGAACCAGCTCAGGGAGTTTGCCGGGTAATATGTTTTACGCCTAAGCATAATATTACGCTTGCCGAAATGTCGTTGCCCGAAATTGAAAACATTTATACTTTGTGGCAGGAAGAGTACCAGACACTTGCCAATAATCCATTGATTAAGAATATACTTATTTTTGAAAATAAGGGAAAAGCAATTGGTGTATCGAACCCTCACCCTCATGGACAAATATATGCCACCAACTATGTTCCTAAAACAGTTGAACGTGAGGTAGAATCGGCGATGCTTTACCGGAATGAAAATGACAAATGCTTATTTTGCAGCTTGTTAGAACACGAGTTATCCGAAGGCACTCGCATTGTCTGCGCTAACGAGCATTTTGTTGCCGTTATACCTTTCTTCGCACGCTTTGTTTATGAAACATATATTTTGCCTCGCCGGCATGTAGCAAGAATTACAGAATTTACTCCGGAAGAGTTAAGTGCTTTGGCATCTATTCACAAAGATCTCATTGTTAAATTCGATAATCTTTTTGAAATGTCTTTTCCAAACATCACCATGTTGCATAATGCGCCAACCGAAGATAAACCGGAGAATAACGATTTTCATTTTCATATTGAATTTTATCCGCCTTTACGTTCGCCTGATAAATTAAAATATTTGGCTGGTTTTGAATCCGGTGGAGGCAACATTATTAATCCCGTGAAGCCTGAAGAAGCAGCGAAACAGTTACGGAGTATTTCAACAAGGCATTATAAGGAGAAGTAGAAAATAATTGGACCTCCCTGCCCTCCTAAAAAGAGGAGGGTTCCTGTTTCGCATACATTATATTTTCCCAACTCTTATCTCACCTTAATTACCTTCCTGATATAGGTACTTTTACCCTCCAATACATACAAAAGGTAAGCTCCGGACATGATATTTTTAGTATTGATAGAAACTTCAATTTGTTTTTTAGCATTGAGTTCCAATATTTTTTTACCGTTCGAAGCAATTAGTTTTATTATTCTGTCATGATCGGGATAAGATCTGAATAGAACCTTTATTTCTTCTGAAAAAGGATTGGGTGATGCTTTGAAATAATCATCCACGGAAGGCAGGTCAGGCACTTTATCAATTGTTATTTTCTTTAACAGCCATTCGTTAGGATCAAACGCTACCGAATCAACGTCTCCACTTACTGGTATATAGAATACTTGTTGAGGTTGGTCCTGATAAAGTCTCACAATGGTATCAGAATTTTTATTGATAATTTTTAAATCAAAATGTGTTTTAAAGAAGGATGGAGAATCTGATGAAACCTTTTGATTAGAAATAACGGTGAGCACATTATCAACATGTTTCCATGAGAGATCGAAGAGTGGATAACCATTTCCATAATACCATTGGTTTAAAAACCAGGAGTAATCTTTACCTGAGAGCTTGTTAACCACTTGAATGAAATCTTTACCAGTTGCAACCGAGTCTTTGAATTCCTTTAAATATTCGCGCAATATGTTAAAAAACAAAACGTCGTTATTCAATTCATATCGAAGCATGTGGATAATGGCAGCTCCTTTTTTGTAAGTAAGATTGTTGCTAAACACCCTCAATTCATTGTCTTTGTCTTTCTCCGGAATAAAAACAGAACCGTTGGGATCATTTAATGCCCCCCAATGTGTAAATACCATCCATTGAACTGCCAGTTCGTGCGATACGAGTGCGTCGTCGGCAAGATATTCTGAGTAGGATGCAAACCCTTCGTTTACCCAAATGTCCTGCCATGTGGCACAGGTCACTAAATCGCCGAACCATTGATGAGATAGTTCATGCGATACAAGCAAAAATTCGAAACTTGAAAGTGAAGTCATGGTCTGATGTTCCATACCTCCCCCCAAAGGGGCTAAACAATGGCCATACTTTTCTTTCCAAAAAGGGTAAATGCCAAAAACCGAAGAATAATACTTAAGGAAATCGGCTGTTTTATCGATCAAAGGTTTGTTGTTTTTCAGATAATCAGGACGGTCATAAATAAAGTTCTGCACTAAAACCGAATCTTTGTCGTTCAATTTTGTATAAAAACTGTAATCTTGATAATCAGCAACAGCAAAGGACAAGAGATAAAAAGCAATAGGGTAATGAGTTTTCCATTCGTAACGAACTTTATTGCTACCCACGGGTGTGATGCCTGACAATACACCATTCGAGCCAGCTTTGCAGTTTTTAGGAATGGTAATAAATATCCATGCTGAATCCGCTTTATCAGAAAGATATTGTTTACAGGGAAACCAATACTTGGCACCAAAGGGTTCGGAAAGGGTCCATGTTATATTGATGTTCCATGCGTTATCAAACTGCGTTACCAGGGGTGAGAAAAATCCGTTTGATTTAACAGAGCCCTTATAATATATGGTAACCGAGGTGAGTTGCCCGTGCTGCAGCGTATGAGGCAGAGCCGCACTAACTACATCTCCCGAACGAACAAACGTGGTTTTACGATTATCTGCAAAAACAGAATCTAAAGTAAGACCGGAAAATAGTTCAAATTTGAAGGCATCGAGAATATTTGCTGAAACCTGGCTTAGGATAGTCACATTTCCTGATACATAAGCAGCTGTATCACTGGCTTCCAGATCCAATTTGTAAAACTTAACATCATAATCATTATACCATTCCGGTATTGAATCCATTTTAACTAATGAGGCATTTATGCTTATCAGAGGAAGCGCTAATAAAAAAAATGTTATTGCAGAAATCTTCATAAAAGTCTGGTTTAAAGTCTAAATTTAGTAATATTAATTTAAGTTTCAAGTTGCCCCTCCGTATTACAGGTTATGTAGCTAATATTTAAGGCCTTATGCCATGAATGAGGAGTACTGTTTCTGACTACGTATTTCAAATTCGTGTGAACCGCTAAATGTAACCCGCAACTCAGATTGTTATAAACATTTTTACCTGGAAACTGGTTGCAGAAACGTTGACTTTCTGTTATATTTGAATGTTAAACAGATGAGGCGTTTCTAAAAAGAATATTTTTGAATGACCTCATGTGCTGCAAACCATAAATTAAAAATTTGCTCATGATCACTAATTATTTGAAGATAGTCGTAAGCTGTGTTGTCATCTATCTGTTTATTATCATATTTATTCGTTTGTTTGGAAAAAAGGAACTAGCCCAGTTATCAGTTGTCGATCTGGTTTTTATCCTCTTAATCAGTAATGCTGTACAAAATGCCATGGTTGGGACTGAATCAACATTATTAGGTGGATTGATAGCAGCAGGCTCCTAATTCCTGGTTAATTATATA
>CAYZNC010000039.1:0-27897 GCA_964478555.1 uncultured Bacteroidales bacterium | reverse complement strand
TAATAAAAATTTCTCTTTTCTTTTTGATTCCAGTTCCTTTATTTGAGCATTTAAAGTATTTTCAATACTATTTATAACCCCAATCTGTTTCTGGTGGTATTCTGAGTATTGTTTCAAATATTGCAATCTTTTGTAGGCTTGACTTATGTCTTTCGCCGCCATAATAAATAAAAATTTGTTGTACGGTTTCCGGTTTATATAAGCAAGATAGATCATTCTGGCATATTCATCTTTTATTTCTTTAATATCATGATTGAGTGATTCAGTCATTTTTTCTAACTCGGTTATTTTTTTGTCAACATCACTGATTTCTGTTGATAAATTGGCAATTAAAGAATTCCTTAGTCCTATTTTTTTGTCCAATAATCCTAGCATTTCTATGGAAGCCGATTTATTTTGCTTTACAGAATTGAGAATATTTTCAGTTTCGTTAATTTCCTTAAGTGTATTTGCTCGTTTCTTTTCAAGATCGCTTCGACTCTGAGAAAATGCGAAAAAAGTAAATAGATTAATACATATTATAAAACCTATTTTTCTCATTAACAATAATAATAATATAAAATCTAAAAACCAAAATTACATTTTTTTTCCAGGTTAGATAATGAAATTACTTCAATCTTAACTTCCCAATCTTCATCGTACCCCTTATAATGTATATTTATTTCACGAGGCATTTTTTTCTTTAAAAGGAATTCGAATTTGAATAAATTACTTTTGACAGGATTCAATATGGTCAATGTACGTTCCCTTCCTATTTCACTGGTTCTAACTTCAATTACATTACCATTTAATTTCTTCAACTGAAAAGACAGGGAATCGGCTTTCGAAAGTATTACATTTTCAATACAAGCTTTATTAAAAATAATACCCGACTTTAATATTAATTCCTTTAATATATCATTATATAACCTGTCATTATAATAATCTTTTACAACAAATTGTTCACCAAATCTCCCGCTTAATATTTTAAATCCTAAGGGACCGTTAAAGCTAAAGCATAATAAAGAATCATGAACTACACTAATATAGCCTTTTAACGCTATATTACCGAGGTTTCCTGAATTTATTCTAACTTTAACCTTATCCAATGAAACATATTTACCGCTCAAAGACACTTCGGGAACTTTATGTATTGCAGCGCATGAATACATTAAAAAACTTAAAATAGTAAAAACTCTACCCATTAAATTAATCTGTAATTTTTAGTAAAGATCTTATTTCCTTGTTGTCCTTTCCAATTTTTTTTAGAATACGATAATTTTTCAAGGCTTCATCCATTAAATTCAATTTAATTAAAACCGAAATATAATGCACTAAAATTTCTTCGTTTCCCGATCCTCCCTTAGCAATTGCACCCTCAAATACTAATTTTGCTTCATCATATCGTTTACTTTTAAACAAAACCCAACCATATGTATCCAGATATTTATAATTATTCGGTTGAATTTCCAAACATTTTCGACTATACTCAAGGGCTTGATCAATTTTTTCTTCCCTTTCGGCCAAATAGTAACTATAATTATTAAGAACAAAAATATTTTGTTTATCAATATCCAAAGCCTTTTGAAAAAACGAATCAGAATTCTTAAAATCTTTTATTGCGTTATAAGTTTCTCCTAAAAAAGTAAAAAATTGTAATTCAGTTATTTTAGAATTATTTACATATTTTAATCCGTAATTCAAGGCCAATAAAGCATCATCATATTTTCCCAACTGAAAAGCGGCCATACCTTTGAATAAGTATACTCCAGGTTTATCATGAAAATTAGATATCGCTTCCTCAGAAAGGTTAAAAAGTGTATTATAGTCCTCCAAAGAAATTAAGACATTCGATAATTTTTCCCATTCCTCATAATTTATTTTCAGGTTTTTAATATTCCACAAATACTCCTCTTTTGCTCTTAATAAAGAATCAACTTTTACATAATATTCGGCATATAATCCATGTACCTTAACATCCGATGAATTACCGGCCAGCATAAGTTCAAGAATTTCCTTAAATTCTTTTTTCATGCTATTCAGATAGGACTTATCATTTAATAATGTATTTAAAGTTTCTATTTTTATATCCTTTGAAAAATTATCATTGTTAATTATTTTTGTTGTTATTTCTGAAGTTTTCCCATAATCAGGGATATTCCTGTAAAACTCAAACAACGACAAAATTCCCTTTTGATTTTCAGGATCAATATTTAATAATTTGTCATAATATTCAAGCGCTAATTTATTTTCTCCTATAGAAGCATAGTGTTCAGCTAATAAACCGTAAAAATGGGCTTCTTCAGGATACTTTTTAATGGCATCCAATAAAATATTTATAGCACTTTTATTTTCATTTCTTATTTCATAAATCTTATAAAGGGTAACCGCAATTTCCTTATTGAAACCATAATTTTTCTTTAACTTTTTTAATAGTTTTATAGCCGTTTTGAATTGGTTATTCCTGACGTATAACAATGAAAAATTAAATTGATAGTCATATTTATTAGGATTGGCTTTAACAATTTTCTTATAGATATAAATAGTACTGTCAATTTTATCATTTAGTTGATAAACATGCGCCAGGTTCAACATGTACCAATCATTCTTTTTATCCAACTTAACAGCTAAACGCGCAAAATATAAGGCATTGCTCTTATCGCCGGTAATGCTAAAAATATCCGATAACTGGTAATAAACTGCTGCACTATTAGGATTTATGGCACTGCAACGGTAAAATAAATTAATTGCCTGATTATAGTTTCCAAAGATCTTCTGCTTTGTAGCTTCCGTAAACGAATAGTTATATTCAATCTGCCTGTTGTCTAATAACGGTTCAACTTTATTCTTCTTGGTTATATTTCCAAAAAATGAACAACCAAAAAATAAAAAACTTAAACATAAAATTACAAATATTCTGTACATCTTTTAATTTTTCCCTGTATGTCCAAATCCTCCATCCCCGCGATTAGTTTCATCAAGCGAATCGCACAATTCCCATTCAACTGTTTCATATCTTTTAATAACCATCTGGCAAATCCGGTCACCATCGTGTATAGTAAACAGTTCCTTTGAAAAATTTATGAGAATAACCCCTATTTCGCCACGATAATCCGCATCAATTGTCCCAGGCGTATTTACCAATGAAATCCCACTTTTTAGAGCCAATCCACTACGCGGACGCATCTGAGCTTCAAAACCTTTAGGCAACGAAATAAACAATCCTGTGGGAATAAGTTTGCGTTCCCCAGGTTCTAAGGCAATATTTTCGTTTATATTCGCTCTGATATCCATTCCTGCTGATAATGGCGTACTATACGAAGGCAATGAATGTTTGGATTTATTTACAATTTTTACTTTCATTATGCTCTAATAAAAACAGTTATAATATTTTCTTTTTTTTCCATATAGAAAAGGAAAGATACAAAAATCACTGTATTCTTTAATAAATCGAGGTATAAATTGGGAAATTTTAATTGACTGGAAATAAAAAATAAAGCTAACGTTATAACCAAATACTTCGCTACTGTTTTAATCGGATAATTGATAGGATAAAATTTCTGCCCAAGAAAATAAGACAATAAAATAATGGCCGCGTAACAGATTAGGCGAGCCCAGGCCGATCCAACATAACTAAAATGCGGAATTAAAATGATATTTAAAACAATAGTAATCAATGCGCCTATACCTGAAATAATAATCCCAAAGTAAGTTTTACCATTTAATTTGTACCAGAAAGAAAGATTAAAATATATCCCTAATCCGAGGCTACCCAGCAAATACACTGACACAATCTTTAAGCCTTCATGATATTTTGGTCCGATAAAATATTTTATAATATCGATATATGACATTACGCCGAGAAATATAACAAGTCCGTATAAAAAGAAAAATTTAGATACTTCAGCCAAAATAATCTTTGGATCCTCATTTTTTCCACGATTAAAAAAATAGGGTTCAGCAGCAAAACGGAACATTTGCGTAAATAAAGTCATAATCATCGCTATTTTAACGCAAGCACCATATATACCTATCTGCGCTTTGATATTTAAAAGAGGAGATAAGTACTTCTGCAATAATATCCGATCAAAAGTTTCATTAATGGTACCAATTAATCCTACAAATAACAACGGATAGGAGTATTGAAACATTTTCTTCCACAATAAAAAATTAAATTTAATTTTCTCATTAAATAAATCGGGAAGAAGCAAAACCAGTGTAAATAAACTACCTACAAAATTGGCTATAAATATTAAAACTACATCCAGCTTATAATTAAATCCAAGGAATTTACCATTAACTACAAAAAAACGGGGAATTATCCAAAGCAACAACACGTTAAAAACAACGGTAATGATAACATTTAGAAGCTTGAAAAGAGCAAATTTAAAGGCTTTATTCTGTTGACGCAACTTTGCAAATGGCACCGCTGTGAGGGAATCAAAAGAAAGAATAAGTACAAACCAAAATACATAATTGGCCTTATGCCCATATTGAATAAAATTGGCAATATTTCCTAAAAACATAAAGGAAAGTAGAGCAAACAACAAGGTCGTAAATAAAATACTTAAAAACGCTGTGCCATATACTTCAGCAAAACTTTTCTCACGTTTGGCAAAATAGAAATATCCGGTTTCCATTCCATAAGTTAGAATAATATTAAAGAACGTTACATACGCATAAAGAACCGTAACATCTCCATAAGCTTCAGGAAGAAATATATAAGTATAAAGCGGCGTTAGCAAATAATTTATAAACCGCGATACAATGCTACTCAACCCATATACAAGGGTCTGGCTACCTAAGTTTTTTACGTGATTCAATTAATATTCTTTGAGTTAAACGAAGATTCAAATTTTAAAACCGGCGCAAAGTTAATAAACCATATCCAAAGAATTTAAACTTTTAAAAAATAGAGTTATTCTAAAGACTATTATATTTGCATAATCGATCTCACCGGAAAAAACTGAGATAGATGCTTTAAAAAACAGTATTAAATGAAAATCAATTATTTAAATATAATTTTGTTAAGTCTCTTAAGTTTAACCTTTTCCTGCCATTCTTCAAAAGAAAAAGGTACGATGGTTCTAATTAAAACCGACCTGGGCGATATAAAGCTCAGATTATACGACGAAACGCCCAAACATAGGGACAATTTTATAAAACTAATACGGAATGGCTTTTATAAAGACAGAATATTTCACCGGGTAATCAAAGGTTTTATGATCCAGGGAGGAGACGTTAATCTTCCAGTGACTCCGGAGAATAATCCTTCTGTTTACGAATACACCATACCGGCAGAAATTAATCCGAAATTTTACCATAAAAAAGGAGCTTTAGCGGCAGCACGACAGGATGAAGACATAAATCCCAATAAAGAGTCGTCCTCTACCCAATTTTATATTGTACAAGGCAAAACTTATAAACCAGAGCAATTAAAACAGGTTGAAATCGGAATTAATAACAAAACCTTAACTGGTTTATTCAAAAAATACTATCAATTAGAACAAACCAGATTGATAAAAAAAGATACCATTTTTGATAACTCATTTCTTCAAAACAGAGCCATTGATCTGGCAAAAGCCGAATTTGAAAAAAAGAAGTTCAAATTCACAGGAGAAGAAATCAACGACTACTCAAGTTTAGGGGGTGCTCCTTTTCTGGACGATAACTATACTGTTTTTGGAGAAGTAGTTGAAGGATTGGAGGTTGTGGATAAAATTGCAGAGGTAAAAACAGAACATGGAGATGTACCCATAAAACAGGTAAAATTCTCAATCAAAATTATAAATTAAGGCTGAAATAAATTAAACCAAATACTCCTGTAATGGAGATAGGAAACATTAATACTACCAGGAAATGATCGACAAAATTAAACATATTCTCGAAGAGGCTTCAAACTTTGCGGCAAAAACACAAGAAGAAGCAGAAGCATACCGCCTTAAGTATTTAAGTAAAAAAGGAGTTTTAAATCAACTCTTTGAGGACTTTAAAGACCTGCCTTCGGACTTAAAAAAACAGTCCGGTCAAAAACTTAATGAGCTTAAAGAATTTCTTAATACAAAATATAATGACTTTAAAACGTCGTTGGAAAGCTCTCCTGAAAAGGCCACAAAAAAAGATTTAAGTCTTCCCGGTGATCAAATTGAATTGGGATCGAGACATCCCAATTCAATTGTAAGAAATGAAATAAACGAAATATTCTCCAGGATCGGATTTACCATTGCAGAAGGTCCTGAGATAGAGGACGATTGGCATGTTTTCTCGGCACTGAATTTTCCACAAGAGCATCCTGCCAGAGATATGCAGGATACTTTTTTTATTGCGAAGGATCCTGAAATTTTGTTACGAACCCATACGTCGTCGGTTCAGGTAAGGCTAATGGAAAAAACCAAACCGCCCATTCGTTCTATTATGCCCGGCAGAGTGTTCCGTAATGAGGCAATTTCGGCGCGCTCCCATTGTTTTTTTCACCAGGTGGAAGGGTTATACATTGATAAAAACGTGTCCTTTGCAGATTTAAAACAGACCTTGCTATTTTTTGCGCGAGAATTCTTTGGACATGAAACTCAAATAAGGTTAAGGCCCTCCTATTTCCCTTTCACCGAGCCATCGGCAGAAATGGATATTTCTTGTAGTATTTGCAAAGGTAAAGGTTGCAATATATGTAAACATTCGGGATGGTTAGAAATACTAGGATGTGGTATGGTCGATCCTAATGTTTTGAACCACTGCGGCATTGATTCAACCATTTACTCCGGATATGCCTTTGGCATGGGTATCGATCGTATGGCATTGCTAAAATATCAAATTAAAGACATCAGGATTCTGTTTGAAAACGATAAAAGGTTTTTAGAGCAATTTGCAAGTACGATTTAGGAAAGAGATTAAAGACATAAGAACCAAGACGAAGTAGTAAACTTCACCGAACTATCTAATGCATCGCTATATAACTTACAATATTCTTATTTCATACTCCATTTGCATAGCATCGCGTAAATTGGCATTCACTCCACAGTATTTATCGATAGACAAATTTACCGCTTTTTCAACTTTCTCATAACTGATATTGTGGCCTTTAAATTCATAAACGACTTTCATGGCATTATACTTCTTGGGATGCTCATCATTAATATCACCTTCAACCTTAAGATTAAAAGAAGTAATATCCACCTTCATTTTTTTCAATATCGATATAACATCCATACCAGTACAACCAGCCAGAGCAACCATTAACAATACTTTGGGACGCGGACCCTCATTATTACCGCCAGCATCTTCAGTTGTATCAAGTATCAATTTATGTCCATCAATATCCGTAATGAATTTCATATTACCATCCCATTTAACATCAATTTCTCTTTTCATGTGCAGATCTTTAAATTACAAGTTAAAAACAAATACACCAATTAATCTCAACCAACTTTTTTGACGTAAAACAAAAAGGAAATAAAAAATCATTGACATCCAAATTCAACCATAAAGAACTTTTAGGATAAAATGTTCAATTTGTTAATTAAAAAGACTAAAAATTAAAACAGTGTTTGCTGATTTCCAGGGAAAATAATCCCTAAATTTTTATACGCAAGTTCTGTAACTTCTCTCCCTCTGGGAGTTCGTTTTATATATCCTTCTTTAATAAGAAACGGTTCATAAACCTCTTCAATGGTACCCGAATCATCTCCCACAGCAGTAGCAATTGTAGTTAAACCAACAGGTCCACCTTTGAATTTTTCAATAATGGTACGTAGTATTTTATGGTCCATTTCGTCTAAACCATTTCTATCAATGTTTAAAGCTGTTAAAGCGTATTGGGTTATTTTCAAATCAATAAAACCTTCTCCTTCCACTTGTGCGAAATCTCTTATTCTTCTCAATAGTGCATTGCAAATTCTAGGGGTACCACGACTTCTTCTGGCAATCTCCAAAGAAGCTTCATCATTGATATGAATGTTAAGTATTTGACCTGAACGTTTAACAATTTTTTCAAGTGTTGGTATATCATAATATTCAAGGTGACAATTAATTCCAAACCTGGCTCTCAAAGGACTTGTAAGAAGCCCAGAGCGTGTTGTGGCACCTATTAAAGTAAAAGGATTTAATTTTAATTGAATGGATCTGGCATTAGGCCCTTTATCTAAAACGATGTCAATAATAAAATCCTCCATGGCCGAATACAAATATTCTTCAACCACCGGACTTAACCTGTGTATTTCATCAATAAATAAAACATCGTGATCATTTAAATTCGTGAGAATACCGGCTAAATCGCCCGGTTTATCAAGAACCGGTCCTGAAGTAACTTTTAGATTTACACCTAACTCATTCGCAATAATATTGGATAAAGTAGTTTTACCCAACCCAGGTGGACCATGTAATAACACATGATCCAAGGATTCACTTCTCATTTTAGCGGCTTTGACAAAAACTTTAAGATTCGAAACTACCTTACCCTGTCCAGAAAAATCTGAAAATTCAAGTGGCCGAACTTTACGCTCAAAATCCTTGTCAGAGTCTTCAATTTTATCATCTCTAAACTTCAAATCCTCAATCATCAGGTTGTATTGGTTATCTTATCTTGTTAATCTTTACACCATTTATTTTTGACTCTACGTCATTTTTATAATCTATGGTTAAAAATAGATTCCCTTCTGGTGTATATTTTTTCCATGCCTTTTCTTTAATGCCATTTACGTAATTTTGTTCTTCTCTTATAGTACCATCTTCATAATAATAACTATGCACACCATCAGGATTGCCCTGTAAATAATTTCCCTGATACGCTAAAATACCATCTTTATAATGAATTTTCCAAATGCCTTCTTTTAAATCATTCACATAATTACCTTGCTCGATAACTTCTCCCACGTTACTGACCCACAGACCATTTTTTTCACCATCATGGTAATAACCCTTCAGTACAGTATCACAAAACTCATTTAACTCAAAATATAGACCTTCCCGTTTCCCGTTCACAAAAGTTTCAGATCTGCTTAAATCGCCTTTGTCATTAAACCAATCCCATTCCTTGTTTAGAAGACCTTTAGAAAAATTTCCTGTTTGTTCCTTTTTTCCACCCTTATATAAAAAATTCCAATCTCCCTCTTGCCGGTTATTATTATATAAGCCGACTGATTTTACTTCACCATCATCATAAAAATATTCCCATTTACCTTCTCTGCTTCCATCATCCTTTATGATTCCTTCACTTACAACTTTTCCCAATTCGTTATACACGTAAGAATTAATAACATTACCATCGGAATCATATTCCCTATGTATCCCTGTAGGAACATCTTTCTTGTAATACCCTCTTTTAATTATCTTACCATTAGCATCTTTAACAACCTTTTCTTGAATATCCAATGTATCATTCTTTTCCTTTTGTACAAGTTTTCCGTCATCATAGAGTTGCGATAAAGTGGTGCTGCCTTTTTTATCATATTCTTTAGCATAACCTACTAATTGGTCATTTCGGTAATCCCTTTCGGTTTTAATTTGACCGTTATCAAAATATTCTTTCCAAACACCTTCCTTATGACCATTAACGGTTCTATTAATATTCTGTTTGTCAATTAACAAATCATTAAAATATTCATAAAGTGTGATGATAACACTATCTTTATTAAATTCCTTTCCAAAACCGTGTCGTTTATTCTTTCTGTAATTAATAATTTCTTTTACTTTTCCATCCGGATAATAATAATACGAAAGTCCTTCTCGATTATCATTAAAATATAATTACTTGGACACCAAAACATTCTTTCTGGTTTGATTCTTCTCTTCAACATTTCCATATTGATAATAATACCCATTTTTCTTACCTAAAACATAACTTATTCTTTCTGTAGTATCTCCTAACTCATTATAGAATACCCATATACTATCCAATAAAAAATTCTTTCGCGTTCCTTCTGATTTCATTACTCCAGTGACATAGTAAGTTCTCCAAAACTTATCCGGTTTACCATTAAGCATAACTCCTTCACTGGATAATTTACCATTAGGATAGGTAAATTTCACATAACCACTTTGTTGAGATTTCTGGGCATAGATTCCAAAAAAACAAAATAATAAATTACTAATAATCAATAGTTTAAAATAAATTTTTTTCATTAGTTTTCTATTTAAAACCTAATTTATCAGACAATTCAAGCATTCTGCGAATAGGCAATTCCGCTTTCTTACGAATATCCTCATTTAAAGTGATTTCAAACCGATTATTTTTTAAGCTAAGATAAATCTTTTTTAATGTAATCAACTTCATAAACTGACAATCATTGCAGGCACAAGTAGAATCATTGGGTGGTGCAGGAATAAACTTCTTATTAAACTGCAATTTAATCATTTGATGAAGTATACCAGATTCCGTACAAACAATGTAAGTAGCAGCATCATCTTTTTCAACAAACTTCAACAAAGCCGATGTAGATCCGATAAAATCAGCAATCAACAAAACCGGTTTTTCACATTCCGGATGTGCTATAATCTTAGCTTCAGGATTCTCCTCTTTTAATTTCAATATTTTTTCCAATGAAAAACGTTCATGAACGTGACAAGCGCCATTCCATATAACCATATCGCGTCCGGTAATACTCATAATATAATTACCCAGGTTTTTATCAGGCGCAAAAACAATCTTCTCACTTTCAGGTAAAGATTTAACAATGCCTAATGCATTTGAAGAAGTACAAATAATATCCGTTAAGGATTTAATCTCAGCTGTTGTATTCACGTATGAAATTACAGTATGATTGGGATACGCTTTTAAAAATTCTTTAAAATCCTCTGTTTTACAAGAATCTGCGAGCGAACATCCAGCCTCTAAATCGGGAATCAATACAGTTTTTTCAGGACTTAATATTTTTGCTGTTTCCGCCATAAAATGAACACCGGCAAAAACGATCACATCCGCATTTGTTTTCGCAGCTTGTTGAGAAAGCTGAAGGCTATCCCCAATAAAATCAGCAATATCCTGTATATCACCGTCCTGATAGTAATGCGCCAATATTATTGCATTACGTTTTTTGCGCAAGCTATTGATTTCTAATATTAATTCTTCATTAGACAAGCTAATATCAATTTTTTTTTCTTTTATTAAATCAATCATATTAACACTATATTATTTAATAGTTAAATTTTAAAAATTATTATATGATGATGATGTTATCCGGTTAATTCTGTTTGTAAAAATACCAGCGAACACTTGCTTTTAATAAAATTAAGAATCGAATAACATTCAATGAACAACCTATTAAACCAATAAATACTCATTATCATCACTTTTCATTACATATTAACAATTGTTAACAGCTACAAAGTTTGAAAAAAATTGAGTCATTAACCAGAATTTTCTGTTTAAAATTGGTTGAATACTTACCATGAAATAACAATTAACTTATTTGGAAGTTTCCTGGGAAGTATTATACAAGAGTCAAAAATGTAAAGTCAATATTTTTTATTAGAATTTTTTGAGAAGAACGAACGATTTATCAACAAGTTTTAAGATCCATAAAATTTACGGGAAATAACTTCGATTTTATGGATTTTAGATCTGCCATATCGGAACCGGTCAAAATCAACTTATATTTTTGTTTGCGTAATTTTTTTCACTTAATTAAATAGTTTATTTATTGGCATTTAATGTTGTGATTTTTCACAGATGTTATTAAAATTCGGATTCTATTTAAACAAAATTTTCCAAACAATTGTTTATAGTAATTGTTATTTAACTAACAGTAATAAAATATGAATTTTCAGGAAGGAATAGCTTTTTGGCCGTTTTTAGTTTATGCTGGTGCGGCTTTTGCGATAGTAGGAATAATGATAGGTCTTTCCTATTTTTTGGGGGAACGCCATCGTGAAAGGGATACGGATACTCCTTATGAATCGGGAATGCCTCCAACAGGTAATGCACGTTTACGTTTCACTTCCCATTTTTATATCATAGCCATGTTTTTTGTGATTTTTGATTTGGATGCAGCATTCATAATGGCTTGGGCAGTATCTTTTCGTGAACTTGGATTAGCAGGGTACATAGGGGTAGCAATCTTTATTCTTATTTTAATGGTAGTGCTTATTTATGAATTAAGCATTGGAGCATTGGATTTTGGGCCAAATGGCAGAAAAATTCTTAAATATAAAAACAGGTTAAAATGAATTGGACACTAGATAAGGCGGGGCATCAGCATATTGGAACCGAAACAGCTTTACTTGATGAAGCAGTACAAAAGTCGGTTTTTTTTAGCCGGTTAGATGATATGATTGCATGGGGAAGGAAAAATTCGATATGGCCTTTTGCATTTGGCCTTTCGTGTTGTTTTGTTGAAATGGCTACTTCTATTACAAGTCGTTTTGATATTGCAAGGTTTGGCGGAGAGGTAATTCGTGGAACTCCCAGGGAGGCTGATTTAATGGTAATTGCAGGTACTGTTTTTATTAAAATGGCACCTATTATTAAAAAACTGCATGAACAAATGATGGCTCCCAGGTGGGTAATATCCATGGGGTCGTGTGCCAATTCAGGGGGGATGTATGATATATATAGTGTAGTGCAGGGAGTCGACAAGTTTTTACCGGTAGATGTGTATGTACCAGGTTGTCCTCCCAGACCAAATGCTTTTCTGGAAGGACTTTTGCTTTTACGTGATTCGATAGGCAAGGAAGAACGGCCTTTAAGTTGGAAAGTAGGACCACAAGGAATCATTAGACCTGAAAAAATAAGTCTGAGAGATGCAAAAAACGAAGAGCGAATGAAGATGGGAACATACAGGCCAATGGATGAAATTTGACCTCACCAGGTGGTGGAGGCTTTTGTAACTGTTTGAGTTGAAGAGCCTAATATAAAAGGAGCGGTGGTCAAAATAAATAAATAAATAACAGACTATTTAGTAATACTTTATGGATGATTATTCTCTAGCTGACAATTTGAAGCAAAAATTCGGCGAGTCCATTATTGCTCAACAGAACACTGCTGACAGTATTCTTACCTTGTGGATTGATCCGGATAAAAATAAAGTCATTCTATCCTATCTTAAAAATGAAATAGACCGTCCATTTCGGATGTTATACGATATTACAGCTATTGATGAACGGAGCAGAACAAATAGAAATGGTCAGCCAGCCAGTCATTTTACTATGGTTTATCATCTTACCTCTTTTGAAAGAAATGAAGATATTCGGATAAAGGCAGCTCTTATTGGAGAAATGCCCACTATTTCAAGCATAACAAATGTTTGGACTTCTGCTAGTTGGTATGAACGTGAGGTTTATGATATGTTTGGCATTAAATTCAGTGGTCATCCCCATTTGATTAGGATACTCATGCCTCAGTCATGGAAAGGTCACCCGTTAAGAAAAGAGTATCATGCCAGAGCCACAGAGGTGGCACCTTACGTTTTGGAAGAACAAATGCGGGCAATTGCTGACGAGACTTTAATTTTTAAGCCGGAAAACTGGGGATTAAAAAAGCAAAGCGAAGATGCTGATTTTATGTTTCTTAATATTGGTCCGCAGCACCCTGGTACTCATGGGCTCTTGCGTTTGATTCTGCAATTGGATGGGGAAGATATTGTTGATATTGTGCCTGATATCGGTTTTCACCACCGTGGCGCAGAAAAAATGGGCGAAAGACAGACATGGCATAAATACATTCCATATACTGACCGTATTGATTATTTAAGTGGTGTTATGAACAACCTTGCTTATCTGCTATCGGTTGAAAAGCTTGCAGGTATTGAAATTCCGGCCAGGGCAAACGTGATTCGCGTTATGATGTGCGAACTTTTCCGTATTGCAAGCCACTTGGTATGGTTAGGTACTTATGCTCAGGATTTGGGTCAGATGTCGCCTGTATTTTTTGCGTTTAACGACAGGGAAAAAATATTTGACATTGTTTCGGCAGTAACGGGCGGGCGGATGCACCCATCGTGGTTTAGGATAGGAGGCGTGGCTCATGACCTGCCTAAAGGTTGGGAAACATTGGTTGGAGATTTTATTAAATACTTTCCCAAGCGACTTAAAGAATACAATCAGGTAATTATTAAAAATGGTATTTTCAAAGCAAGAACTATTGGGATAGGGGCGTATACAACAGCGGAAGCAATAGAATGGGGAGTCACAGGTTCTGGCTTGCGAGCAACCGGTTATAACTGGGACTATCGTAAAACCCGCCCTTATTCGGGTTATGATCAATTTGAATTCGAAGTACCACTAGGTAAGAATGGAGATTGTTTTGATCGAGCATTGGTTCGCATGGAGGAGATGCGTCAAAGTCTTCACATTGTTGAACAATGCCTGAAAAATATGCCGGCGGGCGAATACAAATCGGATCATCCGTTAACAACACCTCCTCGTAAGGAGAAAACGATGAAGGATATAGAAACCCTCATCACTCATTTTCTTTCTGTTACGTGGGGACCTGTTATCCCTGCTGGAGAAGCAATGATTCCCACAGAAAACGCCAAAGGGAGTAATGGATATTATCTTATCAGTGATGGAAGTACTTCATCGTACCGGTGCCGGATAAGAACTCCATCGTTTCCGCATTTGCAAATGTTGCCACTCATTGGTAAAGGCTACACTATCCCTGACTTATTATCTATACTGGGAGCTATGGATTTTGTGTTGGCCGATTTAGACAGATAAAAGTACAACCTTCCCAGCGCTTCCTGAGAAGAGTTTGGGTTTAAAAATAATGTATGTTGACGGAACAAGAAAGACATGAGATTTTGGAGGAAATAAAGCTTTATCCAAGCCCAAAAGCTGCATGTATCGATGCATTAAAGATAGTTCAAAAATACAGAAGATGGGTACCCGACGAAAGCATAAAAGATATTGCTGATGTTCTTGGTATGTCGGCTGATGAAGTTGACGGAATAGCTACATTTTATAGTCGTATTTACCGTAAACCTGTGGGACGAAATGTAATTCTGGTTTGTGATAGTGTAAGTTGCATGGTGATGGGTTATGAATCCATATATAACCATATTTCAAAGAAACTGGGAATTCGTTTCGGCGAAACAACTTCTGATGATAAATATACACTTCTTCCTATTTCATGCCTCGGTGATTGTGATCATGCTCCAGCTTTAATGGTTAACGGGGATTTATATAATAATCTGGATAATAATGAAGTTGATAAAATTTTGGAAAATTATAAATAAACATGGAAACACCTCTAACGAAATATCTTAATGTATCATCACCGCTCAATTTAAAGGATTATGAGAAGGTAGGAGGCTATGCTGCAGTGCGTAAAGCCTTGAAAGAAATGGCGCCACAGGAAATAACAAATCTTGTGAAAACCGCTAATCTTTTGGGACGAGGAGGAGCTGGATTTCCTACTGGCGTTAAATGGAGTCTGGTTCCAATGGGCGACGAAGTTCCAACCCCTAAATATCTGGTAACAAATGCTGACGAGATGGAACCCGGTACTTTTAAGGACCGGTACTTGCTAGAGGGTAATCCTCATCAGTTAATAGCCGGCATGATTATAGCAGCTTATGCCATTAAAGCGGAAAAGGCATATATTTTCATAAGATGGGCTTACAAAAAGGCAGCAACATTGCTACAGAAGGCGATTGATGAGGCCTATGCCTCAGGATTTCTTGGTAACAATATTCTAGGAACCGGATTTAACCTCGATATGTATGTGCATTCAAGTGCAGGAAGGTATATCTGTGGCGAGGAAACATCCCTTCTTAATTCTTTGGAAGGGAAACGGGCTATTCCCAGGGCAAAACCTCCATATCCGGCATCTGTGGGACTTTTTGGACATCCTACCGTAGTAAACAATGTTGAAACGCTTTCCTGGATTCCGCATATTGTTGAAAACGGAGCAACATGGTTCAAAGATTTAAGCTTAACAGGCGAGGGAGGTACCAAATTATATGGCGTAAGCGGTAAGGTCAAAAAGCCAGGCCTTTGGGAGTTGCCATTAGGAATTACCATGGGCGAATTGATAGATTATGCGGGCGGCATGGCCGAAGGTTATAAATTTAGGGGTGCTTTGCCAGGAGGGGCATCTACGGATTTTCTTATCGACAGCCATATGGATGTTAAAATGGATTTTACCTCGGTTCAGAAAGCAGGAAGCCGCCTTGGCACAGGTACTATGATTGTACTTGATGATAAAACCTGCCCCGTTGCTTTTATTCATAACCTCGAGAAATTTTTTGCTTTGGAAAGTTGCGGTTGGTGTACGCCATGTAGGGAAGGATTGCCATGGGTGACAAAAATCCTGCAGTCGATTGAAGAAGGTAGTGGAAAGCCCAATGACATAGAAATATTGAAATTTCATACTAAATATTTAGGACCTGGCAACACGTTTTGTGCACATGCCCCGGGTGCTATGGAACCGTTACAAAGCGGGCTCAAATATTTTCACGATGATTTTATGCGACATATTAACGAGAAAAGCTGTCCCTGGAGGCACGTATGATAAATATTACAATAGACGGAAAAAATTTTGAAGTAATACCGGGCAAGAATTTGCTTGAAACATGTCTTGCTCTGGGTTTCAATATACCTTATTTTTGTTTTCATCCTGCGATGGGTTCTGTGGGAGCCTGCAGATTGTGTGCTGTTAAAAAGTATAAAGATATAAATGACAGACAAGGGCGCATTGTGATGTCGTGTATGGAGCCTGTGGTTGACGGGCTAATCATTTCCATTGAAGATCCGGATGTGAAGAATTTCCGTAAATCGATTCTGGAAAGCCTTATGACAAATCACCCACACGATTGTCCTATTTGTGATGAAGGAGGTGAATGTCACTTACAAGATATGACGGTAATGACAGGGCATAATTACCGGCGTTATAATTTTAAAAAACGAACTTACACGAATCAATATCTGGGGCCTTTTATTAATCATGAAATGAACCGGTGTATACAATGTTATCGTTGTGTAAGGTTTTATAAGGATTATGCTGGCGGAAAGGATTTCGATGTCTTTTCAGCCCATGATCAGGTTTATTTTGGAAGGCATGAAGAAGGGATTCTGGAAAGCGAATTTAGCGGAAATCTCGCTGAGGTTTGTCCCACAGGAGTTTTTACGGATAAAACATTGAAGGAAAAATATACCCGGAAATGGGACCTGACCAATGCACCT
This sequence comes from uncultured Bacteroidales bacterium, assembly GCA_964478555.1. GTDB lineage: Bacteria > Bacteroidota > Bacteroidia > Bacteroidales > JAAUTT01 > JAAUTT01. The sequence goes on along the minus strand of CAYZNC010000039.1, from coordinate 10,806 downwards.
TCGATTTGTGTTAATTGCAGCGTAGGTTGCAATACCATTGCAAGTGAACGTTATGGAGTACTCAGGAGAATACTAAGCCGGTATAATGGTGCTGTAAACGGTTATTTTCTTTGTGACAGAGGAAGGTTTGGTTATGAGTTCGTAAATGACGAAAAGAGAATCAAAAAAATTCAGTTACGATCTTCCCAAAATGGTATTTTAGAAGAGGTAACCAATGAAGATCTTACCTCTGAATTAGCAGCTATATTTCTCGATAGCAAAAAATTGGTTGGTATTGGCTCACCAAGAGCCTCCCTGGAAGCTAATTTTGCCTTGGCAACATTGGTTGGGAAGGACAATTTTTATCAAGGTCTTTCACGGGAAGACTATAACCTGGCTAAAACGGCCTATGAAATATTAAAACAGGGAACCGTTTATTCCCCGTCGCTACGCGATATAGAAAAATCAGATTGTGTTTTAATATTGGGAGAAGATGTAACGAATACAGCACCAATGGTTGCTCTGGCATTAAGAAAAGCAGCCAGAAATAAACCAACCAATATGGCTGTTAAAATGGGCATTCCCAGTTGGCACGATTCAGCTGTACGTGAAATAACACAGAATCTTAAAAGCCCGTTTTTTAGCATTTCATCTTATGAAACAAAACTGGATGAATTATGCACGGAAAGTCTGCATGCTTCTTCCTCAGATATAGCAAGGCTTGGCTACGCAGTGGCCTCCCTGTTAAATAAAAAAGCCCCTGCAGTTAAGGATCTAAGTCAGCCACAGAAAGATCTGGTTGAAAAGATAGCAAACACTTTAAAAGAAGCTAAAAATCCGGTTATCATTTCCGGTACACATAGTCGTAGTGAAGAAGTGCTACATGCAGCTGCCAATATTGCACTGGCACTTTCAACTTCTGAAAAAAGGATTGCATTAAGTATAGCTGTTCCGGAATGTAATAGTATGGGACTAGCCATGATGGAAGGTAATTCGCTTGATGACCTAGTGGCAGTTGTTGATGAAAAAGCTGCTACGCTGATAGTTCTGGAGAATGACTTGTACAGAAGAGCGGATAGGCAAACTGTGGATAAAATATTGGAAAAATTCAAACAGGTAATTGTTTTAGATTATCTCGAGAATGAAACCACTGCAAAGGCAGAAGTGCTTTTACCTGTAGGAACTTTTGCCGAATCGGAAGGCACGCTTGTGAATAATGAGGGAAGAGCCCAACGGTTTTACAATGTTTTTCCGGTCAAAGAGCCATTGAAAGAAAGTTGGCACTGGATCAGAGACATTATGAAAATAGTGGGTAGGAATGAAGGAAATTTATGGCAACATTTTGATGATATTGTATCTGCCATGAGCAAAACCATCCCTGCATTTTCTAATGTCGCAGAACTAAACTTGGCAGGCGAACCTATGCTGCTGAATGAAAAAATTCCACGCCAAACGCCACGTTTTAGTGGTCGTACCTCTATGAATTCTAACATTGCTGTAAGTGAGACCAAACCTCCACAGGACAATGAAACACCACTGGCATTTAGTATGGAAGGTTATAAAGGAAAACCTCCTTCACCTTTGATACCTTATTATTGGTCGCCGGGCTGGAATTCCAATCAGGCCTCGAATAAATATTTAGAGCAACCAAACGGTTCTCTTAAAGGCGGAGATCCTGGCATTCGTATGTTTGAACCAAACGATCAAGCAGAAGTTAATTTTTACAATCATGTGCCGTCAGCATTTGAGCCGAAACAGGGTCAGTGGCAGGTAGTTCCGGTTTATCATATTTTTGGTTCGGAAGAATTAAGTTCCAAGGGAAAAGCTATTGGTGAGCGCATTCCGGAGCGAAAAATATACATGAATGAGGTTGATGCAAAATCCATTAAGATGATAGACAATCAAAGTGTACAATTGGATATTTCAGGGAAAATTTTGCAATCAAAAATTAAGATAAATAATAGTTTTCCGAAAGGGATCATAGGAATATCTTATAACCTTCCAGGCATGCCATTTTTGAGTTTACCAGGCTGGGGAAAGATAAGCCCCATCCCTGTAGGAAATCCCGTTGTAGCGGGACAATAATAACGGATAGTTAACCAGGAAACGGATATGAAGTATATTTTCATTATAGCGGGTGTATTATTGGTGGTGCTGACAGTTGCTGCAGGGTTAATTTTTGTGGAAAGAAGACTACTCGCTCTTTGGCAAGACCGGTATGGCCCTAACAGGGTTGGCCCTATGGGTTTATTGCAGGTTTTGGCGGACATGATCAAGTTATTCTTTAAAGAAGACTGGGTGCCGCCATTTGCAGATAAAGCCGTATTTATTGTGGCGCCTGCCATAGTGGTGGCAACCATATTACTCACTTTTGCCATCATTCCGTTTGCTCCTCATATTTTTGTACTGGATTCTAACATTGGAATTCTTTTCTTTTTAGGCAATTCCTCACTGGGAGTTTACAGTATTGTGCTTGGGGGATGGGCCTCTAATAATAAATATTCTCTGTTGGGGGCCATGAGAGGATCTGCGCAGATGCTCACATACGAAGTTTTTATGGGACTCTCCCTCATGGGTATAGTAATGATGGCGGATAGTTTTAATCTGCGCGAGATTGTGGAAGCACAGCGGCATCTGTGGTTTATTTTTCCACAGTTTTTAGGATTTGTGATTTTTCTCATTGCGGGTATTGCTGAAACACATCGTACTCCCTTTGATATCCCAGAGGCTGAAGGAGAACTGGTGGCAGGTTACCATTCGGAATATTCCGGAATGAAATTCGGGATGTTTTTTGTGGGTGAATACCTTGGTGTAACACTTATTTCAGCACTCATTGTTACTTTGTTTTTCGGAGGGTGGCTTGGTCCGGCATTTCTTCCCCCGGTATTTTGGTTTGCCTTCAAAACAGCATTTTTCATCATATTTTTCATATTAATAAGGGCTTCATTACCAAGGCCGCGTTATGATCAGTTAATGTCGGTAGGTTGGAAAATATTGTTACCGCTGGTGTTGCTTAATATTCTGGTTACCGGAGCGGTTTTGCTGGTTTTGAAATGATAAAAAAATGTCATTTGCAGGACTCTTCCAGTCCGCCAGCTGGCGGATCTGGAAGGTCAATTTAATAAGCAGTAACCTGGCAGAGTCCGAAGGTCCTGCCAGAGTTTATATCGCTAAACTAGACTTTGAATTATTAATTAAAAACTATTTACAATGTTCAGCATATTTAGAAGTATTTGGTACACATTTCTCCACGCCTTTCACAAACGTGTGACTGTGCAATATCCGGATGAGATGCCTTATTTACCTCCGCGTTATAGAGGTAGGATAGCGCTTACAAGAGATCCGGATGGAGAAGAAAGGTGTGTGGCTTGTAATCTTTGTGCAGCTGCATGTCCGGTTGATTGTATTTCCTTGCAGGCGACAGAAGATGAAAAAGGGAGAAGATATCCTGAATTTTTCAGAATTAATTTTTCGCGTTGCATTTTTTGCGGATTATGTGAAGAAGCTTGTCCCACTTATGCCATACAGTTATTGCCAGATTTTGAGATGGGAGAATATGACAGGCAGAACATGGTATATGAGAAGGAACATCTTTTAATCAATGGTCAAGGCAAATATCCGGGTTATAATTTTTATAGAGAAGCCGGTATTGAAATGGGCATAAAAAGTAAAGGGGAAGGGGAAAATGAACAAAAGCCTGTGGATGTGAGGACGTTGATGCCTTAAAGAGAACCAAGAATCAAGATTTTAGAACCAAGATAATTCAAATAATTAATACGAATGAATACTATTTTTTTTCTTGCAGCCGCGGTGGCATTGGTTTCAACGGGGATGGCTATTTCCGGGAAAAATGCTGTTCATGCGCTTCTTTATCTCATTATTTCGCTTCTTTCCATATCAGTGATCTTTTACATCATAGGAGCACCTTTTATTGCGGCTTTGGAAGTGATCATTTATGCCGGTGCCATTATGGTTTTATTCATTTTTGTGATTATGATGCTGAATGTGGGCTTAGAGGAAGAATTGGAAAAAAAATGGCTAACCCCTAAGATGTGGATATTGCCCTCCATATTAGCGGCTATCCTTCTCGTCATTCTGATTTATGCATTAAAAAAATTCCGATATGCAGAAATTGGAGGGCAGGTAGTTTTGCCTAAGCAGGTTGGTATCTCTTTGTTTACTACTTATTTGTTAGCAGTGGAAATTGCTGGTATACTTCTGCTTTCGGGTATTATCGGGGCATATCATTTGGGCAGGCAAAAGAAGAAGGTTATTCATAGGTTTTTGGACCCTTCAACTCCGCTCAGGGACCAGGGCTAAAAGTTAGGCCTTCGATTCTGCCCCTTCGACTCCGCTCAGGGGACGGTGTATGAGCAGAGTCGAAATGAAATATTACATAATTAATTGATTAAAAATTAAAGCAATGGTAACTGTTTCAATGGAAACACAGATCTTATTTGCAGGACTTCTTTTCTTGATAGGTCTTGTTGGTCTGTTGGTACGACGTAACATAATTTTCATGTTGATGTCCGTTGAGGTGATGCTGAATAGCGCCGGATTGGTATTTATTATAGCAGGCTCTCACTGGGCTCAAACAGACGGTCAGATTATGTTTATTTTTATTTTAACAGTGGCGGCGGCTGAAGTATCTATCGGACTGGCATTGATCCTGCAGATATATCATCATTATAAAACACTTGATGTGGATGCTTATAGTAAATTAAAAGATAGTAAACCAAACAAAAATAATTGATCATGCATTCATTAATTTGGCTAATACCGGCTTTGCCGCTTTTGGGTTTTATTACCCTTGCTTTGTTTGGAAAAAAAATTGGACGACGACTTTCGGCTTTTGTAGGAGCCGGATCGGTGGTTCTTGCAGCTCTTTTAACTATTATCATCGGTATAAACTTTATAGCATCTTCAGCAGATGGGGTTTTTGCCTCCAATCTCTGGGAATGGATGAATGCCGGTGGTTTTATAGCAAACATTGGTTTTAGGCTTGATGCCCTTTCGCTTGTTTTTGTTTTTGTGATCACCTTTGTGGGAGCTCTTATTCATATTTATTCCACAGGCTTCATGAAAGATGACGAGGGATTCTCGCGATTTTTCGCCTATATGAATCTGTTTGTTACTTCCATGTTAATTCTGGTGCTTGCCGATAACTTACTACTCCTTTATTTGGGATGGGAAGGTGTAGGTTTATGTAGTTATCTCCTGATTGGTTTTTGGTATAAAGATACGGGTAATGTTTATGCTGCAAATAAGGCTTTCATTATTACCCGCATTGGTGATACCGCTATGATCATAGGACTTTTTCTTCTTTTTGTTAATTTGGGAACGCTTAATATAAATGAACTGATGCAACGAGCCCAGTCGAACTGGGCTGTGAGTTCTCCCCTGGCGGTAATATCTGCCTTTTTACTATTGGGAGGAGCACTCGGTAAATCAGCTCAGTTGCCTTTGCAAACCTGGCTGCCGGATGCCATGGCAGGGCCATCACCAGTAAGTGCCTTGATTCACGCAGCCACAATGGTTACTGCCGGTGTATATTTAATTGCCCGAACCCATATACTTTTTGCGCTGGCACCATTAGCACAAACTACTGTAGCAGTTATAGGCGCCCTGACCTTATTGATTGCCGGCTTCAGTGCCTTAACACAACATGATCTGAAACGCGTTCTGGCATATTCCACCATAAGCCAGATCGGATACATGTTTCTGGCACTTGGCGTAGGAGCTTGGTCGGCTGCTATTTTTCATTTTATGATTCATGCCTTCTTCAAGGCACTCCTATTCTTGAGTGCGGGAGTTGTTATATTATTGCTACATGAAGAACATGATATGTTTAAAATGGGAGGATTATGGAAAAAATTACCTTCTGTCTTTATTGTTTTTCTGATCGGGTCAGCTTCCCTTGCAGCTTTGCCTTTGGTTACTGCAGGATTTTACAGTAAGGATCAGATATTATGGTACGCCTGGTCGGCCAGTAATGGCGGTCCCTGGTTATGGCTGGCAGGTTTTGTAGGAGCTTTTCTTACTTCGGTTTATACTTTCAGAATGGTATTTGTTACCTTTTTTGGTGAAGCTAAAATTGAACCAAGCCGGAAACCTGAAAATTTGATGGTAATTCCTATGGTAATTCTGGCGGTTTTGTCGCTTATAGGTGGTTTTATCGAATTACCCGAAAACTTTGGACCGGTACATTTGTTTTCAAAATTAATTAATAATGTGTTGCCTGTTACCACTTTAAAACGTGAATCGGGTTTGGAGCTTCAATTTCAGTTACTTTCAGCCATCATCTCATTATTGGGTGTGTTTATCGCGTACTTATTATTCTTTAGAAAAAATATTTTTGAGAAGGAATTTAGCCATAGTCGTTTAGGTAACTTTTTCTATCGGGGTTGGGGATTCGATTGGCTATACGACAGATTGTTTGTACGTCCGGTGGTATGGCTTAGTCAGATCGATAAAAACGATTTTATTGATTTATGGAGCAAAGGATTGGCGTACCTGGTAAATCGATTAAACGATATGCTCAGTTTCACTCAAAATGGGAAATTAAGGTGGTATGCCATGGCTTTGGCCATCGGTATCGTTGTGATATTAACTATTATGCTTAAATTATGATACTTATACTTTTAATCGTCGTTTTATTAATAGGAGGAATTGGTGCCTGGATTATCGGAAAGCGGGCCCCTCTCCTTTCGAGGATTGTGTCGTTAGTAGCCGTTGCTGTTGACTTTGTTATCGTTTTGATCATTGCAATTTCCGGAAGTTACGATCACGGTGCCTGGATGATTGATTATAATGTAGTTTGGATTTCTCAATTTGGCATTAGCTTTCATTTTGCGTTGGACGGATTGAGTTTGTTAATGCTTCTGCTTACTTTTTTTCTGGGCTTGTTAGCGGTTATCATTTCGTGGAAAGAAATAGATGAAAGCGTTGGTTTCTTTCACTTTAATATTTTATGGATATTGGCAGGCATTACCGGGGTATTTCTCTCCATGGATTTGTTTTTGTTTTATTTCTTCTGGGAACTGATGCTTATTCCCATGTATTTTCTTATTGGAATTTGGGGTCATGAAAATAGAATTTACGCTTCTTATAAATTTTTTATCTATACACAGGCAAGTGGTTTATTGATGTTTCTTGCCATTCTGGCTTTATATTTTTTGCACGGTCGCAGTACGGGAAACTATACTTTTGATTATCAGCAATTACTTGGTACAGCTATGAGTTCTCCCACCGCTATGCTTTTGATGCTAGGATTTCTGGCCGCTTTTCTGGTGAAATTACCGGTTGTTCCTCTGCATAACTGGCTACCTGATGCTCACACGGAAGCGCCTACAGCTGGTAGTTTGATACTTGCAGGACTGTTACTAAAAACAGGAGCATATGGATTAATCCGGTTTGTAGTTCCTCTTTTTCCGTCGGCGGCCGCTACCTTCGCTCCTATAGGAATGACGCTGGGTGTTATTGGAATATTGTACGGGGCAAAATTAGCCTTTGCGCAAACTGATTTAAAGCGGTTGGTTGCGTATACAAGCGTTAGCCATATGGGTTTTGTTGTATTAGGAGTATTTGCGTTTAACACCATAGCTTATCAAGGGGTAGTGATGCAGATGCTGGCACATGGGATAAGTACAGGAGCGCTTTTTGTGTTAGTTGGTCAGCTTCAGGAACGAATTCATACCCGGGATATTGATAAAATGGGAGGGTTATGGGATCAGGTGCCCATCATGGGTGGGATAGGACTTATTTTTGCTATGGCATCGCTGGGTTTACCGGGCTTGGGCAATTTTGTTGCTGAATTTTTAACCCTCACCGGCACGTATAAGGCAAGTATTTTAATGACCTGCATAGCAAGTGTGGGTTTAGTAGCAGCTACTATCTACTCGTTGCGAATTGTACAAAAAGTCTTTCTGGGAAAGAAAAACCCAAATTTAAAATTAAACGATTTATCCATCAGAGAGAAAATTGTTTCAGCATCACTGGTTATAGCTATTGTTTGGCTTGGGCTTGTTCCCAAAGTTTTTCTGAATACTGCAAAACCTGCTTTATCAAAGACGCTGAATTCAACGGTTCTCATAAAGCCTGTTAAAAATATACAATCTTCGCCAGCAGTGGGACTGACTAATAAAAAGGGTGAACTCAGGACATCTATTGAACCCTTGATTACCAAAAACTAGAACTTATAACGAATTAATATGACACTAACAGATTTTTTTTGCTTATTACCGTTTCTGGTTATTGCGGGTGCACCGTTAATCATGATGCTTACTATTGCAGTTAAAAGAAACTATGAAGTCATCTATGGTTTTACGGTAATTGCTTTCCTGTGTGCATTGTTGTCTGTTTTGGTGTTGTTAGCATTTGTTCCGCATGTTATTTCACCATTATTTATTTTTGACCGTTTTGGACTGTTTTTTCTGGTAATGATTCTGGTTGCTGGCTTATTAGTTGCTATTTTATCGCATGATTATTTGAAACAGCAATTGGGGCAGAAGGAGGAATACTTTATTATACTTTTTATAGCTACGTTCGGTGCATTAATCTTAGTAGTTGCAACGCATTTTGTTTCCTTTTTCCTGGGGATCGAAACGTTAAGCGTTTCTCTTTATGTGCTCATTGCTTATAAACGGCATAGCGATTATTCCATTGAAGCAGGAGTGAAGTATTTGATTCTGGCATCCGTTTCTTCCGCCTTTTTGCTGTTTGGTATGGCTTTGATATATGCAGGGACTGGAACAATGGAGTTTAGCGGCATTGCATTAGCGATAAGTAAATCAAATGCCTTTTCACCCATTATGCTTGCAGGATTTGGAATGACTATAGTTGGCATAGGATTTAAACTGGCCGTGGTACCATTTCACATGTGGACTCCCGACGTTTATCAAGGGGCCCCTGCACCTATTACTGCTTTTATAGCAACTGCTTCAAAGGGCGCTGTAATGGCACTTTTGTTGAGGTTTTTTTATTCTTTCAATGCATTTCAATATCAGGCTTTTGTGGTGATCATATCGATCATTGCTGTGTTATCAATGTTTGTGGGTAATTTGCTTGCCATCAAACAGCAAAATGTAAAACGTATTTTAGCCTATTCTTCCATTGCTAATTTGGGTTATTTATTGGTGACCGTGCTTACCGGAGGGAATAGTGGTATACACGCAGCCATATTTTATCTTATTGCCTATTTTGTTACCACCATCGGTGCTTTTGGAGTGGTTTCCATACTTTCGGTATGTGGTGACGATGCTGACCAAATTGAAAATTATAAGGGATTATTCTGGAGACGACCATGGGTAGCCTTGGTATTAACTTTAGCCATGCTATCGCTGGCGGGCATACCGTTAACTGCAGGTTTTATGTCTAAATTCTACATTGTTTATGCAGGTATCAAATCAGGCCTTTGGTTGCTTGTTGTGAGCCTCATTATCAATAGCGTTATTAGTCTTTATTATTATCTGAGAGTGGTGACTACGATGTTTTCCGCCACCAACCAGGAAGTGGTTCCTCCAGTTTCTTTTAGCGGAAATTTTGTTTTGGTTGTTATCGCACTTGGTATTCTGGGATTGGGAATCCTGCCAGGATGGTTGCTGAATATGATTTCGCAATTCGGGGGGCTGATGTAAGCCGTTAAAACCTGTTTGAACAATTCATTTAACTTTTTTATTTTTTTTGCTTTATCAGTTGTCATTTCCTTTAACCTTAATTTCCAGGTCCAATTTTCCTTTTGCGTGGAAGGAATATTAAGGTGTGCAGTTTCATCGAGCCCCAGAAAGGTCCTGCATCGGAACTGACAGGAATCAAGACTGTAAGATACGTAAAATTAGATTTATACAGAATGTCTTGTGGATAATATTATTAGAAATTGTTATATATTAGTAACATGTTGAATTAGTTAAAAGAAAAAATATGGCAGCATTAAAACCAGGAGACCAAGCTCCGGATTTCAAGGGAGTTGACCAGGATGAAAAACCTGTTAGCTTAGCTGATTACAAAGGGAAGAAGGTAATTCTGTATTTCTATCCTAAAGACAATACGCCAGGATGCACGGATGAGGCTTGCAGTCTTCGCGATGGATATGCTGAGCTTCTAAAGCATGGGTACGACGTAATTGGTGTTAGTGCAGATTCTCCCAAATCACATGTTGGATTTATAAAGAAGTACAATCTTCCATTCAGGTTAATTGCGGATCCAGATAAAAAGATCATCCAGGCTTATGGGGTTTGGGGTGAAAAAAAGATGTACGGGAAAAGTTATCAAGGCATCATTCGCACCACCTTTGTTATCTCTGAAAACGGAATGATCGAAGAGGTTATCGACAAAGTAAAAACAAAAGAACACGCGTATCAGATAATGCAAATCAAGCAGTTATTTTAGGAAATACGAAGTTGTGAAATAGCCTTGAATGCTCGCCAAACGCACCTATCATTACAAAACTCAAATTTATTGGATAATTAAAAACAATTGCCATAGGAACGTTGTTTAGTTCTCTTATCTCTGCTTGGGAGAATTTCTGAGCTGGATTCTTAATTATCTAATAACTAAACCAATGTTAACTTCGATCAATCAAGCCAGTACAGGGGAAATAGAACCTTTAACTGACCAGGTACCATATTCCACTTTCCTAAAAAACTTTAATTCAACGCTTAAAAATGTTTTTCACATTCATGGAGACATTGATGAATTGAGTATACACCGCGGATTACCACCGGATGTGCTAAGAGAGATTATGTTGTTTAATCCGTTATCCATATGTATCCCGGCGAAGTACGGTGGCCGAGGGGCTCCTATTCATGAAAGTTTAGCCATTATGTCTGC
>CAYZNC010000038.1:0-28213 GCA_964478555.1 uncultured Bacteroidales bacterium | reverse complement strand
TTCCGGCATTGGCTACAGTGGGCATATTGCAGGTAAGCACCACTGTATCCGTATTGGTACATGAACCTTTTGTAATAGACCAAATCAATTTATTCTGTCCGTTAACTAATCCTGAAACCTTTGTATTATAAACTTTTCCGTCGAAGAAGGAAGCTGAACCCTGAAATACAGACCATTGTCCTGTTGAGGCTGCAGGAGGGGCCAATGCATCAAGTGTTGTCCGGTCTTCACAAAGTATTTGATCATATCCTGCCTTGACGTCCAAACCGTTGTTCCAAATTACAACTGTATCGGAGAGACTGCATATTTGGTTGGTAATGGTCCACACAAACATGTTTTTTCCTTTGCTAATGGAAGTAACTTGTGTGTTAGGAAGGGCAGGATTTACCAAGGTTGCGGAACCGGAGTAAACAGACCACTGACCAGTTCCATAAACAGGCAGATTACCAGCCATTAAAGTGTTATCGAAACAAATGTTTTGATCACCCCCTGCGTCAGGCAGTGTGGGACGATAATTTGTTATAATAACAGAATCTTTTGTATTACAACCATTTTTGGTTACGGTCCATAAGAGCATATTATCGCCATATCCAAAATTGGAAGCTTTTGTCCCTGGCTGTGAGGCTGCCACAAATGAAGCTGCTCCCGATGCAACGCTCCACATACCGGTGGTTCCGGAAGGTAATGAACTTCCCTGTAAAGTATAAATATTGGAGCATATAGCTTGGTTTTGGCCTGCATCTACAAATAGCATGTTGTTAATTATCTTAACGGTATCCACAGCCTTGCAACCATTGGCAGTGATAGTCCATGTAAGAATATTGTCACCCTGTGAAACTAAACTGATGTTTGAATTATTTTGGTTAGTATTGGCAATAACAAGAGAGCCTTTTTGTAAATCCCATTTTCCTATGCCACCAATGGGAATAGTACTACCCTGCAATGTAGAGCCGGGAGTGCAAATATTTTGGTCGATACCGGCATATACAGAAGGATTTGCATTAACCGAAATATTGTAAATCGCCGACCATGCACCTGTTCCACAGCTATTTTTGCCTCTTACTTTTACAATTTGCGGTCCGGTTGCTGCATTGGCGGCAAACCGTACCTTAATTTGCTGAGTGTTTAAGCCCCATTGGATTGAAGCTCCTGCCGGTAGTATCCACTCATAGTCGGTTGCATTTGTTATCGGATCAACTTCATAAATAACATTTGAATCCCCAAGGCAAATAGCATTGTTAACAGGGATATATTTTATATTGGAAGGTGTACCAGGCAATGGATTTACAACAATCTGCAAGTCGGCAGATAATGGACCGTTTCCACAGCCGTTAGAACCATACACCCTTATTGGTCCGGACATAGCTGTGGAGGAATAGTCAACATAAATTTTATTGGAATTAAGACCTGCATTAATATTTGCTCCTGTTGGCACTGTCCACGAATAAGAAGTAGCATTGGGAGCAGGGCTAACCTGGTAAATTACAGAAGACGTACCCTGGCAAACTGTTATTTGGCCTGAAATAATCCCTGTTGCAGCAGGTAGCGGGAGAGTGTTAATTGACACACCACCGGTCATAGGAGTTGAACATCCATTACCACCGGTTGCAATAATGGTATAATTACCTGCGGTTTTTTGCAGACCGAAATCGAATGCTGTTCCGGTGCCATTTAACGAGGTAACAATTGTAGTACCATTTAACATAAGCTGATAAGCCGCAGTTGCTTCCGATCCACTCAAGCCTACTAATAAGCCATTAAGATTTTCGCAATATACACCACCTCCGGTAGTAATAAATTTTTGCGGTAATGGCTTTATAGTAAAAGTTACTGTTTCGTAGGGACTTACACACCCGAAAGTGCTTGTTTGGGTTACATAGTAATTATACACGCCAGCTATAGTTTCCAGCGATGTTAAACTGCTACCGGTTTTTATGGGGGCTGGAAGTGATGAATTAGCATACCATTTAATATCATTACCGGAAGCTGTATATGTTGGGTTTGTTAAACCCTGGCAAACACCTGTAGTCAACTTATCAACCAACGGCTTGGCTGGATTCGATCTGATAATAAAGCTCACACCTCTGGTCAAACTCTGGCATCCATTACCATCAGTTTGTGTAGCAAAATAAGTATATGTTCCTGGCACTGACACCGAGACTGGTGGAGTATACTGAGTTCCACTGGCAAGTAAGGTGCCTCCGGGAACATCGTACCACTGAATATTTGCACCTGATGCTTGTAATACAGTATTAGAAAATCCCTGGCAAACAGCATTATCTATATTTACCGGTGGTGTTGGTAATGCTAAAATTGAATAAGCAGCTTGAGCCGCCGGGCTTTCACATTGGCTATTTGCATCAGTTTGAGTAACAAAGAAGTTATAGCTTCCTACCGTATTTAATGTAGCAGGTGTAAATGTATTTCCGCTATGAATCAAAACTGCAGGTGTTAAAGTAGCATCACTATACCATTTAATATTATTTCCTGTTGCAGTGAGTGTGTATGCAGGCATGCCAAAACATGCTGTAACTGCTGGAATAATTGGTACTGAGGGAACAGTAATATTATGAACTACATCAACCGGCAAGGTACTGGTACATCCATTAACAGAAGATGTAACGGTAAGATAATAAGTGCCGGGGGCATCAACATTCGGTTCTTTTAAGTTTGCATCGGAAATATTTCCGGCACCCGTCCAGGCATAAGTAACGCCCGGCGTAGAAGAATTACCTCGGATTTTTACAGTATTTACCGCACAGTTAAGGGTATCAGGTTTTGTATCTACCCAGATATTAGGAACGGAAAAGTCGTTGGTGACTTGAACACTATCAATCGCCAAGCATCCATTCACAGGATTTGATACCAACAGTTTATAATATCCGATAGCATCTACCCGGGGACTCTTGGATAATGGATTTACAATATTACCGGTTCCGGAGGTAGTCCACTGATAAGTAACTCCGGAAGTTAAGGAATTGCCTGTAAGGATCACTTGCTTTGCAGTGCAGGTGAGTTGCAACGGATTTTTGTCAACATTAATATCCGGGAGGGTCTTATCTTGTGCGACTACCACGCTATTTACAGTTGTGCATTGATTAACAAAATTGGTCAATGTAATGGTATAAGTCGCTGGTGATAGTACAACCGGATTTGAAACATTGGTGTCGCCAGGTTTTATACTTCCTGTTCCACTGGTCGACCATGCATAAGTGACGCTGGTATCAGTTGATGATGCATTTAATTGTACCTGATTTACTGTACAAGTGAACTTAGCAGAAGTTGCAATTACAAGTAATGGAGAAGCTTTATTCTCAATAACCTGAATTGAAGCTGTATTTACGCAACCTGTAACAGTATCAGTAACCTTTAAAATATAGGTTCCAGCTTGGTCAACTACCGGATTAAAACTATTTATACCGGATACAATATTTCCCGGACTCGAAGTCCATGTAAAAATAGTACCTACCTGTGTTGGCTGACCTTGTAATGTAACACTGGCAACTGAGCAAGTAAGTTGCGGTGGGTAGGCATTAACACTCAAAGTTGGTAAATCAAGTGCAGATAAAACCGGTACATTGGTGCTGCTTATACATCCGGTTAGAACATCAGATACAGTAAGTGTATACATTCCCGGAGCATCAACTTTTGCTGTAAAAGTGTTGGCACCTGATACGATATGGCCACCCTGACCTGCTGTCCAAACTGGAGTGATACCTGTGGATGTACTTCCATCCAGTGTTAATAAGTTATGGCTACAGGACATGGCAAACGGGCCACCTGTAACAATGGCGGTTGAAATTGTCTTATTTTCAGCTACGATAACTGTATTTTGGTTAGTACAACCACTGGTACGTTCAGTAACCAATACTTTGTAAGGTCCAATAGCATCTACTGTGGCAATAGCGGTATTACCATTTGTTATGTTGCCTGCTCCGAGTGTACTCCAGACATAATCTACATTAACAAGCAATGGTGACACTTCGAGATTAACTGTGGTTTTACTGCACGTTAAAACGGCTGGAGCAAGAATATTGGGAATTGCCGGAACAGTTTTATTATCGGTTACTGTTACGGTATCTTTAACCGTACAGCCATTGGCAGAAATAATGGTAAGAATATAATTTCCAACGGCATCCACCTTTGGTTTCTGGGTATTTATGCCGGTTATATTTCCAGGCCCTGTCCATGCATAGATAGCAGTTGGCGTTGTGGAGCTTCCGAATAATTCTACTTCTAAAACCTTGCAGGTAATTTGAGCAGGGTTTTTATCTACCATAATATCAGGTTTGGCTATATCTGAAGTGGTCAACACATTTTTAGAAGCTGAGCATCCGGTAGTATTGTCGGTTAATGTGAGTGTATACAGACCTGCCTTGGTAATAACCACATCTAAAAGATTGGCTGCTCCGGATATATTACCATTCGTTGTGGTCCATAGTGCCGTATAGTTTGATGTTAAGGTAGTGCTATGGATAGTTACCGCTGGCAGGGTGCAGGTTATAACTGCCGGAGCCGTAATTGTAATAACCGGAGTAGTCTTGTCTTCAGGAACGGTTAATGTTCTTACGGTATTGCAGCCTGTTATTGGATGAGTAGCTGTTAATGTATATATTCCTGCTGCATTTACCATTGGATTAGCGATAGCCTGATTTGAAATAGTGCCGGGTCCTGTCCAGTGTAATAATGAATTTGCCGGATTTATGGTACTATTCAGAGTTGAAGTGGTTTGCGTACAAGTAATAGTAACAGGAATTACTGGGAATGTAATAGTCGGAACACTTAAATCCTGTGAAACTACCACCGTTGCACTGTCTTTACATAAGCTGGAGGAATGGGAAACCATCATCTTATAAGTTCCTGGTACATCAATTGTTATAATATCCGCAACTGGAGAAGAAATGATGTTTCCTCCTGCTATGGCAGACCATGCAAACAATGCATTGACCGTACTGGAGCTACCTGTTAGTTGTAAAGAAGGATTGGTACAGTTTAGGATGCCTGGTGCATTAATTACCACGTTCAACGGCTTTAAAAAATTACCAGGAACGTCGGTGCTGTCTTTCAATGAGCATCCGTTTGTACCAGTGGCCGTGAGATAATACCTTCCTGCTTTATTAATGGTTGGTGTTGGAGAAGTACTGTTTAAAATAGTTGCAGTTGCAGGTCCTGACCACTGCAGAGAAGAACCAGGCGCAGTTCCATTCAGTGACACTAATGGGAAACCGCAACTTAAGGTGGCTGGTGATTTATCAATAGATATGACAGGTTTAGCCTTATCTTCAGTAACAGTTATACTAGCAGAGCCTATACAACCTGTAATTGTGTTTGTAACCATCATAACATAAGCTCCTCCTTTTGTTACCGATGGAGTAAAAGAAGTTGCTCCGGCAGCAATTGCTCCGGTGGTTGTTGTCCAGTTTACAGAAACCGGAGTTGACACGGAAGATCCGGTGATGGTTATTGCTGGTATTGTGCAAGTGATTGTTGCAGTATTTGCAATCTGGGCATCAGGAGAATTCTGATTAGCTGTTACAATTACCGATGCATTGGCACTACATCCGTTATCATTGTTAGTAACCGAAAGCATATAGGTTCCGGCCTTGGAAACGACAGCTGAAACTGTATTGTTGCCAGAAACAATATTACCATTACCCGTTGTCCAGAGATATGCCGGATTAACTATGGGTGTAGAACCTGTAACGGTTGTTTGTGGTGAGCTGCAAGTCAACATTGCAGGTATTACCGGGAAAGCTATGGCAGGTGTAGCAATATCCTGACTAACTGTGACCTGTGCTGTTGCATTACAACCACTTAAAGGATGGTAGACAGTGAGCTTATATACGCCTGGAACATTTACTCCCGGAGTCTCGGTATCTGCTCCGGATACTATACCAGGCCCGGACCATTGTAATAAAGCTCCTATAGTGGTGGAGGAACCATTGAGTGTTATCGTTTTGTTGGTACAGGTAAGTAAAGGAGGATTGGTATTTACGATAATATTAGGAAGTGAAATATCTCCCGATACCTGCACTGTTTTTGATGCTGGGCATCCGTTAGGTGCAGAAACGGTAAATGTATAAATTCCCGCCGTGTTTACAGTGGGTGAGTTTGTATTGGCATTAATAATTGCGCCCGGCCCCGTCCAATTAAATACTGCACCCGGAGTTACCGAGCTGCCACTCAACGTTACCGATAATTGGGTACATGTGAGCTTTTGGTGGGCTGGATCAACAACTGCTATGTCGGGTAATATTTTTTGTTCTGCAATCGTAATACTCTTTGTAGAAGTACAACCTGTGTTGAGGTTAGTCATTCCCACGTCATAAATTCCCGGGTTATCAACCGAAATATTTGCCGTGGTACTACCTGATACAATATGTCCACCTGAGCTTGCAATCCAGTTATACGCTATTGGAAAAACACTGGTGGTGGTTGCCGAAAGAGTTACATTAGGTGAAGAACAAGTTACTATACCCCCATTGGAGGCAGTTATATTTATATTTTGAGGTGCTTGAACGTCTGTTAGAACTGTAACAGTACCAAGGGTTTTACAGGAATTTAAAAGTTCTGTGACAGTAACCGTATAATCACCTGCTGCATCTATATTTGGACTTGCCGTGGCTGCGCCGGATACAATATGACCACCATTAATCGGAGTCCAGGCAAAGGTAGCACCCGGTGTAGAAGATGATGCAGAAAGTGTTATCGTAGGTAAACCGCAAGTAATTGTTGCAGGTGAAGTATTTAAGGTCAGCTGAGGAGAGGCAACAACATTAATATTCAATGTGCTAATAGTACCCTGACCGCACATATTTGAGCCTTTAACAGTAACCAATCCTGAAACTGAAGCAACTCCGTAATCAACTATTATTGTGTTTGTCCCTTGACCGCTGAAAATAGTAGCTCCTGGAGGAATTGTCCAAAGATAGGATGTGATATGGGCGATAGGTGGCACCGTGTATATCTGAGCTTTAACACCCTGACATACTGTTAAAGGACCGGTTATAACGCCGGCGGCATCTGGCAAAGGAGTTGATACAACAGGTACACTGCCATTCATCACAGACTGGCAGCTTGTGAGCCCTGTGGCTACTACCGAATAATTTCCTGCTGTTTTTTGAAAACCAAAATTGAATGCACTGCCGTTTCCATTGGTACTGGCAACAGGTGAGGTCCCATCCAGTATCAATTGATAGGTAATTAGATTTTCTGAACCATCTAATCCGACAACTAGCCCAACCTGACCATCACAATAGGTTCCACCACCTGTTATATTAAATATTTGTGGTAATCCGGTTATGGTAAAAGTTACAGTTTCATAAGCACTGGTGCATCCCTGAGCACTGGTTTGTGTGATATAATAAGGATAAACCCCAACGGCAGTTACTGCAGGTTTATAAGTATTTGTAGTGGCAATAGGTAATGCCAGTAAAGAATTATCGTACCATTTAATACTGCTTCCTGATGCGGTAAATGATGGATTTGGTGCCCCCAAACAGATCCCTGCGGTTAGTTTGTCCATCACAGGTTTTAAAGGTATGACATTGATAACAAGTTTAACAGGAGTTGTCAAACTTTGGCAATTGTTGGCATCAGTTTGTGTGGCATAATATGTGTATGTTCCAGCGGACGAAACAGAAGCAGGTGGGGTATACAAACCTCCACTTCCAAGTAATGAACCTCCCGGATTATCATACCACCTGATGCCTGATCCTGATGCTTGCAAAGCAGGATTAGGATTTCCCTGACAGATTGCTTTATCTGTATTTCCCGGGGCAGCTGGTAATGTTAAAACTGAATATGTAACCTGGGTAGCCGGACTTTCGCATTGGCTTGCCAGGCCAGTTTGGGTTACAAAATAAGAATAATTACCTACCAATGTTACCGTTGGTGTAAAGTTGTTACCGTCATGGAGTTTTACAGCTGGTAATAACGTTGCATTACTGTACCATATGATACCATTGCCAGTAGCTGATAAAACGGTAGTCGGAGCATTGAAGCATGCAGAACCACTAATGGCTATTGGTGCTGCGGGAACTGAAATATCACGTGTTACGCTAACTGATGATGAAGATGTACAATTATTATCGGTAGAAGTAACGGTGAGCGTATAAACTCCTGGGGCATCCACTGTTGGCGCTTTCAAGGTTGGATCCGATATATTTCCTGGACCACTCCAGGCATAAGTTACCGTCGGTGTAGTTGAATTACCGGTTACCTGTACCGTAATATTGAGGCAATTCAATACAGCCGGATTAGGATCTAGCCAAATATTTGGGGTAATAATATCTTTGATTACAGCAACATTGTCAGTAACTGTACAGCCGTTTAAAGGATTTGTAATGGTAAGATCATAAATACCCGGTGCATCAACTCTTGGTGTTTGCGATGTAGGATTTATAATATTGCCTGTTCCGGCAGTGCTCCATTGGTAGGTAACTCCTGGTGTAAGCGAATTACCGGAAAGGATAACACTTAATCTGGTACAGGTAAGTTCTAAAGGATTTTTATTCACATTAATATTAGGGATAATCTTATCGTCCGTAACTGTGACATTTCCGATGGTTGTACATTGGTTGTTCAGGTCGGTTAAGGTAACTGTGTAAGTGCCAATTGAGAGGACCGTTGGGTTTGAAACATTACTATCCCCTGCCTTAATGGTGCCTGTTCCTCCAGTAGACCAGGAATAAGAGGCACTTGTAGCTGTAGTTGATGCATTAAGCTGAACCTGGCTGATTGCACAGGTAATTTTAGCCGGAGATGTAAGCGCTAAAAGTGGAGCAGCAATGTCTTGTTGAACCTGAATAGCTGCCGTACTAACACAACCTGTAGCTGTTTTTGTTACTGTGAGGATGTAGGTACCAGGCTTATCAACTACCGGTGTACTTGTACCTGCCCCTGATACAAAGTGACCGGGACTGGCTGTCCAGGTAAAAGTTGTACCTGCTTCGGTGGGTTGCCCGAATAATGAAACGGTTGTTAACGAGCAAGTAAGTATTGCCGGGAAAGCATTTATGGTAAGTGTTGGTAAACTTCCGGAAGTGCTAACAGAAATATTCGCTGAATTTGTACAGCCTGTGGTTGCATCAGCAGTAGTTATCGTATAAGTCCCTGCTGCGTCAATAGTTGGTTTAAATGTATTTCCACCCGATACAATGTGGCCGCCAAGTGAGGCAGACCACACCGGAGTGATACCTGTTGAAGTGCTGCCATCTAATATTATTACCGGAGCTGCACACGAAACACTGTATGGCCCTCCTGTGATAGCTGCTGTTGAGGCTGTATTGTCCTTACTTACGATAATAATGTTCTGACTGCTACATCCACTTGTGCGGTCCGTTACCTTTACGGTATAAGTTCCGATAGCATCAACTGAAGCGATAGGTGAAGCGCCATTGGTAATGTTACCTGAACCGGAAGTTGACCATAAATAATCACTATTGGCAATGAGTGGTGAAACTTCCACCTGAACCGATGTACGTGAGCATGTCAATTGTTGCGGAGCAAGAATTGATGGTATTGCGGGCGTTGTTTTATCCTGACTTACGGTAACAACATCTGATGAAGTACATCCATTGGGAGCCGTAACTGTTAAGGTATAGATTCCGATAGCGTCCACTTTTGGTTTTTGTGTGGTTGGATCGGTAATGTTTGCGCCTGCAGGGCCAGTCCATAAAAGCGTTGTTCCGGCAGTTATGGAAGCTCCATAAAGCTGAACCTGAGATACAGTGCAAGTTAACAATGCCGGGTTTTTGTCCACGGTTATATCAGGTGCTGTTGCATCAGCTATAATAGTGATATTTTGCGATGCTGAACAACCACTGGTATTATTGGTAATTTTGAGTGTATATAAGCCCGCTTTTGTCACAACAACATTCAGATTTGTGTTTGATCCGGATATAGTTCCATTTGTGGTACTCCATAAAGAACTAAAATTTACAATGCTTGTACTTCCAAGCAAGGTTATAGAGGGAGTTGTACAGGTAATTACAGATGGTGCTGCAATGTTTGCATCTGCTGGGGTACGGCCATCCGCTACTGTTATAGACCGGTTACTTATACATCCGGTTACAGGATGTGTAGCTGTTAGCGAATAAGAACCAGGTGCATTTACCGTAGGATTGCTTATGGCAGTGTTTGATATAGTTCCAGGTCCTGTCCAAACCAGCGTTGAACCTGCAGGAACAGTGTTACTGGTTAAACCGGATGAAATGACCGTGCAGGTTATAGCTGTTGGAACTACTGGGAAATTTATAACCGGCGCCGTTAAATCCTGTAATACGTTTGTTGTACTGGAATTTGTACATCCGGTTACGGGATGGGTAACTGTAAGTGTGTAATTCCCCGGTAAATTAATCACAGGTGTTTGTGTTGTTGAACCGGATACAATTCCCGGGCCCGACCACAAAAGTGTACCACCGGCTGTGGTTGAAGAGCCGTTAAGTGTTACCGTTGTATTTACGCAGGTTAATGCTGTTGGAATGTTAACATTAACTGTAGGTAAGCTGTAATCAGTCAGTACCTGTACGGTTTTGGAGGTAGCACAACCATTTGGTGCGGTTAATAGTAAGGTATAAATACCGGTTGCATTGACAATTGGAGTTGCTGTAGTTCCGTTAACTATAATTCCTGGGCCACTCCAGCTATATATTACACCTGATGTTGATGAACTGGAGGATAATGTAACCGTTGTATGCGAACAGGTTAGATTTTCCGTTTCAGGATCAACAACGGTTAGGTTTGGAAATGCAATTGATTCGTTAATGGTTATACTTTTGGTTGTAAAGCAGCTGTTATTAAGGTTGGTAACTTTAACATCATAAACGCCACCTTTATCAACTACTGCTGATGCTGTATTGGCACCTGATATTAGATGACCTCCGGCACTGGCGGCCCATGAATATCCAACTGGGAAAACACTCGTAGTACTGGCGGTAAGTGTTACCTGACTCACGGTACATGATACCACTCCTAAATTGGTTGAAGTGATATTTACATTTTGAGGTACCTGATTATCCGGTAATACAGTTACCGTATCGATGCTTGTACATGTATTAACAGGCTCAGTTAACGTAATAATATAATCTCCGGTGGCGTCCACACTGGGATTGGGCGTTGCAGCTCCGGCAGCAATGTGACCACCGTTTATGGCAGTCCATGCAAAAGAAACTCCAGCCGTGGTTGAAGTAGCGGAAACGGTAACAGGGGTTCCTGCGCAGGTTATTTGTCCTGATGGAGCATTTACTGAAAGTTGCGGTGCGTTAACCACGGTCACCGCTTTTGAATTTGAAGTTCCGTTTCCACAAGAATTAACCCCCTTAACAGTTACATTTCCCGAAGATGCAGTACCTGTGTAATTAACTATAATTTGTGTTGTTCCCTGTCCACTTACGAGCGTTGCACCCGATGGGACTGTCCAGAAATAACTGGTAGCGTTTCCTAAAGCAATTATGGAATAGACTATATTTTTTTCGCCCTGGCAAATGGTAGCTTTGCCAGTAATGGCCCCTGCTGGTGAGGGAAGTGGTAAAACGGTAACCGTTAAACTTGATGATAATCCGTTTCCACAGGCGTCTTGACCGGTTACGATAACATTTCCGGAGACAGCGTTGGGTGGAAAATATATAGTTACTGCATTGGTACCGGAACCAGCCGTAATAAAGGCGTTTGCAGGAAGTTGCCAATTATATGTTGTAGCGCTAGTTATGGGAGGCACTGAATAATTTTCCGAGGCCCCGGGACATACTTGTGTCACGCCTGTCATTACCTGGGCATCAGCGGGTAATGGATTCATTATAACTGCGGCATTACCATTCATTGTCTGTGAACAGGAGTTTACCGGATTTGTAGCAATTATGGTATAGGTTCCTTCCGAAGTTTTACTTCCAAAATTTAAAGCTGCACCCGTTCCTAAAATAATTTGACTCGTTGAAAATCCGTTTAGGAATAGTTCATACGCAATGGCTGTGGTAGAATTGCTAAGCCCAACGGCTAAGCCACCGGTACCCTGGCAATATGATCCACCACCAGTTATCGAAAACATGGATGGGGAAAGTTTTACAGCAATGATCTTTGAAACGCTTGAAGTACAAAATGTAATTGGATCCTGATATGTGTAGGTAATGGTATAGTTATTGGGACTTAAACTCGATGGATTGAATGTGGCAGTTCCATTGCCGTTATCAGTTATACCCGAACCAGAAAATACTCCGGAGGGCAACATATTGCCCGTAAGCGTAATAGCAGGCGAATTTTGGCACGTATTTGCCTGGAGTCCAACAAAACTTACGGTTGGAGCCAGGTTTATCAATACTATTTTGGATATTGAATTGAAACATCCTCCTGAGTTAGCTACCTGGTAAGTGATCGTATAGTTTCCGGAAGCATTGATGGCCGAAGGATTAAAAGCGGCCATACCATTTGCATTATCAATTAATGCTGCAGCCGGTCCAGTGAATGTCCATGTTCCATATACACCACTACCATTATGAAGAGGACTACCAGTAATGGGAACTGCTGCATTATTGTTGCAATAAGATGCATTTAATCCGGAGATATTTACTATTGGCAGAGCAATCACAGTTACATTCGTAGTACTTGAATTTGTGCAGGATTTACTATCGGTATAAGTATAGGTGATGGTATGTGAGCCAACACCGGCAGCAGAGGGATCGAAAAAGTTACCTGCAATTGCACCCATGGCAGAAGAGGCGAATGTTCCTCCAGCATTAGGATTTCCAGCAAGTGTAACAACGGAGCTGTTGATACAATATTGGGTTGTAGCACCGCCGTTCAGTGTAAAGGTAGCTGACGGAATAGAATTCACCGTTATAACTACGTTATCAGAAGCTTGGCAATTAGTAGCTGTTACTTTGCCAGTTACAGTGAATGTTGTGGTTAAGGTAGGTGATACAGTTACTGATGCTGTAGCGGCACCATTACTCCAAACGTACGTATCAGCTCCTATAGCAGTGAGTATGGTTGAAGCTCCTTTACAAAGGGATACATCGGCTCCGGCATTGACGGACGGTTTAGGATTGACCACTAAATTCAAATTAGCTGTATCTTTACAACCAAATGCATTAGTTGCAATCACCCAATAAGGTGTGGAAGTAGTAGGCTTTACCCAAATTGAAGAACTTGTAGCTGCAGTATTCCATAAATAAGTGGTTCCTCCGGTAACTGTTAACTGGGTGCTGTCGCCAGCACAAATAGTAGACGATCCGGCAGATAAGTTAGCCACGGGTTTTACATTCACAGTAACCTGCACATCGTCGGTTGCGGAACATCCATTAACATCGGTTACGGATACCGTGTATAAAACGGTTGCCATTGGGTTAGCCACCGGATTCTGAACAGTTGCATTACTTAGTCCTGTTGATGGTAACCAAGAGTATGAGGTTCCTCCGGAAGCACTTAGTTGCACGCTCCCTTTTTGACAAATTGTCTTATCCGCTCCTGCATTGGCAGCTGGCAAGGCATAGGCAGTAATCACAAATGATCCAATCATATTGACTGTACAAACCGTGGTTCCAGTTGTTTTTGCCTGCGCTGTGTAAGTTCCGGATGTCATATTAACCCATGTTAAAGCACCACCTGTTCCGGAAATAGTACTCGCCGAAACTCCGTTTTTCAGCAAAACGTAATCAATCCCAATTTGCGATCCTGACAGGGTCAATGTCACACCACTTCCACCTGTACAATATCCCAAAGTACTTGCTGATAGATTATATACAGTAGGTAATGATATCTGTGAAAGAATTGCACTGCCATTCATTGGCCTTGTACATGTGGCGCCGCCATTGGTTGCCTGGATAGTGAAGGTTCCTGACAGATTTCCTGCCCACGATAATACTCCGCCTGTTCCTGCTTTCACAGCACCACTATTAAGTCCGTCTTTTACCAGTTGGTAATTCATTCCAACTTCAGAACCATCAAGGGTAACGGATAGTCCGCCAGATAACTCACAAAACAATCCTGTTCCGCCAACATTGTATATGGAAGGGGACGTAATAGAAGTTATGGATGGTGTTCCGGTCATATTGCCGGTGCAAGTGGTCAATGAATTGGTAGCGATTATTGAATAATTGCCAACGGTAATATTGTTCCACGATAAAGCACCACCAGTACCCGCTAAAGCAGCACCCAATGCAATTCCGTTTTTATAAAGTTGGTACTGAAAATTTGCACCATTTTCCGAACCGTTTAAAGTTAATGAAACTCCCGATGTATGAGAACAATAGGTTAACGATGAAGCCGTTAAATTAAATGCAATGGGAACGGTATTTACCGTAACAACAACCGACCCGTTCATTGTTTTGGTACATGTGGTAGTCGGGTTTGTAGCAACAATAGTGTAAGTTCCTGTTGTTTTGTTAACCCACGTTAATACCCCTCCTGTGCCCGCTAATGCCGATCCATCAAATGCTACCCCATTTTTTAACTGATAATTAACCCCAACTTCAGAGCCTGATAAAGATAATGTGACACCTGTGCCGCCTGGGCAATAGGTAATAGCGTTGGATGTGAGGGTGTAAGCATTTAGATTATTGATAAAGACGTTTACATCATCTGAAGCTTTACAACCATTGGCATCTGTAACAGTGAGTTTATAGTTTGTAGAGGCAGCAGGAGTCACGGTAGTGCTCTGGGTAGCGGCCCCGTTACTCCACAGATATGTATAACCGGCTCCAGCGGTTGCTGTGAGTGTCGCGTTACCACCAGGACAGATAGTTTTATCATTACCCGCAAAAGCATTTGGAATACTAGGGACGGTGACACTGACCTGATCCGATGTTGTTCCTGTGCATGCTGGTAAACCTGTCAAAGTCCATTGGAATTGATTGATGGTACCGACCGTTAACCCTGTTACTGTGGTATTATAGAGATGGTTATTTGCAAAAGTTCCTGTTCCGGCTGTTACCGTCCATGTTCCGGTACTTCCAGGTACTAAAGCCGGATTACAGCCATCAAGCAGATAACTGGCAACGTTATAACAAAGAGTGGTGTCTCTGCCGGCATTAGACTTGTATACATATGCATTAATGGTATGTTCATGCGTAAACCCAGTGCTATGATTACCACAATTCTTATATTCATAAAAATAAAAAATATTGGTACCCAGTTCCATATTATTTATTTGGGGATTGATATGGCTTGTAGAGTCTACAAATTCGCCATAGCCTTGAATGGTCCTCCAAAATCCACACCTGGTATTACCATAATTGTCATTTAATGAATTACTATTGCAGAGGGTATAATTATTTGTGGTTTGCGAAAAACCACTCCAATTAGCCAGAGTAAGAGAAATGAGGAAAATAGCAAATCGGCATATTTTGTTAGATAGGTTATCCATTATCGGAATTTATACTTTTTTACGTAATGCGAGTGTCAATGTTGATCTTCTAAAGAGTAGTCCAAGAATCTAAAAATGAGGCTTCTTTTTAACTAAAGTTACAAAAATGTCTCCAGATAAGGGTTCTGGTGGGGGATGATATTTATCTTAGAATAAGGTGATTCTAATCACCAATGATCGGTTTGTGGTGAACCAATTTCGATTTCACCCATAAATAAAAGTCTGATAATAAAAGTCAAATTTAATCGTACCTCAGACCTCAAAGGTTTCAAAAACCTTTGAGGTCTTTTTGAGTGAGCCATTTCAAAACTGGCAGGTCTGAAATACATATAGCCAAACACTTTTACATAAAATTTACTCGCGAATTTTATTTGGAAAATTAACTTGCTACCTTTGTTGTCAATTATTTACGAAATTTAAATATGTCAAGTAAAAAGAAAAAAAACAAAAGATTAGAAGGTAAGAAGCAGATGATCAATAAGAAATCGTTACGCGAAAACATCTTAACCATTTTCCGGAATTTTCCTTCGGAAACTTTAAATTACAAACAAATATCAAAAAGGCTCGATATAAAAGAGAATCCGCTTAAAAAAATGATTACGGAAATTCTTTATGAATTAAAAGAAGAGGAGCACCTCGATGAACCACAAACAGGGAAGTTCCATTTAAAAGCAGAAGCATGTTATGTGGTTGGAATAGTTGACCTGGCCACAAATGGATACGGGTTTATTGTTACCGATGAATATCCCGAAGACATTTTTGTGTCGATGGTAAACTTAAACCATGCACTGCATGGCGATAAGGTTAAAGTATATCTTTTTGCCAAAAAGAAAAAATCCAGACCCGAAGGCGAGGTAGTTGAAATTCTTGAAAGAGCCAGAACTTCATTTGTGGGCATCGTAGAAATGTCGAAAAGTTTTGCATTTCTGGTACCAAGCGCAAAACAAATTCCATTCGACATTTTTATTCCGCTTCGCAGTTTAAATGGCGCTAAAGATGGACAAAAGGCGGTTGCTAAAATATTGGAATGGCCGTCGGGGACTAAAAATCCCATAGGAGAAATTATTGAAGTGCTTGGTTTTCCTGGCGAGAATGACACGGAAATGCATGCGATCCTGGCCGAATTTGAGTTGCCAAATCTATTTCCCCGCGAGGTTGAAGATGAGGCAAATGCACTTAGCGATAAAATTCCGGATGAAGAATATAAGCGACGAAGAGATTTTAGGGGAATTACCACGTTCACCATTGACCCCACAGATGCCAAAGATTTTGACGATGCTCTTTCCTTACAAAAGCTCAGCAATGGAAACTGGGAGGTTGGTGTTCATATAGCAGATGTAACCTATTATATTAAACCCAACGGAATTCTTGATGAAGAAGCGCTTAACAGAGCTACATCTGTTTATTTGGTGGATCGCGTTGTGCCTATGCTGCCCGAACGTCTGTCCAATAATGTTTGTTCTCTGCGTCCTAATGAGGAAAAACTTTGTTACTCTGCGGTATTTGAAATGAATGACCATGCTGAAATTCTTAAACAGTGGTTTGGTCATACTATTATTCTGTCCGACCGCCGTTTTACCTATGATGAAGCCCAAAAAGTTATTGATACAGGGGAAGGTGATTATAAAGATGAAGTTCTGGCGCTTCATCGTCTTGCTCAGATTCTTCGATCGGAAAGGTTTAAAAGCGGAGCCATAGCCTTTGAACGGGATGAAGTCAGGTTTGAGATCGATCCTTCCGGAAAACCGCTGCGGGTATTTTCCAAGGAGTATGGAGAATCCAATGAACTTATTGAAGAATTTATGTTGCTGGCCAACAAGAGAGTAGCTGAATTCTGTTCCGGGCTTCTCAGTGTGGATAGCCCTCCGCGATTGGGTAAAGGTAAAACTTTTGTTTATCGTATCCACGACAAACCGAATATGGAAAAACTTGAGGCGTTTGCTTTATTTATTGCCAAATTCGGCTATTCGCTTCGTACCACTTCGAGTAAAAAAATATCCGAGTCAATGAATACTTTGCTTGAAAATGTGAAAGGGAAAAATGAACAAAATCTTATAGAAACATTAGCACTTCGGGCTATGGCCAAGGCCGTCTATTCCACGGTTAATATAGGTCATTACGGGTTAGGATTTAACCATTATACACATTTTACTTCGCCAATCCGCCGTTACCCCGATGTTATGGTTCACCGGTTACTTGATTATTATCTTGAAGGCGGAAAACTCCCTGATAAGGATCAGTACGAAAATATGTGCAAGCATTCCTCCAACATGGAAAAACGCGCTATAGATGCTGAGCGGGCTTCTATCAAATATAAGCAGGTTGAATTTATGAGCGATAAAATTGGTCAGGTATTTGATGGCGTAATCTCAGGTGTTACCGAATGGGGTTTCTTTGTGGAGTTGATTGAGAGCAAATGCGAAGGTTTGGTATCTATGAGAGATCTGATAGACGATTTTTATGAATTCGATGAGGATAACTTCTGTATTGCAGGACGCCGTAAACATAAAAAATACCAGCTTGGCGATCCTGTAAAAGTAGAAGTTTATCGTATTAATTTGCCCAAAAAACAACTTGATTTCAGGTTGGCAGAAGATATCCATTAAAAAAGTAAGTATTAAATTATAGAAATGCTCAATAAATCCTGTAGGGATGAAAGTATGGTAGCAAGTGAACTAAGAAACCAAGACAATTGCCGTAGGCATGACAGTTTTTTTGCTTGACACTGTCGTCCCTATGAGACTTTAATTGATAGCGTATACAATTTTTCTACCATACTGTCGCCCATACTGGGCTTTATAGAAAGCTATTAAATAACTATTTTTATATGAATAACGACCTCGTTCATCCATACAAAGACAAACAGACACAATTCGACTGCCGTTACCTCGAAATGGCTCGTATATGGGCCGAAAATTCTTATTGTAAACGGCGTAAAGTTGGCGCTTTAATTGTTCAGGCGAAAATGATTATTAGCGATGGATATAATGGTACTCCTTCGGGGTTTGAAAATATTTGCGAAGACGACGATCATAAAACCAAGCCTTATGTGCTTCATGCCGAGGCTAACGCAATTACTAAAGTAGCCAAATCAAACAACAGTAGTGAAAACGCAACACTTTATGTAACCACTTCTCCTTGTCTCGAATGTGCTAAACTCATTATTCAATCCGGTATTAGCCGGGTGGTTTATAGTGACAAGTACCGTATTGAGGATGGTCTCCGGTTACTGGAAAGAGCGGGTATTGAAATAGTATTTATCGACCTAAATGAAGAACAAAGAAATAAAATACTTTCGCAGATAGAATAGTGATTTATTGCTAAAATCATCATAATTTTATGAGCGAAAAATCGTTATACGTTTTTCATTAAATTTTATTTATGTTGTAGGTGTCCAAACCTTTTTTAAAGACGCTTACAGCCTAATCTGTTCTTATTCATTGCTTTTTTGTTTTTTTTATGAGTATTCAAAATAAAAGATCGGCTATATTATTCCCATTGATTCTGGCATTAGTGTTGATTATAGGGATGTTTATCGGAGTTAAATTAAGTCGTTCTGAGATAAGCGAGCGCCTGTTGATCTATCCCAAGGCTGACAAAGTAAATAATGTACTCAATTTAATCGAGGATTCCTACGTGGATTCCGTTTCGCGTGATAAACTTGATGAAACTGCCATTGAATCGATTCTTCGAAAACTCGATCCCCATTCTGTTTACATATCGGCAAGTGAATTTCAGGAAATGAATGAGCCTTTGGAGGGTAATTTCAGTGGTATTGGCATTCAGTTTAATATGCAAAATGATACGGTTATCATTGTCAGCGTCATAATCAATGGCCCTTCGGACAAGGCTGGCCTAAAAGCTGGCGACCGCATAGTAAAAGTAAATGATACCATTGTGGCAGGAGTTAAATCTACAAATGCGAACATCATAAAAAAGCTAAAAGGTAAAAAAGGATCCAGCGTAAAAATTTCTGTTAAAAGAATTGGATTTGCTACGCTGTTCAATTTTAAAATTACAAGGGATAAAATCCCTCTGAACAGTATTGATGCTGCCTATATGATTACGCCTCAAACGGGGTACATTAGAGTTAATAAGTTTGCAAGAACCACCTATGATGAATTTATTGCTGCGATAAAAAGATTGCATGAAGCCGGAATGAAAAAAGTGATTATTGATTTAAGAGGTAATGGCGGTGGTATACTGGAAACCGCTATCAAAATGGCTGATCAGTTTTTGGACGACCGACAACTTATTGTGTATACGGAAGGTCGCTCCAGACCCCGATCAAATTCATATTCCACACCTGGTGGCGAATGTCTCCACGATTCGGTGGTTGTTATCTTGGATGAAACCTCCGCTTCGGCAAGCGAAGTATTTGCCGGAGCAATACAGGATAACGATCGCGGCTGGGTTGTTGGTCGTCGAAGCTTTGGGAAAGGCCTGGTGCAGGAACAATCTCTGCTTCCAGGAGGAGCGGCAATTCGGTTAACCATTGCCCGTTATTACACACCCTCCGGCAGATGTATCCAAAAACCTTACAAAGGTAACGCCAATTATTACGAGGAAGTACATAACCGCTTTTTACATGGTGAAATGGAAAAAGTAGATAGCATTAAATTTAACGACTCGCTTAAATTTGTAACTCATAAAGGACGTGTTTTATACGGAGGCGGCGGAATCATGCCCGACTTTTTCGTGCCCGTCGATACCAGCGAATTCAGCGAATATTATTATCATATAAGGGAGAAAGGGCTAATTTATCAGTATGCATTCTACTATTCCGATGCCAATCGGACAGCACTTAGTAAATTTAAGAATTATAAGGATATGGTGAAATACCTGAAGAAAAAGAATGTTTTTGACAAATTTGTGAAGTATGCAGATGACCATGGTGTTAAAAAGAATGCAAATGATATAAAGATTTCGGCAACTTTTCTTCAAACAGACATCGAGGCTTATATAGCACGTAATTTCTTTGATAATGCAGGCTTTTATCCTATTATAAACTCTATTGATAACGCGGTCCTAAAAGCAGTTGATCTTTGGGGGGATGAGAAAATCACAAAGGTTCACAAAGAGAAATAATAATTTGGAATGCGTTAAGAAATAAATACCTTTTTAGACGGCATGTCTGCACTAGCATAAAGTTACTTGCTATTTTTCGCGTTATTAATCGAATAAATTTATATTTGTTGTGACCATTATCTGCTAAAAAATGAATTCTAGCATTAGGATCATGAAGGCTATCACTACTGCCTTGATGATTGTTTTATCTGCCCATATTTGCTTCAGCCAAAACAATAAAATTGAACGACTAACATTTTCTATTGTAGATACAACCAAAAGCAAGTACGAACAAGTACATAATATTTATAAGTGGATAACTGAAAATATCCGTTATGATACCAAGGCGTATTTAAAAGGCAGGTCTGACAACTCTTCTGCACTTGAAACTTTGAAGAAAAGAAAAGGAATATGCAGTGATTATTCTTTACTTTTCTCTGTGATGTGTAGTTGTATTGGGATTGAATCTCATCTGGTGATTGGTTATAGCAAAGGATTAGATTATTTTAAAGGAGGAGGATTTTATGATATTAATCATTGTTGGAATGCTTTCCGGGTCGATACTATCTGGTTTTTAGCCGATGCTACGTGGGGTAGTGGATATGTGAAAAAATCGCCTTCAAGAATGGATAAAATAAAGCATGCTGTTTTTAAAACTCCTTATGCAAATACGAAATATATTTTTGTTAAAGCCCCTACGGATGAATACTTCAATCCCTCATCAGAATTTAGAAACTCGCATTTACCTTTATATGTGAACTGGCAGTTATCACATCCTGTTAGTACCATAAAACAATTTGAGAGCGACACTTTTGTTGTAAAAGATTCTCATTACAAAGGGTTTAATTATCTTTTCGGAAATTCAGAAAGTCTTCAATTATACCAGGAAGGCATCAGTGGTAAGGACTTTAATCGCAGGAATAACTTTAATATTGCCAACGGGATTATTGCTTGGGCTGATGATTTTAATTGTTTGACAGTTCAAGTTCAAAAAGATAATTTGCCAACATTTGCTGATGGTATAAAATTGTACAAGAAAGCGTTGTATTATGCAGATAAACATCAAATTACAATTGATTCCGTTTATAAAGAGCGTTTAGGATTTATAAAAAGAAACCATAAAAAAGCAGCAAAAATCTATTCCAATATTTCTAAGAAAACAAACACCGGGGAAACCAGATATACCAAGACACTGCATTCATTAAGCAGTAGGCGTGGTTTGCTGACAAAAAAGATTTTCAAATTTGAAAAATTGTTGCCTGATTTCCAACAAGAATTGATGTTTAACAACGATATTATACCGAAACCCGATTCTCTTGAATATGCCAGAATTTGCAGAGATATCAGTTCCAGCTCAAAGAAAATAATGAAACTTGAATCACAGATAGACACATTGTCTAAAACGATTTATAAATCAATTGCTGCAGATAGTATTTTATCGATCGTGTGTTTATCAGAGAAAAGAACTTTTAATGAAGGAATAATGCATTTTAAACCTAAACTGAACACAGAAGATAATGCGATCATTTACCCATACTGGAAAGGTATTGATGATGCATATGATCATACCATTAAAAATTTGAAATTAAAAAATGCCAATAACTCCTTAGTTCTGAATAAATTCAATTTACTACAGGAGAAAATTTATTTGTTGGCTATGGAATATAATCTACAAATCAACTTATTAAAAAGATTTTATAGCTATCAATGTGATTATAAAAATACGGCATTTTTTTTTGATAAATTACAGCAATCATTATACAAATCATATAATTACGCTATAGATTTTTGTATAAATTATCAAATTTTAATTAACCATTTAATGCAATTTAACGCTGAGTATAAGGGACTAAATGTGCTCTTGAGAAACTCAGGAACAATTATCAACATCGCTTATTTTATAAAATACGGTAATGAATTATTTTCTATTCAAAAAAGGGGTTATGAGCATGAAAAGAATTCAATAAAATATATAAAAAACAAATCGGGGAAAGCCTTAACGAAAATTGAGAATAAAATGGGCAATTATCAAGAACAAAATAAGCAATTTTAGATTTAGTCCTATAGTTCAAATAAAGCGTATAAATGAATATTCATACCATGGGCTTAAAAGAAATTAATCGACGTACCTTTATAAAAAATACAAGTTTGGCTGCTGTAGCCTTGGGGGTTACTAATGGTTTAGCGCTAGCCCGGGATAAAACATTAAGTCCGATGAAAAATGCATTACCGAGGTGGAAGGGCTTTAATCTGCTCGATTTTTTTTCTCCTTCTCCCGATATAAATCCCAGTGTCAAATCTACGGCTGACGATTTCCAATGGATGGTGGACTGGGGTTTTGACTTTGTTCGGTTACCTTTAGCTTATCCACGTTATGTCGATTTCGATCGGACGAAGAATATCAACCCTGCTGATATATATAAGATTGACGAAAAAGTTGTTGAAGAGATCGACAAAATTGTATACATGGGAATGAAATATAACCTGCACGTGAGCATTAATTTGCATAGAGCTCCGGGCTTTTGTATCAATGCAGGTTTTCATGAACCTTATAATTTATGGCAGGATAAGGAAGCGAAAGAGGCATTTTATTATCACTGGGGTATGTGGGCCGAGCGGTACAAAAATATTGCCCCGGGGAAAATCAGTTTTGATTTGCTCAATGAGCCTTGTGTGAGGGAGGATATGAATGATCAGCATTCTAAGTTAGGCCCTGTGCCAGGTCAACTTTATAGAGAAGTTGCGATGAATGCTGCAAAAGCTATTCGTGCGGCTAATCCCAATCATTTGATAATTGCCGATGGCAATGATGTGGGGCGTTCTGTTATTCCGGAAATTGAAGATTTGAACATCGCACAAAGTTGTCGTGGATACTATCCTCATTACATATCGCATTACAAAGCTCCATGGGTATTTAAAGATCCCGATCTTTCACCCACTCCGGTATGGCCAGGAACCATTGAAGGCAAATATTACGGAAAAGAAAATATTGAGGAGTACTACAAACCCTGGGCAGAACTTGTAAACAGGGGTGTCGGTGTACATTGTGGAGAATGTGGTTGCTGGAAAAAAACCCCGCATGATATTTTCCTGGCATGGTTTGAAGATGTAGTGAATGTTTTAACGAAAAATAATATCGGGTATGCACTGTGGAATTTTCGGGGCGAGTTTGGCATCCTCGACTCAGACCGCGCCGATGTTGCCTATGAAGATTGGCATGGCCATAAGCTCGACCGTAAACTTCTTGAGTTATTAAAGAAGTATTAATAAACCTGAATTGGATAACAGCAAATGGATATTTTAACCCATACCTTATCGGGAATCGCTATTGGAACTGTAATTTCAGGCTTTTCGGGAAACGGATTTACAGCTAAATACAAGGTAATTGTTTTCTCTGCCATTGGCGGAGCCTTACCTGATATTGATGCCATTAGCCTGTGGTCGGGGTTTGATAAGACGTTTGGAAAAGTATTCGGGTTAAGCCATTCGGGTAAAGATATTTATGTTTCGAAATTTTGGTATTCGCATCATGGCTTTTTTCATTCACTGCTCGCAAGTCTGATATTGGCTTTCGTCATTGGTCTTATATTTTATGCGATTCAAAAAAGATCGACGAACCGTCGTTTATGGGATTCCCTTAAAGTTAACGTACTTATTTTAACAGGTTTTATTTCCGGATTCATTATTCATTTACTGGAGGACATGCCAACACCCATAGGTGCCTGGGGAGGCGTCAGACTTCTCTGGCCTTCAAAATTATACTTTGGTGGTACGGGAGATATTTGGTGGTGGAATAATTACGATATTTTTCTGATAGTCGCCAGCTGTATTCTTATGAATGGATTGATCCTTATTGTAAACCGGGGCATCCATGTCGACATAAGCAAACTCACGATTTTGGTTTTTGTACTTGCTTCAGTATTGTGTATCATTCAAATTAAGACCAGAGGTTATAATTTCAACTATACCGGGACAGGCAATAAATATCAGCAATACGAATTAAAATCAAAAGAGATACAACGAAGAATATTAGGGAATAAAGTATCAGGATTCATGGAGCAATTTGATCGAAGAATGCCTTTTAATTTTTAAATTATTTGCGGGCAATGTGTCATGAACTGTTTATTCAGATATCAACCTGAGCGCATTTTTTAAAGTATCTTAAACCCAATAACCAAAATATCATCATTCAGATGCAAGTTGTTTTTCCATTCATTCATTGTGGAATCAAGAATTTCTCTTTGTTCACGCATCGGAAGCGACGAAATTTTTAGCAAAAGTTCCCGAAATGGTTTCGATTTGAATTTACCATCCTTTGCTCCCCCAAATTGATCCTGGTAACCATCTGAACTCAGAAAAATAACATCATTTTTATAGAGTGTTCCCGATTGATTTTTAAAGGATTCCTCATGGAGGAAAATTCCAATTGGCATTTTGTCCGGTATAAGTTGCGTCAATTCATTATTGCGCACCAGATAACCCGAATTATTTGCACCTGCAAATTGATAATTTTGTTTATTATTTTCCAGAATTATCAATGAAATGTCCATTCCATCCTGGGTTTCACCCTCTTTACCGGTTTGACGCATGGTATATTTAATTTCATCCCTTAGTTTATTTAATACTTCAGCTGCGCTAATGTCCGGATTTGAGTTAATAATTTTATAAAGAAGCGAAAGTCCAAGAACGCTCATAAATGCACCTGAAACACCATGACCTGTACAATCGGCAGCTGCAACAAAAATGCGATTGTTTTTCGATGTTATCCAGTAAAAATCTCCGCTCACGATATCCATCGGCCGGTTCAAAATAAAATACTCTACTAGTTGTAAATCAAAATAATCACGCGGGGGTAGGATTGCATTTTGAATTCTGCTGGCGTATTGTATATTAGAGGTAATGTGTTCATGTTGTAGGGCTATTTGGTCGCGGTGCTTGATTACAGAGTCCCGCTGGGCTTCTATTTCATCCCGTTGTGATTGAATTTCCTCTTTTTGCTGCAAAATTGTTTTGGTACGTTTTGCTACTTCAATTTCCAGATCGTCCTTTGCTTTTTGCAACTTTCTGGTTTTTGCTTTAATGTAGTAGTAAATTAAAGCCAAAATCACAATGATTACGATGGCCATAAACCACCATGTTTTATAAAATGGAGGCCTTATTATGAATTCAAATTCAGCATCGCTTCTACCTGCCCAGGTTCCAAATCTATGCGAAACTTCAACACTAAACGTATATTTACCGGGCGGCAGATTGGAATACGTTACACTGTGTGAACGAGTTGGAAGGCTCCAGTCGAAATCATAATTTTGCAATTTGTACCGGTATTTGAGATTCCCCACCGACTGAAACCATATTCCATTATACTCAAATGTAAAATTGTTTTGATTATAATTGAACTTGCTCTTCCTTTTATCGAAAGGATTGAAAAAGAGAAGAATTTTGTTAATTGATATTTTGGGCTGAATATTTAACTGATAATAAAAAGAAGGATTGTATTTGATAATTCCTTTGCCGCCTGAAATCCAGATATTACCAAACGAATCACCATAAATCCCATTTAAATTCGGTTCAAGGTAAGCTATTCCATTATCCTCACCATAGGTTTCGAAACTTTTAGCAATGGGATTGTATATTTGAATCCCCTCATTAAGAGCAATTACAAGATTTCCGG
Organism: uncultured Bacteroidales bacterium; assembly: GCA_964478555.1. GTDB lineage: Bacteria > Bacteroidota > Bacteroidia > Bacteroidales > JAAUTT01 > JAAUTT01. Next base: position 2,117 of record CAYZNC010000038.1, on the reverse strand, counting down.
TTTTATCCGTAAGAACACTTCTAACATTGTTTGAGAGTAATCCGGTTGCCTCATTATAAAATTTAAAACTTTTCTTATCATAATGAAGTAATCCCTTATTGGAGGTTAGAAACCACAGGAATCCGTATTTATCTTCGTTAATGGAATATATTGAATTAACATTTAAACTATCAGGCAAGATATGGTTAAAGATGGATCCATTTTTTAAAACAGAAGTTCCTTTACCATCCAGTGCAAACCATACATAATTGTTGGAGTCGATAAAAATAGAATACAGATAATTGCTGCCGAGGCCAGTAGACGTGTTGAAATTTTTAAATATCTTTTTTTTCAAATCGTATAAAGAAGCTCCTCCTCCTGCTGTTGCAAGCCATACGGAATCTCTCTTCCCGGTGATGTATAAAATATTGTTATCGGGTAATCCGTTTTGAATATCGAATTTTGTAAAACTTAAGTTATCCGGGTTAATTCTATATACCCCATATCCATAAGTACCTGCCCATATATACCCTTGGGCATCACAATATAACGAAATAAATGAGTTTTGTATTTTCCTTTGAACCGGTAAAAACCTTTGGTACTTAAAGTTTCCATTATTATCCTTTGTAATAAAAATCAACCCTTCTTGTGATGCAGCCCAATATCGCCCGTTTTTATCAGTTACAAAACTAAAAACACTTCCGTAATCGAAGCCTTCGCTTTTTTTATCAATAATTTCAAATGCACTGTTGGCAGATAATACCAAATCTTTTGAAGTAGCAATCCAAATATTTTCTTCCCGGTCTGCAAATATCGTTTGCGTTGCATCTGTGGGTAATCCATTGATAGTTGAAAATTGTTTTACAATATTTAAATGATTCTCCTTACTTGCAATTTTTATAATTCCATTTTTTTGGGTGCTTACCAGGCATTCATCATTACCATTCATTGTAAAGGAATTCATGGACCCAAATTTCCAATCAGTTGCTAAAAAACTGAACTTCCCTGAAACAATATCGTAAATACAAATTCCGGCTTCCTCCATGCCTATCCACAAACGGCCATTCTCAATTTCCAAATGTTTTACAATGTTATCAGGGAGACCATTTTTCATAGAAACCACGCCAATAACCTTGTTTTGATGGTTAACAATATTTATCCCATTATCGGTTCCAATATAAAAATTTTCATTTTTGCCCTCCGCAATTGTGTACACGTAATTGTCATTCAGTCCATCTTCTGTGTCAATATTATAAATCCTTTTTCGATTTTTACCCTGATAGTTGTATACACCTTCACCCAATGTTCCAAACCAGAGTACACCATTTGAATCGAACTTTATAAATGAGATCTCGGAATGGCCCAATCCCTCTTCCGGTTTAAATTCCCTGAAATAATTATTTACTTGATATTCAAGTGAGCCATCTTTATGTCCGATCCAAATCTGATGCAGAAAATCTTCTCCGATGGCGGTCACGGGAGAGGCGTTAAGGCTGTCTTTTTGGTCAAAAACATAAGTGTCGGTCCCGTCATACCGCATAAGTGCATCAGAGGTCGACAGCCATAAATTGCCTTTCGAATCCTGAAAAATACATTTAACGGAGATCGGCTGACGACTTTTTAATAGGTGTACTGTTCTAAAATATGGACTTTGTCCAAAAGCATCATATTTTAAAGACAATAATAAAATAAAAAGGAAAAGAAAAATTTTGTCCAATCTTACCATTCAAAGGAGATATTTATTTGGGTATAAGCTTTACATTTAATTCAACGGCTACTTCTTCCGTAATTTTTTTGCTTACGATTGTAGGGATTTTAATATTATGATCAGCCAACAAAACTGAAAACTTTGAACGAATGGTGATTGCATTTTTCTGAACACTCAAATGGCATTTGATGATACGAACCTGCTCGACCCCATGAATGGTAAATTTTCCCTTTCCGCGAACGTCATATTCTCCGGGAATGCTAAAATCAATTTCTTCAATTATTTTACCTTCAAAGGTGGCATTTGGGAATTTCGAAGACTCCACATAGTTTTCGTTGAAATGTGTACGTTGCAAGTCACTATTGAATCCTTCGAACGAACGCAAGGGAATGCTAAAGGCAAATGACCGGTCAGAAGTATTTAAAAGGCC
>CAYZNC010000037.1:0-28337 GCA_964478555.1 uncultured Bacteroidales bacterium | reverse complement strand
GGAAATCTTAATTGCAGAAGGTGAGTATGAAGTTTTCGTGGTTTTTTCGAAGGTCTCCGATAAGGTGGCAACGATCGGTTGAATGCTCGAAGTGTCTATGGTATTGTTTACTTCCTGTGGGGTGTCTTCTTTTTTGTCTTTAGAGCATGAATTGAAAAAAGATAAACTAACTAAAGCGATGGTAAGTAATGACAGCGTACTTTTCTTCATGGTGTAATTTTAAATCAATGATGAAGGAAAAGTAAGGTTTTAGTCTTAAGGAATCATTTAAGCCAGCTTAAGTAAAGGTTAGGTTTTTTGGTAGTTCGATTCAGTTGGGGTTTAACCAACCTGCAAACACTCCTACAAACATGGCAAGGAAAATCCATATTGTCAGGTACCGGTCGAGAAATTTTAAACGTTTTTTAGATGGCATAAATCTTCTTTTTACCTTTGTTTGTAAGCAGATACCGTAATACTGAAAATCCCAGTTTCACCGTTTTTGAAACTTGCAATTTCTTCTTTTGAAAGATATTTTTCAAGTACATCATTGGGAATTGCAATTTCTTTTTGCTTATGTACTGTAACTTTTTTGAAGCCTTGTTTATTTATTATTTCAAAGTATTCGTTTATATCAATAGCACCTGAAATACAACCTGCATACATTTCAGCATCTTTGCGAAGCTTTTCGGGCAAACTTCCTTTTAAAACAACATCTGAAACACAAAAATGACCATTGGGTTTTAATACCCTTAGAATTTCTGCGAAAGCTTTGTTTTTATTTGGTACTAAATTTAAAACACAATTAGAAACAACAACATCAAAACTATCTTTATTTAAAGGCATTTCTTCAATATCGCCTTTTACAAATTCTACATTGGTAAAGCCAAGTTTTTTAGTGTTTTCATTTGCTTTGGCAAGCATAGCATCTGTAAAATCGAGACCTGTAACCTTGCCAGTTTCGCCAACAATAGCACGAACAACAAAGCAATCGTTACCTGCACCACTACCTAAGTCGAGCACATAGTTTCCTTTTTCAATTCCTGCAAATTGGGTTGGGATTCCACAGCCTAATCCTAAATCGGCATCAGGATTGTAACCTTCGAGCTTATCATAACTTTCGCTCATTATAGAATATGATGAATCACCGCAACCACAAGTGCTACCGCAACATGACGATTGGTTTCTTTCTTTGCCTTGTGTGGCAATTTCACCATACTTTTCTTTAACTACTAATTTTAATTCTTCTGCTTTCATAATTATTTTTTTATTTGTTCTACATATAATTTATAAAATCGTTCTTTAATCTCATCTCTGACCCTATGAAACTCGCTCCAAATAAATTCATCAGAACCTTTCGCATGGGATGGGTCTTCAAATCCCATATGCAAACGATGTTTTACTTTACCAATAAAGACAGGACACGTTTCCCTGGCATCGTCACACACTGTAATTACATAGTCCCATTCATCATTGATATATTTATCAACCATTTTGGGATAGTGTGAACTAATGTCGATGCCTGGCTCGGCCATCACTTTAACAGCTTTTTGATTTACCTCTTTGGCTGGTTCGGTGCCTGCCGAATGAACTTCGATATTCCTGTCGAATGATTGCAAAAAGCCTTGGGCCATTTGACTGCGGCAACTATTGCCTGTGCATAGAATCAATACTTTCATTTTTTTAATAATTGCTTAAATAAGATACGGAATGATATGTTTTTAAAAAAAATTCAACTTCAGTTTTGATTTTATCCCTGACCGCTCTTGTTTTTGCAAGTTTTTCTTCATGTGTTCCGGTAAATGAGGCTGGGTCTTCAAAGGACCAGCCCAACCTTTTTGTTATTCCCGGGAATATCGGACAGCGCTCTGCACTGGCTTCATCGCAAACAGCAATTACAAAGTGGTATAAACGGCCTTCCTTAAAGAAATCAAATACACTCTTTGTCTCATTCTTTGAAATATCGATATTTACTTCTTTCATTGCTTCAACAACAATTGGATTGATTATACCAGGTTCAAAGCCAGCACTTTCAGCAAAAAAATTATCACCTGCCAGCTGGTTCAGAAAAGCTTCTGCCATTTGACTGCGGGCTGAATTGTGCACACAAACAAACAATACTTTTATCTTTTCCATAGCGAATAATTATTTACAGTCGGTTTCACAATTATGGTCAATGCTGTTCATTTCTTTAAAAAACTCATCAAACATTGCTTTATATTTCAAAATAGTTGAGTTGCAAAGACAATAGTTAACCTTTAAGCCGTCTATTTCGCCATGAATCAAACCCAATTCCTTTAAATCATTCAGGTGTTGTGATACGTTACTGCGGCTCAATGGCAGATAATCGGATATATCGCCGGAGATACATGTTTTGGTTTCTGCCAAATATTTAAGTATAGCCAGCCTTGCAGGGTGCGAAATGGCTTTAGCAAATTTTGCCAGTTCCTGAAGTTCGATGCTAAATACTTCTGTTTTAATCATACGCTATAAATTTTAGCGTTTTAGAATAAATGCGAATGATCCATAGACTGATTTATCCATATCATTAATATTCCGGTTGGTACTCCTACAATTAGCAAGTCTAATAAATCGTCCTTGTTTTCTTGCAGGATTTCTTTAAGATGTGCAATTGTTGTTTTCATACTTTATATTTTATGTTGTATGACGTAAAATTACGACATAGTTTTATAAAAAAAGACTTTTTGGTATTAAATTAATGTTAAATTTTTAAAACACGGACTACTAACGGGTCCCTGCAATTGTGTAAACAGCATTAATGGTTTTTTCATTAACAGAAGATTGCTTTTTTTGAAAACCATGGTCGGTAAGCGCTATTCGTAATTTTCACATTGGATTTAACAACTTGATATGTTAAAAAAGTCTGTCTCAAGGTCAAAAAACGCAGAAACAGACTCTTCTAAAAGGATAAAAGTAGATACTACTTATTGTATAGGACCATTGTCCACTTTAGCTTCAATTGCACTCTGTATACTAGCGGGAACATTGGATAGAAAGTTGTAACCTGTTGCAGCTTCAATAGAGGCAACGCTTACACGATAATAACCCCAGGATTGACTCGAAACAGTCTGGTTGTTAGGCATCAGAACAGCAATTACTCTTGTTGAAGAGGTGATTCTGTTCAAATCGCTGTTTCCATTTGGTATCACAACAATTATTTTCCATGTTTGAGCCGGAACAACTACACCATTTCCTACTGTAGTTGCGTAACCGTTAGAACCTGTACCACCTTGTCCAACAGGACCGCTGATGATATAAAGCTCATTGCCTGCATTCACTAAGGTACGTGCATAATTTTCGAGATTTGCCCAGGTAACCTCATTGTTATTAGGGGACTGGGGAATCATATTGCTCATTAAAAAAGTTGCGGAATTGTTAGCGACGGAAGAAGTTCTGTCGGCTGAAGGGCACATGTGGCCTCTGTCGAAGCCTGAGCCTGAGAATTCGCTTGCTACAACCTCGTACCATCCGGAAGGTAAGGTTGCATCGGGGCGGAAATCATCCTGACGAGCTGCACTTCCTAAATCGGTGGAATTTAAATGCCAGCTTGTCCAATTTGGCGTGTGTTTCGAATTGCTGTATGATTCGCAATACTGAGTTTTAACCATTAAATAGTTATTGGCATTAATAATATTACCAGTGGCATTGCTCGGGTTACCCAAAAGCATGTTGTCGTTATCGCCCGCTGTTGTTGTGCCACCACCGCCACCGCTACCACTATCACCATAGTCAGTTGCCGAAAAATCATCGATATTAATCCGGTTTGCACCACCGCTCACCTTACGAATTTCGAACCTTACATTGCCTGATTGATTAACTGTAAACGTAGCATTAGATAATGTTGTACTTGAAGTGGTAACGGTGTTACCTATTTTTGTCCAGGTTGAGCCACTGTTCACCGACATCCATAATTCCCAGGTACTGCTTCCGTCTGAGCTAAAAATAGCATGGTTAATCTGCACGGTACCGGCGCCATTTGCTTTATCGAACAACATGGTTAATTTACCGGAATTCCGGATGCGAACTGAGTTTGAGCCATTTTTTCTGTCGGTAGAAGAAGTGCCAATGAGAGCATCATCGAAATTCCAACTTCCGGAAGATAAATTAACGGATGCTGCTGCATAAGCGGTTTTTGAGGCGTTTTCAAAATCCTCAGTTAACGTGGCTGTTGCCTTAAGGGTTGAACTGGTTGATGAAACGCTGGTTGCAGACTGAACATTTTCTTGTTGCTCCTTTGAACATGAACTAAAAATTGATAAAAAAACAAATCCAGATACAAGTAACGGTAATAAATTTCTTCTCATGATTTAAAATTTTAAGTTAATAATTAATAGGATTGACAGTTGAAAATTAGGGATAACTGATTAAACAAGTATTAAGCCTGACATAAGCAATTGTTACGTTTACATTTATTTTTGAAAGCTTAAACATAATCAGGAAGGTCGAAACGGATTATTTCCCGTTTCGACCTTCCACCCCACCGTGCGTACCGTTCGGTACACGGCGGTTCCTTAATTTACACCACTCACTTTCCGATAATAATCCGTAAAGAAAATGTAGCCTGCCAGTGTCAGTCGCTCGTTAGTTAAAGACTTTGTTAAGATTGGACAACTACATGCCCCCATAATAGACTTTCACCGTCAAGTTATTCGCCATGCACGGCACACAACATAAAAAGCTGCCTGAATTTCAGACAGCCTTTAATGAATATGCGTTAATTTTCCTTGAAACTATTCTTTTTTATGCCAATTATTGTCAAAGCAATATGAGATGTAAATTTGAGAGATAAGTCCAAATATCAAATATCTTATATAATAAACTTGATCTTAACAGTTTTTAAATAAATAAAAAAGCTCCGTAACCTTAAAGGTCCGGAGCTTAACTATGCATGCAAGTTGCTTATTTTTTCAGTTCAAATGATCTTGATACTAAAAGTTTATTTCATGAATTTTAAATTCTGATAATTGGTTTGTTGCCAATGCCGCACTATAATCGCTGTTAATTTCTAATTCTTGCACGAACCATGATTTATCATCACATTGTACAGTGTTATTTTTAACTTCAAGTTCATCAAGCGGAATTGTAAATCCCCTTCCGTCTGCCTTAATTACACTTTCTTTAATTGTCCAATATTTATAAAATTCTTTTAATGGATAATTTGCGTTATTTATTATATCCCACTGACTTGGAGTCATCACCATCTGAAAGTGTTCAAAATTTACTTTTTTATTTTCTTCAATATCGATACCAAGTCTGATATTTTTCCCTATTGCACAAGTCACGTAATTACCAGAATGCGATATATTAAAGTCATATTCCTTTAATGTTAAATATGGACGATGATATGAATTACATTCCACATAATTCCAAATGTCCTTTTCAATTCCATACGTCTTTAGCGCTTCCATAAGAAGCAATTTACCAAACAGATGTGAATGTCTGTTCTGCCAACGAACATAACGTGAATTCTTTTCTTTTAATTCTGGGGAAAGTACCGATAAATAAGCTGAGAATAAGCTTTGTTCCAGTGGATTTGTAAAGGAAGTAAAAAATATATTGATCAAGTTTATAACCTTTATTCCAATTATTTAAAGATATTTAGTCCTAATCCTGCATTTTTTGGACATCAATTACTGTACAGCTGCCAATGCATCTATAGAGCCATAGCCAAAATCGTCGGTTTTGTTTGGATATGCCGAGGCCGATTGTTGCATTTTTGATAACACCTGCTCCCGTGTCCAACTTGGATGGCGAGCCCAAATTAATGCAGCTATTCCTGCAGTAGTTGAAGTAGCAACCGAAGAGCCACCAACGTAGGTTTTTGAACCGTTATAATATCCCAGGCATACTGAATGATGCGAGTCATTGTAACTGTGCTCCATAATTACTGTAAAATCAATTTGTGCTCCTTTGTGGCACACTGCACATGTAGTATATCCAGGAGCATCGATTATGCCGGTTACTGCGACAGTTTCATCCATCCTGGCCGGAAAAATTACACCAACCCAATTGGTGAAAGTAGTTGAAGTTCCTCCGGCTGCAATTATTAATTTATTTTTTGCATAAGCATATCGTATGGCATCTGCAATTTTATCGATGTCAAAAATATGGCCTATTGACATAGAAATAATCTTAACCGATGTATTGTTAGCCAGTTCAACTAGAGCCTGCGCAACGCCATTTTGTTCGTGATAACCATCCAGAAGTACATCGCTTGTTCCGCGGTAGGATATTAAATTGCAATTATATGCTACTCCTACTGGTAAAAATGCTGAATTACGAGGACCAGCTATGGTTGCAGCCATTGAGGTACCATGTCCACATTTGTCGTCAACTCCATCGGTCTGGGTAGTCCAGGGCCAAAAGGAGTCAACATATGTTCCGTATTTAGTTAAAGTTCTGCCCGAGGAATATCCAGTGTTAAAATTCGAACCCAACATGGATTGTTCAGGCGAAATTCCGGTATCAATTAGCCCAACGGTGACGCCCTCGCCAGTGCTATATGCCCAGGCTGCCGGTATATTATGTTTGTTATAAGTCCACGAAACATAACAATTGGGAGTTGCCAGAGTGTAGTCTGCTGCATCAACAGCTGCCGGCGTAAAGTCGCAGCCGGAATCACTTTTTAATTGGGTTTCGTAAATCAGGAAGCGATATCCGGACGGATTTAAATACCTTACGTTTTTGTTTTTTCTTAATTCAGTGATAGTCTTAATTTCTGAAATTTTCACATCTACATAATTGAGCACTCCATCATCGTAAATAACAAAGTCGGGCGCTGAATTTAACGGATTGCTTTTTTTTGAATTAAGCCTGTTATTCCCATCAATTGCAACAATAGCAAGCACTTCGTCCTTTGCTGCAATATTTTCGGCACTTTTCAGCGAGGAGGAAGCCGCATTTCCATATCCAATGGTAAGTATGCTATCGCCTCGCATTACGGCACTGTAAAGAAGTGTCTCGTTAGCTGTACTCCAATTGAATTGCCCTGTTTCATTTAATATTACTTTTATTTGACGGTTTATTTCTGCCCCTTGCAAAGGTTCAATTTTCGAATTCTCCTTCTTGGAGCAAGACAATAGAAAGGCAAATGTAGCAAATAAAATAAATTTATTTATTTTCATAAAAAAAGGATTGAATGGTTAAGTATTAAGTATATAATAATTTATTGATTGTCATACAGTCATTACAGGGGTTTCACTTCTCTTAAATCAAAATATCCATTATAGTCTTTCATGTAGACGGCCGCCCGATGACCGAACAATATCATTGCTTCAGTTCTGGTTTCTAATTCCGTGTCATAAAAGTCTGAGATTACTTTGGTTCCTATAGGGCAGGCTTTGTTCCATTGTTCAACTATAATTTTGGGATCAAGCGATTCTTTTTGTTCAACTGTTGACCTTTCTTCCTTTGACTCTGACAATTTGCCTATTACTGAAGTTTCAACATTTGAATTATCGGATGTGGTTTTGGTACTTTTCTCTATGGGAGATTCGGTTTTTTGTTTGGAATGATCCTTGATAGGTTTTTTGTTAGGATCAAATTCTTTTTTTATTGATCTGATTAATTTAGTCAGGACGTCTCCCACACCCAGTTCTTCAAATTCCATCTCTCCCTGACCCAATAAATAGAAAATGCTATCAGCCCATCTCACGCAATTGGACATCTGATTAATCAGGTTTTGAGCGATCTTTTCTTTTTCTGACTCGTATGGTTTACCTGTAACATTAGCGATTACTTGAATTTTTGGTTTTGAGAATTTTGCTTTCTTTACAAATTTTTCAAATTCTGCCTCAGCTTCTTTCATATAACGGGAATGAAAAGCACCGCTGGTATTTAGAGGAATAAACATGGTATTTGCTTTTTCAAAAAACGGCTGCGCCTTGTTAATATCTTCTTTCAAACCGGAAATAACGATTTGAGAAGGAGAGTTAAGATTCGCAATATCAATTGTGGTTAGATTCGCTTCTTTCAGAATTTCCTGAATCTGTTTTTCCGAAGAATTTATAATGGCGGCCATTCCTCCATTCTTGGCTTGGCTCATTAATTCGCCTCTCTTTTTAACCAGTTTAAGGCCATCTTCAAAGCTAATTACGCCAGCTGCCTGCAATGCATTATACTCACCTAAACTATGCCCCGCTAAAAAATCGGGTTGTTTTTTGTCATCTTTAATTTTTTTCGCATACGACAAAGCATTCACAACATATAATGCCGGTTGGGTATATTGCGTTTGATTCAATTTCTGCTCGGGATCACTCAGGCAAAGTTCTTTTATCGAATATCCCAGTATTTCATCTGCCTGATTCGTTAAATCCGCAAATTCATCGAAAAGATTCTCACCCATTCCTTTTTTTTGGGACCCTTGCCCTGGAAATACAAATGTTTTCATTTTTTTCTTTTTTCGTTAAAAAGTTATTTTATGTATTATTAATTTCCAATTCTGTTATTTTCTGTTCCAATGCTTTTATTCCTCTTTCATTGGCTATCCCACGGATGTGGTAAATAAAAACCTCGTGAAACACTTTCGAGGACATCACTTCTTCGATAGTAAAAATTTCAGTATCGAACGTCTTTTCCATCCGGAGTAGTTGTGACTTGGCAATTATGTTCTCCTCAAGCTCGGCTCGATACAAACCTTCTGCTTTGCCCTTTTTAATATTCGAAAGGATGTTGGTGTATATCCTCTCACGCCTTATATGCAGGATTTTCCTGTACAAGTCCGGATAATATTTCCGCAAATCATATTCTTGCGAAGAATTACGTTCTTTTAGCATCCTATTTACCATTTTTTTAACCTCGAAAAGCTCGTCGACAGCACTAAGATTTTTCGTATATAGCTCATCAAAAAACTTTCCGTAATTTTCTATTTCAAGGTAAATTACCTTCTCTACCAGTTCGCTTTTGTCTTTTACATATTGGTACAATTTTTTTTTCGAAATACCCAATTCGCGTGAAACATCGTCCATGGTAATGCTTTTGATGCCGTATTTCCCGTATAGGCATCGTACTTTTGTTAATATATTTTCTCCTGAGTTTGACACAATATCAAGTTATATGACTTATATTCAAAATATAAAACTCTTCATTGAAACTAACAGCATTGAAATAGTAATCTTAATTTTTTCCATGCTTTAATACGATGGATGTGTTTATTCCTCCAAATCAAAGGAATTACCCATCTTAAAGGCTCACTTTGCCAGATTGAGCAGTTCTTTGTTCTGAACCTTACGATTATTATTTTCACATAAGAAATTCACAGCAAGGTTATTGAATTCTTCCGCACGGTCAAAGTTAGAAACATGGCCAGCATTGTCCAGGATCTCTAAACGAGAACCCTTCAAAATACGATGCATTTCCTGTCCATGCTGAAGGGAAAGTGATTTGTCATTCCTTCCCCAGACGATAAGGATAGGGACTTCTATTTTTGCCAAACGATTTATTTCGTTGCTTAACTTGTCAAAAAAATTCTTTCGTGTTACCGCCAGAATTGCCTGTGTGGTATTGCTTATTTTATGGAACCTTGTAACGTTTTCAAAGTAGCTTTGTGTAACAAGCTCCTTATTGTGAATAAAAAAATCTTTCAAACTTTTTCTTCTTACTTCATCAGTATTTAAACCGAATATAAACTCACCAATTCCAGGTATGCTCGCAACCTTACTTGGCCATGGCAATGAATTGGGTAAACCGGCTGAGTTTACTAGTAATAATTTATTTACTCTTTGCCTATGCTGCAAGCAGAATACGATAGCAGTACCGCCTCCCATGGATTGACCCACAAGAGATGCCCTCCGAATATCCAAATGATCCATGAACCGTAGGACCTGGTCGACATAAAGTTGATAGCTATAATCAAGTAGCTCGCGTGTACTGTACCCAAACCCCCAAAGGTCAAGTGCATAAACTTTGTTATTCTTTGCCAGAGCATCTATATTCTCCGCCCATAAGTATGAATCAAAAAAAAAACCGTGCAGAAGGATAATCGGTTCACCTTCTCCCTTCTCAATGTAGTGTGTCTTATGCCCATCTAGATCAACAAATTTTCCCTGGGCATACTTACCGGTCCAGGAATCAAGTGATTGACTGTTCCATTTAATATATTTTGACATGATTCAATGTTATTTAATTAAAATAATACTTTATTAATTATAATCTAGTCACTTGCACGCTTCAAAACCACAGATGTGTTTATTCCACCAAAACCAAAAGAATTACTCATAGCCACGTCAATTCTATGGTTAATCGCTTCAGCTCCACAGAATTTTAAATCTTTATGAATGGCTTCTTCCAGATTTTTATTTGGATGAATAAATCCTTCTCTCATTTGCGTAACGGTCGCTATGATCTCCACCATACCCGCTGAATATAAACAATGACCGGTTAGCCCTTTAGTAGCGTTTAACCACACATTGGAAGTGTGGTTTCCAAATACATTGTAAATAGCTTCAGCTTCTGTTTTGTCTCCCAAGGGGGACGAGCTTCCATGCGTATTTATATAATCAACGTCAGATGCTGACAAACCAGTCTTCTTTAAAGCTGAAATCATCGCTTTTTCCTCCCCGTGTACATTCGGATTGGCAGAACTGTTACCATCAAGGTTTAAAGAACCACCTTTAATTTCGGCTTGAAATGAAATACCTCTTTTGGAAGCACTTGATTCGGATTCAAGAATAACACAAGCACAGGCTTGTCCGTAAATAAATCCTTCATGCTGAGTATCAAAAGGACGACATGCCTTATCCGGTTGATTAGCGTATTTCTTTCCACCCATGGCTCCGATATTAATAAAACCTTGAATATCCATAGGTGACAGGTCAGCGACAATACCAACCACCAGACAAACATCGACCAAACCGCAAAGAACTGATTGATAACCTTTAATTATGCCCACATTTCCTGTAGCAGATGCACCTCCCACAACAAATCCTTCACCCATGATATCGAATAATTCGCTTAAAATCCCCACCTGATTTGTCTCCAAAAACTCAAGTGCATATCGGGGTGAAAGATATTCAGGATTTTCCCTGAATTTTGGAATCAAATCATATTGATAATTTTGAGTGCCATTTTGCCCCGCAACAATCAATCCCATTCGTTCTGATGAGAGCTTCAAGCCAAACAACCGAGCATTATGCCATGCTTCAATTGCAGAGATTATAGATGTTTGGATAGCAAAGGGGGCCCTTTGGCCTAAGCGCCTGGCATTATTCAATTTTTCAGCTGGTATATTTTGAAAACGATTTAAAAACTCCAGAAAAGAAAAATTTTGTATTTCAGCAGCAATATCTACAGATAACTTTGGCTCTTTTATACTTGCCATTTGCTTAATACCGGATTCCCCGTTTCTTAAAGAATTACAAAATGCGGAAACATCATCGCCTATCGAAGAGACTATTCCCATCCCGGTAATTCCAACTTTATTAGTTGTCAACATCATTTATTTATTTATCTCACACATTTCCAATTTCAACATAGTTTTCCGTTAGTACATCGACCAAACCTTCGATATTGCTGACTTGAGCGAAGCTCATTAAAGGTATTTTCATACCTAATTCTTCCATTGACATCGTAACGACTTCCATTCGATCAATTGAGTTCGCTCCTAATTCTTTCAAATTTTTTTCAATGGAAATCAGCTCTGGTTTTGTATCTGGAAGAACCTCCATAATAACATTTTTAACCACTTCATAAACATGTTCTTTTACCATAATTCTCTTTTTTATTAATTTATTGTTATAATCATTTACTTGCCATATTTAGCGAAAATCTAAAAAGCTTAAGATGTTTTGCCCATTTCTTAAACGATATGCTGCAAAGTCATTTTCGTTTTTAAATTGCAGATACATATTATCCTTTAATAGAAGTGAAAACTTTTGTCCTGGCGGTTTCCCGTAGCTATGACCAGGAAAAACATGGGTCTCGGTTTTAAGCCTTATTTTTAGATACTCCAGGCTTGAAAACATAGTTCGGGCGGCTTGAGTATCAGCACACATGCCACAACCTTCGGCAAACAGGGTATCGCCAGTAAACAGATTATCTCCTATCAGGTAACAAGTACCTCCGGGTGTATGGCCTGGCGTAAATATAGGGTGGATCTGTATTTGTCCAACTGACCACGGCATCATATCTATGCCAATTAATTGCTGGGCCTTATATCCGGAAGAAGCTATTTCTTCATTAGACATCCATATGGGACAATGGTATTTTGCTGCCAGCGGTTTTGCTAAATGAATATGGTCTGGATGGGAATGGGTAAGTAAAATCCCATTGAGGCTTGTTCGAGCACTTGCCAAAGCCTGTTCTATTTTTTCCATATCCCATGCAGGATCTACAATAACTGATTGATTACTAGTATTATCAATGACTAAATAGTTATAATTTATCATGAACAGATATGACATTTTCAGCACAATAACCTGTGGCACAATCGCACTATCCCCCACATCCATATAATTTTTATTCATTGTTAAATCACCAAGTTTCATTAACGCCTAATTAATTTGTTTACACTTGTTATAACATTTTTCATAGAGGCGCCGAATGGATTCGAACCACTGAAATAAGGCTTTGCAGGCCTTCCCCTTAGCCACTCGGGCACGGCGCCAAAAAATTTAAAACATTGGATCAAGAAGCGTTTACGAATAAGCTGGATCTCAATTTTTCAATAGAATTCAAATCTTTTCCAAATTGATTTATCATTTGTAGAGCAATGGAACCGGAATTGGTAGGAAGTATATATTTGACAAAAGTAGCCAGAGATCCACTTGGGCCTACATCGATAAATATATAATCGTCTTTTTGCAGAATCCAGTCAATGGTTTTCTCAAAATTGACCGGGAGCCGGATAACTTCCCATAAATAATCTTCGTTAAATTCCTGGATTATCTCAGTTTTTAATGAAGATATAATAGGAATCCCAATAGGTAACAAATTAAGTTTCCGGACAAGTTGTTTATACTCTTCTTCATACGGATCAATTAGTTCCGTATGAAATCCATATTTAACAGGCAATATTTGAGATAATATATCTTTTTTATTCAAACCTTCCTCAAGATCTTTTATAGTATTCGATAAACCACACACAACAAAATTCTTTTGAAAATTTGTTCCAGTTACCCAGCAGTGGCGAAAAAGATCCGGGAATTCGGTCATAATTATTTTTGATTCCATAATTGCCAACATCTCCGCTGATTGTACCTTTTCCTCAACATGCCTGGACATGCCGACGACTAATTGAATCCCTTCATCTAATGAAATAACGCCCGAAACAACGGAAGCTGTTATCTCCCCGAGACTGTAGCCCATTAGAAAATCGGGTTGAATACCCATTTCCTTTAGTACTTTGACCAAACTGTATTCGATACACAACAAAGCAGGGTTTGTGTAAAGAAGGCGGTCAAATGATTCGCTTTTGCCCGCTCCTCGATACAGCACATCGATTAAAGAAGTTTGAATTAATGGAGAAACCAATTCATCGCAATGATCCATCCAGTATCTGAATTGTGGATGGTTTTCATAGAGCTCTTTACCCATTTGATAGTATTGAGACCCCTGACCTGAAAACATAAATATAATTTGTTTATTCACATACTTATTTTTTTAATTGTTTTATTGGATTTTGTTCTGTTTAAAACCGTTTTCAATTTTGAATAATTATCCGTATTATTTTAGTGCTCCAGAGTTATAACCACTTTCCCTCGTGAGTGTCCCGCTCCATAGTACTGGAAAGCTTCAGCAGCCTTACTTAGCGGGTAAACTCTATCGATAACCGGTTTTACTTTACCGGCTTCAATAAGCTCTTTCATAAAAACTAAATCCTTCGGGTCTGGTACAACCGACCAGCCTCCAACCAGGTTCTTTCCCTCTTTCTTTAAAATCCATGGCCCGATGAGTATATCTTGGAAAATCCGCACTATAGAAGGGCTTCCGGTACTGACATAAGTACCGTTGGGGTTCAAAGCAAGTTTATGCGCAAAAATCGAACGATATGCGATAGCAAAAATCAAATCGTAACTTTGCCCAAGTTTTGTGAAATCTTGTTTTGTATAATCAATCACATGGTCAGCTCCGAGAGAGTGCACCATATCCAAATTCCCCGTGCTACATACACCGGTCACCTCGGCTCCGAAATATTTAGCAATCTGCACCGCAAACGTACCGATACCGCCCGACGCACCATAAATTAAAACTTTTTGTCCAGCCTGAATCTCTCCTTTATCACGGAGTCCCTGCAAGGCGACAAGTGCCGCCTGAGGTACGGCCGCTGCTTCTTCAAACGATAGATTGGCTGGCTTAGAGACTAATGTATTTTCAGGAACAGATGCATATTCAGCTAAAGCACCAAAGCCAGCCAAAGTCCCAAATACCTCATCACCCGGTTGAAACTGCGTTACGTTTCTTCCAACCATTACAACCCGCCCTGCGATGTCAGTTCCGGGTATCTTGATTTTTGGCTTTAAAAATCCATTGCCCATCATACGAATGAAGTATGGTTTACCTCTTACTATAACCAGGTTATGAGTAGTTACTGTTGATGCATGAACTTCCAGCAGAACTTCCTCGTCTTTAGGAATAGGTTTTTCTACTTCTTCAAGTTTGAGTTCTGATAGCCCATATTTTAAGCATACAATAGCTTTCATGAATATTCCCGTATTTTTCTATTTTATTGTGTAATCCATACTGATTACCTCTTCTGAATTTCTGCAAACCGACAAAAACAGATCTCAAATTAATTAGTATAAACCTCTCCTGTTTTCAGAGATTCCCTGGCCATTTGGTTTAATAATGGATCCATCTGCTTCATAAACACATCGGTGAGTTGAGCTCTAACCAATGGTTTATCTAAAAGCCTGGGATCCGGCTTGAGAAACTCGCTCATCTTCATTGCAGTTTCGAAATTCATATAGGAATTATAATTCGTCCATTCCGGCAGAACTGAGTTGACGTACAATAGATGGTCAGAGGGTATCTCTTGATCTTGCGTATTGCCAAAGAAATAGATTTTATGTTTACTGTCCTCAAGATTCATAAAATCTTTTGCATCTATTCTTTTGGAAGAACCCGTAATCCCCTCAGTATAGAGAGCAACATGTGCACGAGCACTTCTGAATGACTTCATGATCTTTGCCACCTGATCGACTGATGCCATTGAGTCGAATTCGATAAAGATGTCGAGGTCAAATTGATGTCCACTAAAATCATAATCCGGAGGGGAAAGAACGAAGAACGTTGCTGCTGAGAAACGCTTCTCAATTTTTTTGAATAGCTGAATCACAGTTTCATTATCCAGTGTGATAATATCACGGCCATACATCTGGCGTAGTTTCGAATGCCGACCGCCAAGGCAGTATCCGCAGCCTGCGTGGCTGCTGAGACATCCTCCTTTTGTTGTAAACACTACAGGCAGTGGATAGATAGGGCTGTGATTGGCATACATTTCATCTATGGGCGAGTTAAGAAGCCTTTCGTGCACTCGTTGAGACGATGGGAACCAATCGAGATTGTAGTCTATTCTCTTCAGATCATCACTGGAAAAGAAATAGGTATGTTCATTTTCAAAGTCCCGACCTACGAGATTGGGAATACTCCGGATTGGCGCATCATCGAGGAACATTTTGATGGGAAGCTCATTATCCCCTTTTATAAAATAGTCGACTTGCATTCTGGCGAAAACTTCACGATACTGCAGTGCCGCATAAAGTCCTCCAAATAGTATCTTCGCACCACTGTTGTACTGACGGATGGTATTGATTACATTCGAAAAACCAGCCAGTTGTAAAAACCAATTGAGCTCAACAATAAAGTATTCATGCTCCCGAATAAGCTCGGGGGTAAGTTCCCAGTCATAGACACCACAGACCTTGTCGACATGATCTGAGAAGAGCCAAACAATAGGTGCAGAGAAACTCTCAGGGTATAATACGTTCGTTGGAATGACTATTAGGCTTTTCATGCTATGTGTTTATTTGGTTGTTTATTTTTATTTCTTCCTTTGTGTCCTTTGTGGTTCAAGTTAAATACATAAACCACAAAGGCGATTAAGGATGCTCAAAGTCATGCTAAGGTCTTTTTAGATCGCTTCACACAAAGGCATTAGGATTAAATCAATTCACCAAAGCAGGATTATAATTATTTTCTACGATATATTTATTTTTTGCATTTTTATATTTCTCTTTCATTAACAGATCTCGTACCGTTTGCATATTTTTACACCACACATCAGCTGCAGCTAAATTTTTTAGGAAATAAGGCATGGCTCCTCCTATGTCCATATCTGATATCATCTCTAACTCAACTTCACCAGTTGCAATGGGAGTAAGATAATATATATCATTTAAATGTACCACACGCTCGCAGTTTTTAATTGGATGTGTTTTACCCGGGGCAGCTAATACATTCACCTCAACTACCTTAGTCTTTGGATCTTGAGAACGATGAATTAGTAATACAAATTCTCTTGTACCGATAGGGAACGGCATGTCAAGTTTGTAAGAATAGTAAGCGCTGAAAAAAGATGGCCCCTCAGTTTTATCAAATATTTTCCAATCTTTTATTCCAAGGTCACCACAACCGATATCCCCTTCCAATAGGTTCAGGATGTCGGCCAATTTAGATTTGAGTTTCATGTCTACTTTAACTTTCTTCAAACACGAACCCGGAGTTTTCAATGTCCAGACTTTTATTCCATTTTCATCTTTTGCTAATTTCCACTCATTTGAGCCGGAATTCTTCCAAATGAAATGCAATATGAGCACAATCCCTGGAAGCACTAGTGATACAATCATTAAGATTTTCATAATTTTTCTTTTTTTTGTTGTTTGTTTGATTATTGTTTTTCATTTTCCCTCCCAGACAATCGAAGGCAAAGGGATAATTATTCTAAATATTTTTTAAAATCTATTCAAAACTGATATTGAATTTTAAAATTCAGCTGTTTTTGATCTCGAAATGTCCAATAATGGTTTCTCTTATCGATGATATCAGGATAATATACCGTAAGCGTAAGGTTAACATGATCGTTCCATCGATACGAGGCTGTTAAAACATGTAGAAAGGAAGGATATGATACCGTCCAATAGTTCATATAATTAACAGACAAATCTTCATGAAAGAATTTATCGCTTAAGGTTAGCACTACACTACTAAAATCTTTTGGAAAATCCACTATCATATTATTCCAGCCTAATATATGATAATCGACACTTTCCAAACTTGCACTGAAATTTCCTCCAGGAGAATATTCCAAAGCCAACGATGTCTGAAAATCGTCTTTTTGCACAACTTTTCTTGCATTTGTGGTTGTATCTAAAGCGTAGAAATCTTTTGGTGATTTTAACGCTAATTCACCTTTCAGCAGAAAAACTCCTGTTGCAAAGTTAAAAGTCGATCCAAACATATTGAAGCGTTGTTTTTTAATGAAATAGTCATTATCAATCAAACTGGCTGCCATAATATTGATATCACTCCTACCAAAGGTCTTCTTCCATTTCATCCCAATTTCAGAATTATTAATGTCTAACGTTCCGTTTGGGACTTTGACATCATTTAATAAAACACTTGAATATGCGGTTCCCGGTTTAGGATACTCATTATAAGTCGGAGTTGGAATTAAAAAGCAACTCCAATCCCCTACTTTGGAAAAGTGGTCGATGGTAAGCATTGGTTGACCAATTCTCGATTCATCAAGGGGGATAAAAAATAGTTCCGAATAATTCCTCGGACTAACTTCATCTGTAATTGCTCCTACGTCCGATTCTCCCCAGATAAGACACTGATAACCGGCTTTAATGCTGGTGCCTCCAAAACTGGTTTGTAGAAAAGCTTCTCTGGTTCTTGATCTAAACAAAATATTTTTACCTGTTGGTTTAGCCTGATGATCGTCGCTCCAATAGCCAATTAATTTTGTATCTAACTGAAGATAAAGTAAATTGTTGAGAAGGAATTTCGAGTATTCTAACCGAACCGATGATCGATTATTCATTATACGGCCCGGAGCTTTAACCTTGAAGGAAGCTTCATGCATCAACGTGAGACGCATCGGTTTGACAACGTATGAAGACAAAAAGGAACTGAAGGTTCTTTGTGAATCCAATACCTGAATATTGGAATTTTCACTAAAAACCAACTCTGTAGTATCACCAGGAACCTGACCGGACACTGCGGTAAACAAAAAACAAAGTGAAATACCGAAAAAAATATAAGATATTGCTTTCAAAGCTAATTTTTAAAATTATGTTCTGCGAAAATTTAAACCTGGATTCTTTCCGTTATTTCATGAATGTTCGATACTTGGTTAAGTTCTTCTCTCTAAAAGCAAAATCTGTCAGACTTCTTTGGGTTAAAAAATCATCGGTTACTTCCATGTTATACCCTACTGTGATCAATTTCAGATCGGTTACCCTCCGCGAAGAAAGGTTATTCATTGTTGTTGTTTTTACCACCCAAACATTGCTTATTAGTTCGATGTCTCTCCTGGTCTGTTGTTTGAAAAGCTTACCATTATGATCAAACATATTTTCTTTTAAGACGATGTATCTCTCTTTATCGATAAAGGATTCTATTTTACCATACGCGGATTTTCTTGCTCTTGCTGATGTGGGGACCGATTCTACAACCCATACTTGCCTTTTATTATAGGTATCTTCTCTGAGAAGCTTATAGGTATAGTCTTTGACTTTCCGAAGTGTCATATCCTCAACCGAGAATTCTGATCCAAAAAAACTTCCACTCCCATCACTATCCTCACTGCTCGATATTAAGCGTTTAACTTTCCCGATAGTAGACAAATAAAGCCAAGCATCGTTATCTTTACCTGGATCGAAATATTCATAGCTCAGCATACCAATTCCTTTATCTCCTACAGGTTCAAGTACAATAGAGATTGACCGGGTATCCCTGTTTTTATTGCCGTAATGCTTTTGCACCATTTCCAATACTGAAACTCTGGGATTGTCAACACAACTCATACTTCCCTGGTTTACTTCATATCTGCAAGTAGACAATTTAATTTTTGTAATCTGCGAACTAAATGATTCCCTGCTTACGCTATCCACTTTATTGATAATTTCCAGAACATCTTTTGCCGATACCGGTGTTGATGTTATCAGACAACAAACAGACAAAAAGATTACCATAGCTATTTGAAAAGATTTCATAATTTTTCTCCCTTTATTTATAAATTTAAAACTATTAAAACGATCGATCTACTGCGATCAGGCCCTGTCGTATTGATCAAACTCTTTTGTGGTATTTGAGTACTCTTGCCTCATCTTACGTGACAAAACCGCACGTATAGCCTTCAGAATTAGAAAAGTTGCAAGAATTACTAGGAACCCTATACCGATTAAATTTAAAAACGTGGTGTTTCCAAAGTTCATGGTAGCCCATAAAATAACAACCAGCATTGTCCAGCAAGCCGCGATAATTGCTATCGCTCTAAATTGTTCATGTTTCATCTCTTTCTTCTGATAGTTTAACTTGAAAACCAAAATAAACGCAGGCAGTATGAACAGATCATTCAGCATTCCTGCAAAGACAGACAGGGCACCGAACTTTCCCAAGTTAGATGTACCCGTAGTGGATGCTATGGACATTATACAGAAACCGAGTCCCATGATCATAGATGTGAACACGAGGGCCTGGCCTGCCTCTTTCATGGTATGTTTCAGAGCTCTTTTAATATCCCCATCTTTCAAAACCTCGAACCGATACTGCGTAATAAAAGTGACCGTATCATCAACGGAGATTCCTATTAGCACTGGGGCCAACATCATAGTAAAAAAATCCAGAGGTATTTTTAAGAATCCCAGTAAACCCAAGGTCAAGATGGAAGGGATTAGGTTAGGAATTAAGGCGATTAAGCCAGCCCTGAATGAACCAAAAACCACCAATAAGATAATACTGATGGCAATGAGAGCTATTCCAAAATCTTGAAACTCATTCATGGTAATATAATCAGCTGACTTCATTGCCAGAACGAATACACCAGTAATTGAAACGAATGCTTCCGGATATTTCTGTTTTATTTCATTCATCGATTGATAGATATCCTCTTGCATTTCTGCGAATACTTTGGAGTATTCATGGGAACCATAATTATGGAGCGTTATTGTGATATTTGCTTTTTGGTAATTATCGTCTATCAGCCTTCTGCGTTCTTCCGGATTGGCATTGTTAAACATAAAAAGGGTTTGAGACAGTGCTTTCTCATTCAAAGGAATGCTATATTTTTCTTTGCGTCCTTCGTTCAGTTTTTGATTGGACTCCTTTACAATATCTACAATAGATGAAGTCGTTACAACGTACTTGCTGTATTTTTTTTCAAACTTGTGCTGCAATTCATCAATGACATTTAAAACCTTGGGATCCTGCAGGGCATTTTCTTTTCCCAAATCCAGGTAGAGGGCAATCCGCGACGATCCCGCCATTTTCTGATCCACAATTCTGAAATTTTCGCGGATTCTTGAGTTTTTTGGGTAATTATCAGTTAAGCTGGTGTCTACCCTTGCTTTAGATGCACCATAAACGCAGATTACAAAAGAAATGAGAAATACCAAAACGTAAGTGGTCGGCCTTTTTTCCACCATAGGCATTATCTTATCTAATATTTTCTGCAGAAAAAGTGCGAAATTTGGGATAATGCGGCCAATTACATTAAGCGGATTTTTTCTGGTCTTTTCAACCTTTGCCACCGGCGGCCATAATTCGAGCAAAATCGGAAGCAGGTAAAACGTTAAAAATAATGACAGAACAATGCCTATCGTTGACATGATTGCGAAGTTCCGGATAGGAACAATTGGAGTAATATTTAACGCCATGATACCTACCATGTTTGTAAATGCTGTTAAAAGCATGGCTGCTCCTACGCTTCCGTATATTAATCTCAGCGCAGAACTATGATTTTGATTCGATTTACGAAAAAATAGATAACCCGACATAATGTGCACGGCATCCGCCATACCTACAGTTAATATTAGAAAAACTGTAAGGATAAGAAAGCTGGTAACGCTAAAACCGAGAAACGCGGAAATTCCAAGGGTCCAGATAGTAGCTAAGATAACTATAAGCATTGCCCAGAGAACCGCTGAAAACGAGCGAAATAGAAACCATAAAAGTATTATCATGATAACTATCGCCGCTAAATATAACATCCCCATTTCCTCTACCATTTTCGTTTGATACTCGGAGCCTGCAGTATTCCCGACCGGATAGTATTCCATGTGATTTGCATATTCAGGTTTACTAATAATAGCTTTGACTGCCGAGTTTAAGGTAGAGTAATCTACCATATCGGTTGGTTTAAAGTGCCGTTTTTCTTTTTTTGTTACACCACCGTCCTTTAACTTCATATCGTCCATCACCATATCCTTGGCGACCTGTTCATCAGCATTCACGGGGACAGCACCGAAATCAGTTTCAATAAACATCCCCCCATATTTCATATCCTTTGAAAAATATTGCAGGGGAAAACTTTTTTGAGATTCTGCGGTTTTTCGGATTTTCTCAAGTGCTTCCCTGGAGGTTGGAACTGTCTTTCCTACCAACGGTCTGGAGATCAATATATCTCCTTCCACCGTTAAAACCGGAGCATTGATGAGACTGTTTATTTTTACGATATGGTCCAATGGAGATTTTTCACCTTCTTTCAATTTTGACCTGTAATTGAGCAGTTCTTCACGAATTCCCTTTACCGCTTCCAAAGATTTGGCGGAAAACACATCACCATCTTTGGGTTTATAGACGATTATGAGACCATCCTCACTTCCAAATTGCGAGTGAAATTCATCAAACGCAACAAATGCAGGATCATTCTTCGAAAAAAAACCCTCAATTGTAAAATCAAATCTGATCTGCCGCATTCCAATCACGAATATTATGGTGGCAACTGAAAAAAACAGCACGACCATTACCTTTCTTTTTCGAATCTGATCTGGCACATTCGCAAAGTACCCATTAAGAGAGTTCATTACACTTTTCATTATTTTTTCCTTTTTGTTATTTTTTATTCTAATTATGCTAAGATTTTATTTAAGTCCTAAATGCATTTGAATCATCAGGATGAGATTTTGGATATCACTTTTCTTAAATGGCAATATCCATCATAGTCTTTTGTATTTAACTTTAAAATCAGGATTAATAAAAATCAAACACGAAGCCTGTATTTATTTTAGACAAAGCGTTTAGTCAGATTTTTTCTCAGAAACACAAACCGGTCGGATTCCTTAAGATTATTAACTTGTTTGTTTTTCATTGCGATAACCGTATGCTACGATGATTCGTTTATTAAAATTATTTTCCAAATAAATTCTTAATTCGATCTCTTACCTCTGGCTGATGAAATGTTTTCTCATGCATCATGGTCTCTTGATCAATCACCTTGGGAAGTCTTTCCCGTTGATGAGCGACCAAATGATCTTTTAAAGTAATGAGAGATACCCTTGGCTTTTCTGCAATAGTTTCAGCCAAATCTAAGGCATACTCCATTACTTCGTCACGAGGAAGAACCGGAAAAGGAATACCCCGCTTCTGCAACTCCTCTCCACGATAGGTCTTCGCTGCGAGCATCATTTCTTGAGCTAAACTAATCCCCAGCTTTTCGGGAAGAATAAAGGTTGAACCCATACCTGGCGTAAAGCCGTATTTCATAAAGTTGGTGGTGTAAATACTTTCTCTACTTAAAATCACAAAATCAGCAAACATTCCCATCACAAAACCACCACCAATTCCATGTCCCTGCATCGCCGAAATCACCGGAATAGGACAGTTCAGGGCCAAACTATAAAGATCTACTTCAGTAAATTTGGCCTTTCCATCATAAATATCAAGCAATATTTCTTTTGTGCCTCCGCTGGCAAAATAGCTTTCATAGCCAGTTAATATGACTACTTTGTATTGGGCTTGAGTTTTAATTGTTTCAAAAGCATTTAGCAAGCCTCCTGCCAACTCTGGAGAGAATGTATTCTTACTTGCTTTATCCTGCATTTTGATCTGAATAATTCCAGTACCCACCTCTTTCAGTTCAATAACCTGATCTGACATACCTAATTTCCCTCCCATGGGAATTGCCCCGTTTTTACATAGTGTGCAATTTTTTCCAGATTATTCTGATCGGAAAATACTTCTACATTAGCCTCAAGCGCTTTGGGTTTAGATTTCACGAGAACTTCATCCAAAGTACTCATATACCGTTTGTAACGGGAAACCCCTGTCTTGGAAAGACGTCTTAGTCGTAATAAATGCTTTCTTAGCAGATTTTCACTCTTCTCTTCATAGGCATCCACCAATCCCCAATCATGGGCCTGTTTTGCTGATATTGGCTGTGTCATCAGAGTCATATAATTCGCTTTGGAGAAGCCCATCCTGCGAATCAAAAATGGTAAAACACATGCCGGCATCAATCCAAAAAGGAGTTCAGATAAACTGAACACTGCCTTCTCTTCACAAAGCACAATATCACAGGCTGCAACAAACCCGATTCCTCCGGCATTAGCCTTCCCTCGGACATGAGCAATTGTAATGTAGGGTCCTGAGGCCATTTGTAACCATAAATTGTACAGAGGTTCCGGATTTTGCTCCTGGTTTTGGATTTTACTTTCAAGGCTTTTTTGAATCCCTTTAAAATCTGCACCAAAACAAAACACTTCGGGTGAACCTTCCACCACAACAATTTTTGCAGCATCTTCACACAAGGTAAATACTTCCGCAAATTCTTCGATCATGAGGTTACTGATCGTGTTATTAGCATCCGGGCGATCGATTTGGATAAAACAGATATCCTCATCAAATCTGACCTGGATGGTTTCATATTTTTTTATCCTATCCATTCGTACTCCCTATGGAATTCTTTTATCTCTTTTAAAAATAATGTTTTTTTGCCTTGGGCCTTTCTGGCTTGTGGAACAAAACCGGAGTCTAAGACCAGATTACGAGTACCGAATTTTAATGCATTGCTTCCTACAAGTAATTTTTCGTATTCGTCCATCTTCAATTCATATCTTTTGTCCAGTTGATCTTTGATTTTAAGCGCCCGCAGACGTTCCTGTCCTTCTTTTCTTGCAACACCGCTAAAAAACTCAGAACAACAACCTGACCCGTATGAAAAACAACCAATCCTCTGTGGTGTTACCAAATCAGCATGATCAATTGTGCTGGCCAGCGACATCATTGCAGTGGCTCCCATGATATTGCCCACGCGCTGGCAATAAGTCAGGCCTGGATTCACCCGACGCTCAAAATCCTCATCAATATCTTTTGGCTTGGCCTGCACCATTTTACGCATCAGATTGCGATGAGCTCCCTTGATCATGCCGCCAAAGGGGGTATGAAAGGCCAAATAATTGAACGTTTTGGCAAAGTCAGCGCCTGTAACACGCTTTCTATATTCAAGAAAAGCATTTTCACAACAGTCAAGGTAGGAGAGCAAAGACAGATCAGAGTCAGCAGCCTCGCTGTCCGGTGAAGGTCGACAGGTATCACAGACTTCAAAGCCATAATAACCATTAGCCCCAACATCAATCTGAAATACATAAGGTTTTTCGCTTACTAACATTGCCATAGCTCCGGCCCCATTGCTGGGTTCTGCAAAAGACCAATCCTGCGAAAGCGCATCTCCACCATCTTCAATCATGAAACGGGAAATGTCTGAGGCAATCACCAATGCTTTAGCCCCAGGCGATGACTGCGATAAAATGAAATTGATAGCCGTTTGTAATCCGGCCACACCGGAATAACAGGCATTTTTAACTTCAAACAGACGACAATTGCGGTTTAGACCCAATAAGTCATGAAAGTAGGTGCTCATCGATTTACTGAAATCAAATGATGATTCGGAACAACTAACGACCATCTCTATACGATCTTTGTCTTCCGGGCTTAGGGCATCAATGAGCGGTTTAGCCGCGTTCACCCCGAAAGTGATCGGATCTTCATAAGGTAGGGCTACCGTTTTCTCCTTCATCAGTAAATTTTTAAACCGGGCTGTGTCCAATTTACGATACTCAGCAAGCTTTTCTACATCCAAGTAGGCGGTGCCTGCGAAAAGATTCATTGCTTCAATTCCAACTAAATTCATATGCTTTCCTCATGTTTATATTGTTAAAAAAAATTATTCTTTAGTTTTTCGACCCACATATACCACTTCTGTAGACAGAGTACTGCCAAGTAAATGTCCTTGGACCCTAAATTTTATGAAATATATTGTAATTCCACAGACCTTACATCTTTACTTATCGCAGGATTTCCAAGTGCCCTGACATAAAAGTTTTTTAACCTCACCAAAACGTCTCCGCCTTCATTTAACAGCTTAATATTAAATTTTTTAACGTCTGCTTGAATTTGCTTCTCGGAGTCTGCAAATTCCACATAAGCATAACACGTTTGAGGCAAGGGGCGGATGATTTCGATTTCATCCACTGCAAAAGGCAGGTATGGTGTTGCTGACCCCATACTTCCAAGCAAACCTACAACTGTCTGCAAGGCACCATCTATTATACTTGGATGAAGAGTGAATTGATCAAAATCCGCCTTTAAATGATTTGCTATTTTTAGTTTAGATAACGCATAAGAATGATTGATATACAACTCCTGTATGGTTTGAAAAGCCGGACCATAATTGATACCTGCTTTCTTAAATAATTCATAATAGTGACTGCCATCCTGCGGTTTCGAACATTGCTCTTTCAGCATTTTAATCGAAATGCTTGTTTCAACGATAGCAGTATGATTTCCTCCCCTTTGGAAAAAAAGTTTACCTTCCGAATGAATTACTCTTTCATTTTCATCGTCAAACGAAGCGATTTGATACTCCGTACCATTTCCGTTTGGCTTCAGAAAAGTCTGAACCAATTGAGCACCTCGCTTAAAACTTAAAGGATGAACCCAAACAATATCTTTAATCTTGCAAACCTTTTGCTCTCCTGCTATATTTCCTGAAATGCCTGCGATTTCGAGGAATCCGGAACCCGGAAAAATCTTTTCCTCGTTCACCAGATGATCCATGGAATAAAATTCATTATCTGACAATAATGAACTAAAACTTATTTCTCTTAAGCTAGATGAGTTATATGAAATCAAAGGATGCAGGTGACCATTTTTTTGACCAGAGACCATTCTCTTTTCCGGAATTTTAGTATCTGAAATCCAGTATCGTTCTTTAGCAAATGGGTATGTGGGCAGGACGATCCGTACAGGTTTATTTTGAGGATACAAATTCTCCCAATCAATTTCTGCCCCTGCACTCCACATTTCTGCAAGTTTAACCAGGTCGCGTGTTTCAAAAATGGTGTTCAGAAAGTCTACTTCATCTTTCTTTAACGATTTTTTTCCAACACGGCGCGGATCAAGGGTGCCTCTGTAAACATTGGAAGACGGTTTCTGTTGTTTCCAATCTTTTAACAGGTCAATGAGCTCTTTCCTATCTGAAACAGCAATTGCCAATCTCTCCTGCATCGCTTCCCGTCCATTTTGCAGAGTGTACGATAGATTTGCAAGATCTACATTTTTTTGTTTTCCTAAATAAAGGAGCAGACGATTAACATACTCTCGAAGACGGTCTTCATTCTTGGCAGAAAGAACGACCAGATAAGGTCCTGTTTCTTGAGACTTTTCAGGTACCTTTGGTTTTTCGTACTCCTCTAAAATAACGCATGCATTCACCCCTCCGGCCCCAAAAGCATTTATCAGTGCTCGTCGTGGATGCTGAGGTGACGATTCCCATGAGGTTAATTCATGCTGGAGATAAAATGGGGTATCTTTAAATTCAATATTCGGGTTTACTTCTTCCGAATAAATACTGGGAACTAATTGTTTATGTTGCATTTGCAGCAAAATTTTTGCCACACCGGCAATTCCTGCCGCTGACTCCGAGTGCCCAATATTAGCCTTAACAGAACCTACAGGGCAGTATTGCTTTTTCGTTGTTTGTTTTTGAAATGCATTGGTTAAAGCAACAATTTCAAGGCTATCACCTAATTGGGTACCTGTTCCATGCCCTTCAATATAGCCAATGGTTTCAGGATTAATATTTGCTTTACTCAGCGTATAACCAATTAAGTTTGCCTGAGAATTTGGATTTGGCGATGAATATCCATTCGACCTGCCGCTATGGTCAAACGCACTTCCTGCTATCACTGCATATATATGATCATGATCTGCAATAGCTTTACTAAGAGGTTTAAGCAATATCGATCCCACCCCTTCACCAGGAACAAAACCATCATCACCTGCGCCAAAACTGTGACATTTTCCATCCAGAGCTACCATTCGCCTCTTACAAAAGGAGTGATATTTTGAGGGGTGTAAATATAAATTTACCCCACCGGCAATAGCAACCTGGCATTCTTGTTTTTTCAGGCTTTCACAGGCAAGATGAATCGCAACCAAAGAAGATGAACAAGCCGTATCAACCGGCATGCTTGGTCCCTGAAAATCAAAAAAATACGAAACACGATTAGCAATAGACCAAGGATGCCCACTGGGAGTGGTATTTCCCCTATTCCATTCTTCCGCAGCCAAAAGTTGATATGTATTTGTAGTTACACCAACAAAAACTCCCACATCTGCACTTTTTGCTTTGGGATGACGTCTTTTCAGGCTGTCCTTTGTGTAACCGGCATCTTCAATTGTAGCACAAACCGATTCCAGGAATAGCCGCTCCTGAGGATCCATAATTTTGGCTTCTTCCGGAGTAATATTGAAAAACTGAGGATCAAACTTATCAACGTCATTGATGAAGCCGCCCCATTTACAATAAATTTTCCCCTCCGCAGCCTTCTCAGGATCCGGATGATAAAACTCCTCATAATTCCATCGACTTGCTGGAACCAGGTCAATTAAATCTTTTCCCTGTTTTAGATTTTCCCAGTATTTATTTAAGTCTTCTGACTGGGGGTAAGATCCATGAACTCCGATAATTGCAATTTGTTCAGAATCTTCATATCTACTATGAATTTGAGTCGCTTCTTGAATTTTTACTTCACCTTCGTCTATAGTTTGAATATCTAATTCGTTTGTTGAATCCTCTAAATTAAAAAAGTGAATTAACGCTTGTCGCGCTTCCTGGGTCAAATACCCCGATAACTCTTCTATGGTTGAATATTCATAGAACAAGGTTTTTGACAAAGCGCCTAAGTCTTTCTCCAAATTAGCATTAATCTGACTAATTACGATCGAATCAATACCAAATGATTCAAACAGCTCCCGGGAATCAATCCGCTCCGGAGCAAGTTTAATCACTTCACCGACTAAAGTCTTCAGATAGGCTTCTGTTTTTTCCAGGAGGATGGCAGGATCCATGGTGTTTATAAGGACTGGTTTGTTTTTTTCAGTCCTCAACGGCTTTTGTG
>CAYZNC010000036.1:0-28356 GCA_964478555.1 uncultured Bacteroidales bacterium | reverse complement strand
ACAACGTTCCCATTCCCATTCACATTCCCATTCACATTCATATCCACATTCACAAATTCTTTGCCCTTTGTCTGAATCCTTGAGTACGTCAGAAGGTCATTGATCAGGTTCTGCATTCGTTTTGCGCCATCAATTGTAAAATCGATAAATTCATTTGCGTCTTTATCCAATTTGTCTTTATAACGCTGGGCAAGAAGTTGTGTAAAGCTTGAAATCATCCGCAAAGGTTCCTGCAGGTCATGGGATGCTACATAAGCAAACTGTTGTAAATCTTTATTTGACCGAAGCAACTCTTCATTTACATTAAATAACGCTAGTTCTGCTCCTTTTTTCATTTCTGTGATATCAAAACAGACTCCTATCATTCCCGTGGTTTTCCTATTGTTATCTTTTTCAACAATCCCTTTGGCGTTGATAAATTTTGATTCTCCACTGCTGGATTTTATCCTGAAAACAGTCTCGAAAGGAAGCTCCTCTTCAATTGCTTTTTTCATGGCCTTTTTAAGATGTGGTACATCTTCTTCATGAATGAATTTCTCAAATTCTTCAAATGTCTTTCCAAAAGTTTCCTTTTTAAGTCCAAACATTTGTTCCATCCTATCATTCCAAAGCATTTGGCCGGAGGTTATGTTCCATTCCCAAATTCCGATATTACCGTTCTCAATGGCCAGCTTTAATTTTTTTTCCGATTCCCGAAGTTCCCTTTCGGCTTTTTTACGTTCGGTTATATCTCTCGCCACATGCACGCCACCCTTAAAATTACCTTTCTCATCGAGTATTGGAGTTACGCTTACCAGAAAATCGCCGCCGAGTCTAATTTCGTACACTTCTGTAAGGTGCTGCTTATTATCCAGCAACATCATTGAATGTGGACAAAATGAAGGTGGAGCATCTGCCCCGTGAATACAATTGTAGCAGTGGAGCCCTGTTACCTTATCGGATGTAGTATTTAACTTTTCGGCCATTGCCTTGTTTGCCTTTATAATCCGGTGTTTATCGTCCAAAATAGCAATCAGGTCGGGGATCAGGTCAAAGG
Source organism: uncultured Bacteroidales bacterium (assembly GCA_964478555.1). Classification (GTDB taxonomy): domain Bacteria; phylum Bacteroidota; class Bacteroidia; order Bacteroidales; family JAAUTT01; genus JAAUTT01. The sequence goes on along the minus strand of CAYZNC010000036.1, from coordinate 27,320 downwards.
TCTTTACCCACTCATCCTTTGAGTTTTTGATTTCTTCCTCCATCAACTTGCGCTCCGTAATATCATTGAAAGTAATCAGAACTTTTGCAAGGGAGTTTTCGTATTCAGGCATTACCGACAGATGGAATATAAGATGCTTGATGTTTCCTGCGAAAGTTTGGATTGGCATTTCACTTTCGAAACGGTATTTACCTTCCGCAAGCGCAATGATTTCTTCTTTAAAAATGCTTATTGAATCTTCATTAAATAATGAGAAAAAGGTGGATATGACTTCCTGCTTGTGTTTAGCTTCAAAAAAATCGACACTCTTTAGATTGATGTCTATAATTTTTACATGAGAAATTAAAAACTTTACTTCTTCACTGTGAGATTCGAAGTAAGCTCTAAAGTCGTAAATACCTGAATTTAATAGTATATCAAAATACATCCTGATTTCAGAAAAATCTACCTCCCAAACAGGCAAAGCAGAATATTCAAATAAATTTCGATAACGTTCCTCGCTAATCCGAAGCGAAGCATCCAGGGATCTTTGCGCTTTATCTATTTTATTTACTGATTTGGCAGTCCACCATACTAAACCCAGGAAGCAAAAGGTATAAGTCACCGCTACAAATACGATTCCTACCTCAGATCCAAATACGCCAGCCCGCTCACCATAAACTCTAAGCCAGCCAATTATTAAAGGAGTTACCACAATGCCTGGTAGTAATCTGCGCGCCATAATGCCTCCCGCATGATTACTCCTGAATACTTTCATAAACCAGCTGTCGGGATAAACAAAGAATATTCCCATGCACAGGATACAAAAAGTAATACCTGTATTTACTGCAACTGGCAGGTTGAGAAATGAGGACATGAAATGTACTCCCAGAATATAGCTCACCGGAATAATATAGCTTGTTATAAGCACAGGTAATATTAGTGCATGAGCGAGTCCCACGGCCCTATGACTGTTTATAGTCAATATAACCAGAACGACTCCTGTAAATAAGAACAGAAACGCAGTGATTAAAGCCATTCTTGTATCCTTGCCAAGAAAAACATGAAGAACAGGAAGATTACATATCGCACTTTCACGACCGGTTTTCATATGGATGAAGTAAACCAGCATAGTTAGTAATCCAATCAGTGCCACAATTGTTCCGGATAATTTAGGAATGAGAAGACTCCAGCGGCCAGTTTTTTTTGATTTAAGAAATATGAGAGCTTGTCCTGAAACAATAAAGCACAAGGCAGTAATTAATCTCATTGCAGTACCGTATGGCAGAAAACCTTTAAGTAATGAAATATTAAACACCCAACCGACTACATTAAAAAAGCTGATAACAAATACCAATATTATTGACAGCCAAGATATTAAATCATTTATACTAAGTGCAAACGGTACATACTTATTATACTTCTTCATTTCTATTATCTTTTCAAGATTGAAGGAAAACTGCAGGTTGGGTTTTTCAGGGATAAATCTGTTGTGAGATCGAAGCAACTTGTTTTAAAAGTCATCTAACAATAGTGTAGCCGTAGCGAACGAAAATACCTTCAATCGACAGGCAATTTTACAATCGAAAACCAAAAATCCTCTATAGATCTCACTACGGTAACAAACTGATTATAATCTAAAGGTTTGGTTATATAACAATTAGCATGCAAATTATAAGATTTTAAAATATCTTCTTCTGCCTGGGAAGTGGTTAGGATAACTACAGGAATTTTTTTTAATTTTTCATCGGCTTTTATTTCAGAAAGTACCTCACGACCGTCCTTTTTGGGAAGATTGAGATCTAGAAGAATAAGGTCGGGACGGGGAACCTGTGAATATCCACTATCCTTATGAAGGAAATCCATTGCTTGAACTCCATCTTTAACCATGTGAGAGGTTACAATGTCTCTTTCATTAAGAGCCTCCATAATAAGACGGGTATCACCCGGATTATCTTCTACAATAAGAATGTCAATTTTCTTATGATCATTTTTTAGCATGACTTTGGCTATTTTAAACCGATAAAAATAAAACATGCATTACTTATAACAAATATTTTCCGGTATTTTTTAATATATTTAAAACTAGCGTGGCTCGTGGCACTTATAATATACTGTTAATATGTATGATAAAAACTAACTTAAGAAGAAAAAAATCACTGCTATAAAAGCTATTGCAGTAATGTTCGTGGCACATTTGGCAGAAATTGAAGGAAATTTGTCATTGCTGCCATCAAATTTTTGTTTTAATTTTGTTAACAGCACAAATTCTCATTTTATGAATAAGACTAGGCACATTGTTATTATTGCACCACCCAGAACTGCTATTCTTGATATAGCCGGTCCACTGGAGGTCTTCTCAAAGGCAGCCGATTATATCGACACCTATATTCAAAAGGAGACAGAATCGGCTTATACAGTTCATGTTATATCCACCCAAACAGCAAAAACAGTAACCACTTCTTCTTCGGGTTTACCTATTGTTTGCGAAGGAAATATTAAATCGATCAATTACGAAGTGGACACCGTATTGGTAGCTGGCATTCCCAATGCTCCTGAAAATATGGTAAATAAGGAAACATTGCAATGGCTCAGAGAGCGTTCCCATACGATTCGAAGAGTTGGTTCCGTTTGTGCCGGTGCTTTTATTTTGGCAGAAGCTGGGATTCTCGATGGCAAAAAAGCAACCTCACACTGGCGGGTTTGTGATAAACTAGCGAGGCTCTATCCAAAAATAAAGGTTGAACATGATCCCATTTATGTGAAAGATGGAAACGTTTATACATCAGCTGGTATATCTACGGGCATGGACTTATCGCTGGCTATGGTGGAAGAAGATTATGGCAGGGATATTGCCCTTTCCGTAGCCCGCCAGTTGGTATTATATTTAAAACGCCCTGGCAATCAGTCCCAGTTTAGTATTGTGCTTACCCATCAGAAAGTGGATTATCAGCCTATCCGTGAATTACAGGATTGGATCATTGAGCATATCGACGAAGAACTTTCTGTGGAAACATTAGCAGAAAAGGCATCGATGAGCCCAAGAAATTTTGCGAGGGTTTTTTTACGGGAAACAGGTATTACCCCCGCAAAGTATATCGAGAAACTCCGCCTTGAAACAGCTCGACGGCGACTTGAAGAAACCAAACTTACCCTCGATGAAATTTCAAATGAATGCGGGGTTGGCAATGCCGATGCCTTGCGAAGGTTATTTTTACGACATTTGAAAACAACGCCCAGTGATTATAGGAGAAGTTTTGCTACGGCGTTTTAATTGAATAGAAGCAAGTGCGTTGGGACCAAACCGGTCGTTGAGCGTAGTCGAAACGACTCACTGCCACTTCGACTACGCTCAGTGACCAACTTCGACTACGCTCAGTGACAACCACACCACCTTACAATTTTCCCACATATTCAGCAGTGCGTATCATCTGAGCTACAAACGACATTTCATTATCGTACCAGGCAACGGTTTTTACCAATTGCTTGTCGACAGCCGTCACTACTTTAGTTTGGGTGGCATCGAAAAGTGAACCAAAGCCAATCCCTATCACATCGCTGGATACAATTGGATCTTCCGTATAGCCAAAGGATTCATTGGCGGCCAATTTCATAGTTTCGTTTATTTCCTCAACAGTCACTGTTTTCTCCAGAATTGTAAACAACTCTACAACAGAACCCGAATGCACCGGTATCCGTTGCGAAGAACCATCGAGTTTGCCTTTTAACTCCGGAATTACCAGACCAATTGCTTTTGCGGCTCCGGTAGTATAGGGAACAATATTATCAGCAGCTGCACGCGATTTACGATAATTAACTTTTGGGTCTGGCGTATCCATCAATGGTTGTGAACTGGTATAGGCATGTATGGTTGTCATTTGACCGGTAATAATGCCGTATTTGTCATTAAGAACTTTTGCCATGGGGGCTAGGCAATTGGTAGTACACGAAGCACAACTTATCAACAGGTCTGAACTTTGCAGTATATTGTGATTGACATTATAAACAACTGTTTTAACGTCCTTGTCCGAGGGTGCTGAAATAATCACTTTTTTACTCCCCGCGGTGAAATGGGCGGAAGCTTTCTCCTTCGATTCAAAGATACCGGTGCATTCCAGAACCAAGTCGACATTATGTTTCTTCCATGGTAAGTTTTGAGGAATCCGTTCGGCATACACAGCAATAGTTTTACCATTTACTATAAGTGTATTTTCGGTGGAGCTGATGTTGGATTTAAAAGTACCCTGAACAGAATCGTATTTAAGGAGATAAGCAAGCATTGAAGGCGCACTTAAATCATTAATAGCAACAACTTCCAGATTCTCACTCTCCATCATCCTGCGGAAGGCCAAACGTCCTATTCGCCCAAACCCGTTAATAGCAACTTTAATCATAATACTGATTTAAAATTTATGAATTGATTTTAATTACTTAATAAGTTGCAAGTTACACGATGAAATCAATGTCTGCAATGACAACATTCCGTCATTTACTGCCAGATTATCCAGAAAGAACAAATTCATTTGCGCTAATCAGGTGGTTTCGACTCCGCTCAACCACCGGTTTCGTTCATCTGCAAGCAAGTAGCATCCGGAATAGAGGCGGGCACTGAGCCATTTCTATGGCTTAAACAAATGTCGTTTCGACTCCGCTCAACGACCGGGAGAACCGGACCCCGGAGTTGAACCCCGAGTGAAGTCGAAGAATTATCGAACCTAGCAAATTATGAAACACCTCCGGGTTCAAAATCTAAAGTCTTTTATTAATTTTGATCCTACGATTTTGAAAGGAGTTTTCAATTGATCACGGAAATTCAATGACAGTGAAGAAGTCCCTATATTATATTTTTTTTATACCCATGTTATTATCCGCCTGTCTCCCGGCCAAGAAAACAGCCATTATTCCTTTGTCGGCTAATCAATTAATATTGGTGATAACAGATTCGACAAAGGCTACTGGGGGTAACTTATTTTGTTTTGGGCGAAATAATGGGGAATCCTGGAAAACAGCTAAAAAAACAATCCCTGTGGTTATAGGAAGAAGTGGACTAGGCTGGGGAGCCGGATTACATAAGGAACTTGAAATGAGGGATTTTCCTCAAAAAAGAGAAGGTGATGGAAGAAGTCCGGCTGGAATCTTTAATCTCAGCGCTGTATTTGGCTTTGCACCTGAAGATCAAATGGCCGGCTTAAAAATGCCTTATATACCTGTTACTGAAATGATAGAATGTGTTGATGATGTCTCATCAGCATATTACAACAAAATTGTTTCAAATAAAGCCGTTGATAGTGTGGATTGGCATTCATCGGAAAAAATGGATTCCGTTAAGCTGTATGAGTTAGGGGTTGTGGTTGATCACAATGCTTCTCCTGTTAAAAAGGGAGGCGGTTCCTGCATCTTTTTTCACTTTTGGCGCGGGCCCGAATCAACAACAAGTGGCTGCACCGCTATGGATTCAACAAGTATACATGATGTAGCATATTGGCTGGATAAATCTCAGCATCCAGTTCTGGTGCAACTGACCAAACAACTTTATCATCATTTAAAAAGAAAATGGAAACTACCCAAAATACCTAAGTAAAACTTCAGCATGCAAAAAATATCAAAACCTCAGGGAAAGCTAAAACCATCATTAACACTAGGGTCTAGCATCATACTCGTAGTAAGTTCTATTATTGGTTCAGGGGTGTATAAAAAAGTAGCGCCTATGTCGGCCGATCTCCTCTCTCCTACCCTTGTATTGCTTTGCTGGGTGCTTGCGGGGTTAATTTCACTTTTCGGCGCCTTAAGCAATGCAGAAATAGCAGGTATGCTGGCTGATGCAGGAGGAGAATATGTGTATTTCAAGCGTATTTACGGGCGTTTTATGGCATTTATTTATGGATGGAGTGTGTTTACCGTAATTAAATCGGCAGCCGTAGCATCCATTGCTTACTTATTTTCACATTCTTTCAATTCCATTGTACCGTTGCCGCATCTATCGCCTTCCCTGGAACAAATCCAATTTTTCGGGGTATTTAAACCATTTGAAAATTTTGGCGTCAAGGCCTTCACTATTCTTTTAATTGCGGGGTTGACTTTTATCAATACAAAAGGGCTGAAAACAGGCTCCTCGCTTAGCAGTACGATTACCAAACTAATTTTAGCCGGACTTGCTGTAATTGTTATTTCAGGCTTGTTGTTTGGGGGCGGTCATTTTTCTAACATCACCACCAATTCTTCATCGTACGTGCATCGGAACTGGTACGATTTTGAGCTAATCAAAGCTATGTTCGCGGCTATGTTGGCTGCCTTTTGGGCTTATGAGGGCTGGAATAGTATTGGTTTTATAGGAGGTGAAATTAAAAATTCAAAGAAAAACATACCCTTGTCACTTTTTGGAGGTATGGCTATTGTAATAACTATTTACCTGCTGGTAAATTTTACTTACCTGTACATACTTCCCGTAGATAGTTTAATAGGGGTGTATAAAACGCAAAATGCCATTGCCGCAGTTGCGGTAGTCAATCATTTCGCCAGTGGCATGGGTGTCAGTATATTAACCTTTTTAATTCTATTTACTGCGTTGGGATGCACCAACAGCACCATCCTCATGCCTCCCCGCATCTACTATGCCATGGCAAAAGACGGATTATTCTTTCCAAAAGCTGCTGATATACATCCGAAATACAATACCCCCAATCATGCTTTGTGGATACAGGCTATCTGGGCATCCCTTCTGGTTCTTTCCGGAAGTTTTGATCAGTTAACGGATATGCTTGTATTTGCCGCGTTTTTCTTTTATGGCGCAACCACGTTGGGCGTTTTTATTATGCGTATCCGGGAGCCAAATCTCGAAAGATCTTATAAAGTTTGGGGTTACCCTGTCATTCCAGGTTTTTTCGTCTTGTTCTGTTTTGTACTTGTTGTTATTACTTTCTTTACAAACCCAAGGGAAGCAATAATAGGAACCATGCTTATGCTGGCTGGTATTCCTTTTTATTTGTACTGGAATAAAAAGTCCCATGGAAGCAAATAATACCAAATCCCTTACCCGTTTTGCCTGGCTTTCTATAGCTGCTGCCATTCTTACGATTGTTCTTAAGATGATTGCCTATTTGCTCACTCATTCGGTGGGCTTGTTATCAGATGCCATGGAATCCTTCATCAATCTTGCCGGCGCATTTATGGCTTTGGGGATGCTGACAATTGCAGCCCGACCTGCAGATGAGGACCATACCTATGGCCATAATAAAGCGGAATATTTCTCAAGCGGGGTTGAAGGTTTATTAATTTTTATTGCCGCTATATTTATCGGAATCACTTCTGTTCAGCGTTTTCTTGCACCTAAACCACTTGAACAGGTTGGGTTAGGCCTTATCGTTTCGGTATGCGCTTCGTTAATAAACCTATTTGTTTCCATTGTTTTATCTAAAGCAGGTAAGCGTAACAACTCAATTACCCTGACGGCAGATGCAAAACATTTAATGACCGATGTGTGGACATCGGCAGGTGTGCTTATTGGCGTAGGAGCAGTTGCGTTAACCGGATGGATAAGACTCGATGCTATTGTTGCATTTCTGGTTGCCTGCAACATCATACGGACAGGTATAACAATTGTGCGGGAATCCGTATCAGGCTTAATGGATAAAGCATTATCAGCTGAAGAACAGAAAATCATTCAAAATGTATTGGAAACCTACAAACAGAAGGGCATACAATTTCATGCAATTCTTACACGACAGGCAGGCACAAGGCAGTTTGTATCCTTTCATGTATTGGTACCCGGTAGCTGGACAGTTCAGCAGGGACATCAACTGCTGGAAGATCTTGAAGCCAATCTCCGCAATGTTTTACCCAATATTGTAGTCACCACGCATTTGGAACCCATAGAAGACCCCACCTCTTATAAGGATATGAGCATAGATCGCACTGACTGAGCAGATATCATTTAATAAAACTTTACAAAACTAAACCTAGCAATCATATAAACTCGAACTGAGCAGCGAGCCGGATAAGGTTTGCGGTGTTTTTTACTTCAAATTTTGCGAGCAGGCTGTTACGGTGTGTATCCACTGTGGTTGCACTTATAAAAAGTTTTTCGGCAATGGCATTATTGGTTAGTCCTTCTGCAATTAACTGCAGCACTTCTTTTTCCCTTCGGGTAATGACCGGGATTTTGGCATCTTTATTTTCCCTGATGGTGTTATTCGCTTCTAAACTTAAAAATGTACGTCCTTCCATGACGGCTTCAATAGCCTCAACAAGTTCTTTCAGTGTAGCATTTTTCAGGACGTAGCCGGATGCGCCATTTTCCAACATCTTCTCGATAAAACTTTGCTGGTTAAATGAACTAAGACCCACAATGTGAATGTCGGGATATTTTTCTTTTATCTCTTTACACAGATCAATACCGCTTTTATCGGGTAAGTTAATATCCAATAGTAATACCTCCGGTTGTTGCTTGCTTAAAAATGCCATGCAAGAGGCTGCATTCATGGCATGTCCCATCCATTCAATTTTATGCTCAGATTGCAGCATGGTTCGGATACCTTCCACTACCATATAATGATCGTCGGCAACAAATATTTTAATGGCCATTTGAGTTGTTTTTTAAGTTTATAGGTTCAATTCAATTTGAACAGAAGTACCTTCACATGCTTTTGATGTGATGTCCAGTTTACCTTTTAAAAACTCAACACGGTTTTGGATATTTGCCCAGCCAATGCCTTTATTAACTTTCAGCATATTGGTGTCAAATCCTTTACCATCATCCTCAACTGTCACAGAAAGCTGTCTATTAAGCCGGGTTAGTTGAACTATAGCCGATTTGGCATTGGCGTGTTTCATGGTATTGTTTAGCAACTCTTGCACTACACGATAGAGGGTAATGCTGGTGGTTTCTTCCAAAACAATGCCTTCCATACCAATGGACTGATAATTCACTTTCAAAGCCCCGCTTTGGTTAATGTCGTTGCAAAAATCTTTCAGTGCTGTATCCAAACCAAACCGCACAAGCGCTTCAGGCATCATATTATGAGCTACCCGGCGCATTTCCTTAATTGAGCTGTCCAGCATATCCAAGCTGCGCTCAAATGCCTGATGATTATCAGGTGTCATAATTAAATTTTCTTTCATGGTAATAAATGAATATTTTATACCGCTTAACATCCCTCCCAATCCATCGTGAAGGTCTTTTGCAATGCGAGTGCGCTCCTGATCTTCACCTTTCATAACAGCTTCGGTTGCTTCCAGTTGTTTTTCCGTTTCCAGTTCACTGATTCGTTGCTGCTGAATTTTTTGTTTTTGCTTGTAATTGCGATACAAAAGCATGATAATAATTACCAAGGTCAGAAAGCCCCCAATTAGAATATAAATAAGTATCTTTTTTCGCTGGTTTGAAAGCGTTTGTATCTGTTCTTCTGCTAATAAATGATGTATGCGGGCTTCTTTTTTCTCGGTTTCATATTTCTTTTCCAGGTTTAATGTGCTTTTACGGATCGTTTCATTGATTAAGCTGTCATTCAACTGATCACCCATGAAGACATATTGCTCACCCAGTTGCACCTGCTGCATAGCGTATGCAAGTTTTGACAGATGAGCGAAAATTTTCACCCTTTCATATCTGAGATGATAATGATAAGTGATTTCAAGGGCATCCTTACTTAGTTGTTGTGCCTGCCCAAAATCTTTTTTGTATATATAATAAAGAGACAAGCCATTAAGAGCAATTGCTTCCGATTCGTGAAGTTGGATTTCTCTTGCCAAAGCCAATGCTTTCATTGCATAGGGTTTCATCTCCTCATAATCACCTTTTTTCATCATATAATCTCCGAGATTCAAATTAAGTGAAGTTTGAGCATTTTTATCTCCTATCGAGATTGCAATTGTTAAGGCTTCCTCAAAGAGCGGTTTAGCTTTATTTATATTACCAACGGCCGAATAGTTTACTCCTAAATTTGTAAGTGATCCAAGTAACCATTTTGGGGCATTTAGGTGTCGAAATATTGACACTGACTTTTCTGCAAGTTCAGTTGCTTTGGTAAAATTTCGCATTTTGGAATAAAGATTTTGAAGGATATCACAGGCTTGTCCTTCAAGTCCGTCATTTTTAAATCTTTCTAATATTTTTTTTCCTTGCTCATAACTTTTTACGGCATTTTCATAATCTGCCAAACAGGTATAGGAAGTGCCTAAATTAAATAACGTTTTGGCCAGTAACACGGAATCACCCATGTTTTTGGCAATTTTAACTGCCTCGAGATTCAACAATACCGATGAATCTAACTGATCCTGAATATTTAACACAAATGTATAGTAATTACAAAATTTTACAAGGCCCCTGTTATAATGAATTTTCTGGCTTAACTTCTGTGCTTGACGGTAATATGCCTTTGCCAATTCTGGTTGGCTCGATTCGTATAGCTCACCGACATTGAGATATAGAAAAACGGCATTGGTGTCATTTTTTGCTTTAGGCAGTAACTTTAGTAAACTATCCTTATACTTCAAATCCTGACCATGGACAATAAAAGAACTGACAAAAAATATAATATATAAGATTAGCCACTTTTTCATTTTTCTATTTTATTACAAATTAAGTGAATACTCTTGCCAAATTAGCTCCTGTTTTTCCATGATTTTTAACCTCCGTTCAAAAAATCCTGTTTTTCCATGATAGAGGAGGGCCAGTTTTATACGGATCTTTGCAACGTAAAAGAAAATAATCTGAAATGATAAAACATTCAAATATATCCTTAAACAAATATTGGGAATAAAAGTCGTCATCAGTATTAAAAATACAATTAAAATGAAATTTATTCAAATACATATTGATAACCTTAATATTTTAGCCATGAACACAATTAAATTTACTCATCATTCGATAATTGCCCTACTTTTCATGTCATCCTTTGTGCTATCGTGCAAAAAAATCGACACATCCGTTGCGGGCAGCAATAACCCAATCAAAACAGAAAAGGGCACTCCGGCAGGTGATATGTCCACTACCTCCATTGGCACTTCAGGAGGAACGATCAGCTCCACCGACGGAAATTTGACCGTTACCATCCCCGCCGGTGCGTTGTCGACCACTACCACTGTTTCTATTCAACCCATTACCAATAATGCACCTTTGGGAGTTGGATTGGGTTATCGTCTAATGCCCGAGGGAACAACATTTTCACAACCCGTAACACTCACTTTTAATTATACGCAAGGGCTATTAGGAGATTCCAAGGAAGAGTTTCTTTGGATCGTAACCCAGGCAAGCGATGGAAGCTGGAATGCCATGTTAAAAAGCGTTTTGGATACCATTAATAAAACCGTAACCGTACAATCAACACATTTTAGTGATTGGTCGCTCGGGAAATTTATCGACCTAACACTAAACCCCACTTCAAAGTCCTTAAAGAAAGGAAAATCAGTTACTCTAACGGTTTCCGGATTTGTAAGTAGCAATACCGACGAAGAACTACAACCTTTAACCGTTTTCAATGGACACGGTACACCTGCCTCTCCAACTGAATCACGATTGGTAGATTTCAAAGTAACTCAATGGACTATGAACGGAGTTGCCGCTCCGGTTTCAAATAATAATGGATCATTGAGCCCCTCAAGTAACAGTGCAACCTATACAGCTCCCAATAATATACCTAAAACAAATCCGGTAGCAGTATCAGTTCAATTGGCAACAAGTGATAAATATGGAAAGCAAAAAAAATATCTACTCGTTTCAAATATTACGGTTGTGGATGATGGTTATATTAACTTAACTATTGATAATCAGTCTTATACTTACAACCAGTATTTTATTAATGGTAATTATCCAACTGACCTCACCAATTATTCAAATATTATTTGCACGTATTCTGCAAAACACCTTTCAATTACGTCTACATATTACCAAGGCACTACCATGCAAAATGTTTTTGAATTGAATTTAAATAATCCAGCGGTTGGACCAAAAGTGCTGGTTCAAACTGAAGATATTCTTTTTTCGCTTACTCCTGATAAAGTAACTTACTCCTTTTCTTATGTAACCTATAAACCAGATGGAACCGGTGGTTGTGCGGCTAATCAAACTATCGGCGCTGCAACGGTTACAATTTTAGCAATCGATCCCATAACGCCTACCGGCACCAACCTGGGAAACTATCAGATCAGCGGTACCTTTTCGGGTACAATTTATGACAACCCCACAGAATGTAATGCGGCTAAACCTCACACAATCAATGGGGATTTCTCATTTGAAGCAACAAAATAAAATAAACTTCCAATAAATAAAAATCAAAAAAAAGGAGGAATTAACAATGAAATATCCAGTAATAACAAATACTATACAAAAGTCATTTGGGACAAGCAGCATAATAATAACCTTATTGTTTTGGGCATCTGGCATAGCAACAGCTCAGGATACCTTATATTTCTACAAATCGGGCGCGGTAGTCAATAAGCGGGCAGTAGAACAAATTGATAGTGTTATTTTTTATAAGGTCAACCCAACATCAATCAATACAACAACTGACGTTGACGGTAATATTTACCAAACAGTTACCGTTGGCACACAAACATGGATGGTTGGGAACCTTAAAACAACCAAATATAGCGATGGAAGCTTGATCCCCAATGTAAAAGATGCCACAACATGGAGTAATTTGACAACCCCAGGAGTTTGTACCTACAATAATACCAGCAATACTGATACGATAAATACCTATGGAAGATTATATAACTGGTATGCAGTAAATACGAATAAGCTATGCCCCGCAGGCTGGCATGTACCTTCCGATGTTGAATGGACAACCTTAAGTACTTATTTAGGTGGAGTTGGTGTAGCAGGAGGAGCACTTAAAGAAGTTGGGACCACCCACTGGATTGCACCAAATGTTGCGAGCAATATCACTGGCTTTACGGCGCTCCCGGCTGGTTTCCGTCGCCCTAATGGCACCTGTGTATACATTGGTTACGACGGTTATTGGTGGAGTTCAACCGAGAGTGGAACTCCCTATGCCTGGGATCGATTTATAGTAAACGATCTCAACCTTGTGGAGATAGGCGATGACGGTGAAGGTTTCGGATTTTCGGTTCGCTGTCTGAAAAATTAATGCACTTGTTACATTTGTTTTAAGAAACAAACAATTTTCTTTATACTACCAACTATTGTATCTTTATTGTACCACCGGTGCGAGGGTGTTCAAAAAGTCAGGTTTAGCGGCGGGATTGCAAATCCCGCCGAGCACATTATCTTGAATGTCAAACCGAATCGTTGAGCGGAATTTGTAATTCCGCTCGACTTTATAACCTTTTAGAAACTCATAAATGCATAATGTAAACGCTTAATTCGTGTCAATTTTTTAATTCAATCAGAACAGACGTACCTTCCCCTTCTTTTGAGGTAATTCCCAATTTACCTTTCAGGAATTCAACCCTGTTATGAATATTTACCCAGCCAATACCTTTATTGATTTTTAGCATATTGGTATCAAAACCTTTACCATCGTCCTCTACGGTAACTGAAAGTTGTTCATTCAATTTTGTTAGTTGAACAATAGCTGATTTGGCATTGGCGTGTTTCATGGTATTGTTCAGCAACTCCTGAACTATGCGATAGAGGGTTATGCTGGTTGTTTCATCCAAAACAATGCCTTCCAGACCTATGGATTGATAATTAACTTTTAATGCACCACTTTGATTAATATCATTACAAAAATCTCTCAGGGCAGTGTCCAAACCAAACCGTACCAGTGCCTCTGGCATCATATTGTGAGCTACACGGCGCATTTCCTTTATGGAACTATCCAACATATCTATGCTGCGCTCAAATACCTGTTGATTATCAGAATTCATCATTAAATTTTCTTTCATGGCAGTAAATGAATATTTAATACCACTTAACATCCCTCCCAACCCATCGTGCAGGTCTTTTGCAATACGCGACCGTTCCTGCTCTTCACCTTTTAAAACGGCCTCGGTAGCCGTCAATTGCTTTTCGGTTTGCAATTCCACTATTTGCTGTTGATGCAGTTTTTGCTTCTGTCCGTAATTGCGATATATAAGAAAAATGATAAAAAATAAAGCGAATACTCCTCCCGATAGAAAATAGTTGATAATGTTTTTCTTCTGGATAGAAAGCTCCTGTAACTTTTTTTCTGCTTCCAAATGATGTATTTGTGACACTTTCTTCTCAGTCTCATATCTTTTCTCAATATCTAGCGTGTTTTTATAAATGGTTTCATTTAACAAACTATCAGAAAGTGAGATACTCTGGTCAGCATAGTAACTGCCTGATTTGGTGTCTCTCCGTGCATAAGCAATGCTGGAAAGCAAATCAAACAATTTTGCCCGCAGATCCTTGAAATTATATTTATAAGATATATTAAGCGCTTCCTGACCTAATTTTTCGGATAAATTTAAATCCAATTTATTTAAATAATAAGTTGACAGTCCTTTAACAGCCATTAATTCACTCTCATGACTTCCCAACTGTTTGGCTATTAAAAGGGCTTTTTGCATGTATATTTTAAATTTTTCGTATTCGCCCTTCAAACGGTATATTTCACCAAAATTTAAATATATGGTTAATTCTTGCTGAGTATCGCCAGCTTTTAAATAAATGTTTAAAGCTTCTGAATAAAGCATAAATGCTTTGTTTAACTTGTTGGTATATAAATAAATATCTGCTAAATTATTGAGTGAAAAACCAAGCAATACCGGATTATTTTGTTTACGCCATAATGCAACTGATTTTTCTCCATATGCTATTGCTTTGCGATAGTTTCTCATCCTGAAATATAATACCTGAAAAACATCATCACATTGCGCTTCCATTGATTCATTGCCAAATTTTTCGAATAATTGCCGGCCTTTTTCATAATACTCCACTGCGTTTTCAAATTCCTCAAGAAATTGATACGATGTACCTGTATTTAAAAGTGATTTAGCCAGGTTTAACGAATCTTTTGTTTCCTGTGAAAGTTTAACTCCCTGAAGGTTCAGCATAAGTGATGAGTCGTACAACCCCTGCATATTCAGTGCCTGAGTATAATTGATGATGTACTTTATGATGCCCTTTGAGAAATTGAGCTTTTTACTTAGATCGCCAGCCTTTCTATAATACTTTTTTGCCACTTCAGGCTCGTTAGATTCATACTGCTGACCTATGTTGATGTAAAGCGACACAGCATTGGTGTCCTCCTTAGCTTTAGGCAATAACTTCAGGAGACTATCCTTATTCATCAAAACCTGCCCATGGAGAACCATTGAACTGGTAAAAAGAAAATAAAAAAAGTAGATTTTTCTCATGTTTTATATTTATTACAAAATAATGATAATTGCCCTGAACCCCCTCCTGTTTTTCCATGATTTTAATATCAAAAATAGAATATCCTGTTTTTCCATGAGCGCAAAGAGGTTGTTTCACACTAATATTGCAATATTAAAGATATGTCGATCTTAAAATTATTAATAAATTGACTTAAATGATAAACCTCAAAAAAATCAAAACTTTTTAAATTATTAAAATTAGGAGATTATAAAATGAAAAGAATTACAACTTTACTTTTATCCATGAGTTTAGCATGGAACTTGGCCACAGCCCAAGATACAATGTATTTTTACAAAGCAGGCAAAGTGGCGTTAAAACAAGCCACAGCGCAGGTAGACAGTATTATTTTTTACAAAGTAAACACAACCCAAAGCAATGCTATAACTGATGCTGACGGAAATGTTTATCATGCTGTAACCATAGGCACTCAAACATGGATGGTTGAGAACTTAAAAACCACCAAATACAACGATGGTTCCTCTATCCCAAATGTGACCAATAGTTCCAGTTGGGGAACCTTGACAACTCCTGGTTATTGCTGGTACGATAATGACGCCACAACCAACAAGATTATTTATGGTGCGCTTTACAATTGGTATGCGGTAAACACAGGTAAATTATGTCCCAAAGGATGGCACGTTCCATCAGATGCCGAATGGAAAACATTTGAAAATTATCTGCTAGCCCATTACAATTATGATAGTTCAACAACTGGTGAAGGAAAATATGCATTAGCCATAGCTGCGACTTCGAACTGGACACCGGATAATGGTCAAGGTAATGTTGGCAACACCGATTACCCTGCTTTAAGAAACGTAACAGGGTGGTCAGCCCTTCCGGCTGGACAACGAACCTCCAACTATTTTGACGGAATAGGATCTTATGCTTACTGGTGGAGTTCAAGTGAAGCTGGCCTTGCCATTTTCCATGCAACTGCCTCCAATTACCATAATTTATATAGCTCCAGTAATTTTAAGTATTATGGTTTTTCGGTCCGCTGTATCAAGGATTAGCCCGAAATTTCATGATAAATCCAAAATGGCAAAAACAACATAAACAATAATTAAAAAGACATCATATGAAACTAAAAATACTAAAATTAAGCATCCTACTTCTGCTAGGATTAGGGATTACGCTTAAAGCACAAACTAAGTTGTATGTGAATGAAAAAGCAGGCACGCAAACCGCTTTTGACTTAGGCAGCATTAAAAAATTAACTTTCCCCGCAAGCAAGATGACTGTGACTAAAACCGACGGAAGTGCTGTGACTTATAGTTTAAGTAATTTACGCTACTTAAATTTTATTGCCATAAAAACCGAAATTAAACCAATTGAAAGTTTGAGTAGCAGCTATCTTACACTATACCCCAATCCTGTGACTGACCAGTTGCAAATAACTTATGAAATGGAACAGGCTGGTAATGTACAACTAAAAATTGTTGATTTGCAAGGCAGAGTGAGCTACTCTCAAATTTTGAAAAGCCAAAACGGAACCAACCATGCAACTATTTCAGTTTCGCAATTGCCTGTGGGGTTGTATATTTTTCTTATGCAAAGTGAAACTCAGCTAGAAACACGTAAATTCTATAAAAACTAAACCTCAGATTTAAAAATGAAACTTATAAAATTCACATTAAGCTCATTCATTTTATTGGCAATTGGATTCCCGGAATTACTAGCTCAGGAGTCAATATCTGCCTCGGGTGGTAGTGCTTCAGGCAATGGTGGCGAAGTAAGCTATTCGGTTGGACAAGTTGTTTACACAACCAATACGGGAACTGGAGGATCTGTGGCTCAGGGTGTACAGCAAACCTACCAGATAACCGTTATCAGTGGAATCGAAAGTGCAAAAAATATAAACCTGAGTTTTGAAGTTTATCCGAACCCCGCAATCAATTTTTTAACCCTCAAAGTAGATGGTGAAGTGCAACAACCGTTTTCAGTTTCACTTTATGATCTCTATGGAAAGCTTATTTCAACCCAAAAGATTGTAAGTAACGAAACACGAATCGAAATGAGAAACCTAATCCCCGCAACCTATTTTCTCAAAGTTTCTGATACCGTTGGGGAAATTAAAACTTTTAAAATTATTAAAAAATAAACAACATGAAGAAATTATTTACCCTAATAACGGCTATAGTAATAACAACAGGTTTGTTTGCACAAGTACCCCAAAAAATGAGTTATCAGGCTGTAATACGCAATAGCAGCAATGCATTGGTAATCTCAACACAAGTGGGAATTAGAATATCCATTTTGAAAAGTTCTGCTTCCGGAACACTTGTGTATTCCGAAACGCAAACTGCAACCACCAATGCTAATGGTTTGCTAAGCATTGAAATAGGTGGTGACAATGGCTTTGATACAATTAAATGGGCAAGCGACCTGTATTTTATTAAAACCGAAACCGACCCCTCGGGAGGTACAAATTACACCATTTCAGGTACAAGCCAGTTATTAAGTGTGCCCTATGCACTACATGCCAAAACTGCAGAATCCATTACGGGAGCATCTGTCGAAACTGACCCGGTTTTTAAGGCCGCACTTAATAACGATATGGTAATTAATGGATTAACAATTGGAAAGGGACAAGGAAATATTGTTTCCAACACTGCGCTTGGGTTTAACGCTCTTTATTCTAATACTACAGGCAACGTTAATACCGCTATTGGTTATTCCTCGCTTTCTCAAAACACTACAGGTAGCTACAATACTTCTATTGGCGTTTTTGCCCTTAGTTATAATACCACAGGAAACTACAATACGGCAATTGGTTATCAATCCCTTATTTCCAATAACACTGGAATTTTTAATACAGCCGTTGGTTATGAAACTCTTTGGGCGAACACTACCGGACGCTCAAATACAGCGACTGGTCTGGACGCGCTTTATCACAATACCACTGGAGACCAAAATACAGCGAGTGGTTTTCAGGCATTGTATAATAACAATATAGGAAGTTCAAATACTGCAAGTGGTTATACTGCCCTTTTTTCAAACAATACAGGAACTAATAATACAGCCTTTGGAATTAGTACCCTTTACTCCAATACTTCCGGAATCAATAATACAGCGATTGGAGCCAGTGCACTTCAAACCAATTCTACCGGAGTCTATAATACGGCTATTGGCTACCAATCACTTTTCTCCAATACCAAGGGGAATAATAACACCGCTATTGGTTTGGGCGCCCTGTTTTTTAATACACTAGGAGGCGAAAATACAGCAAATGGTTATGAGTCACTTTTTTCAAATACTACAGGGACTTATAATACTGCCATTGGTTTCGAAGCACTTTATTCCAACACCACAGGAGTCGCCAACGTTGCGAATGGTAGTGGCTCACTTTATGCCAACTCCACAGGAAACTATAATACAGCAAATGGGCTCAACGCTCTTTACGCCAATATTACAGGAAGTCGGAATACAGCGAATGGTCATTTTGCTCTAAATTCAAATACTTCCGGGGACTACAATACAGTTATCGGATCTGATGCGCTCACTTCTAATACCACGGGCAGTGAGAATACCGCTTTAGGATATGGAACGCTTACTGGCAGCTACTCAGGGTCGGCAATTACTGTCGTCGGGAGCCACGCAGATGTTACCGGCAATCTGGTAAATGCTACGGCTATTGGTGCGTATGCAACTGTAGACGCTAGCAATAAAGTAAGAATAGGAGACAATTATATTACTGTTATTGAGGGTAAAGTAGCGTTTACAAACCTTTCCGACAGACGTTTAAAAAAGAACATCCATGACATAAGCAGCGGGCTTAATTTTATTTTAAAGCTGCACCCGGTGGAATACCAGATGAAGCAGGGAGATGACAAAATAAACTTTGGTTTTATAGCCCAAGATATAGAAAGCCTTGTGGGCACCAACAACAGTATGCTAACTGTAGGTGGCGATAAGGAACGCACCCTTGGCTTGCGCTACACCGATTTTATTGCGCCATTGGTCAAAGCCGTACAAGAACAACAAATTATTATTGAAGAAGGTAAGGTTAAATTAAACACATTAGAAGAAGAGAATAAACGATTGGAAAACAGACTAAGAGCCATTGAAGAAAAATTAAAATTATAATTTAAAAACTATATGATGCCCTTGTAAACACAATTAAAAACTGATAATATGAACCGATTTGTACTTTTTCTTACGATTTACTGTATTTCTTCTTCCCTTTTTGCACAAACGCAGAGCAAATCATTTAAGGTTAAGAATCAAACGACTACTCGTTATTCAACAAGCTTTACACCTCTTATGATTAATGGTCAAAGCCATCTAAAATCAGCAAAGTTGGCGAATGTACCGGGACCATTTCAAAAAATTAATTTAAAAACATTCAAAGTTCCGCCAATTCAGGCAAATGATAAGCGAATTGTTTTTGGAAAAGATAGTATTGCACCCATTTTCTTTGAACACGACAATCCTTCAGCTTTAAAATCTGCAAACATGCAGACTCCGGAACAACATTGTTTCAGTTTTCTTGAAAACATTAAGGATGATTTGCATATTACCAATCCTAGGCAATGTTTTACCATTACCGATTCAAAAAATGACACCTTAGGTCAGCAGCACATACGCCTTTCGCAAAGGTATCATGGGGTAAAGGTCTACAACGCCGATTTTTATGTCCATTTTGCAGGAAGCAAAGAAATTATGAATGGCAAATACAGTGTCATTGGAGCGTTGCAAAATACGAAACCCAAAATAACAAAAGAACAAGCGTTGCAAATAGCCGTCGATGATTTAAAATCAAAAACTACCATCACCGAATTTACGGATGCTCAAAAAGTTTTTTTGAATTATTACGCACCTCAAATTGACACTGTAATTTTGGATGATAAAAAAAGCTTTACTAAATACAGTCTGGCGTACCATGTCATCATCCGGCCAAATTTCATTGATGAGTGGTATTACTTTGTAAATGCCGAAAACGGAAGTATTATTAAAAATTACAACAATACAAAAACGGATGGCCCAGTCACCGCAACCTCAACCGATTTGAACGGTGTTTCACGATCCATTAATACCTACCTTGAAAAAGGGCTTTATTATATGGTGGATGCATCAGAACCTATGTTTAACAGTACAAACAAGGAAGGCTTGATTGAAACGCTTGACGCCCAAAATTCAACGGGTAACAAATATGTCGATATTAGCTCGGTGAACAATACCTGGAGCAACCCAACAGCTGTTTCAGCCCATTACAACGCAAAACAAGCATACCTGTATTATAAAAATAACTTTGGCCGTAATTCAGTAAATGGATCTGGCGGAACTATGGTTTCATTTATCAATGTTGCAAATGCTGATGGAAGTGGGTTGGATAATGCCTTTTGGAGTGATAAATACATGTATTATGGAAATGGGAATATCGCATTCACACCCACAGCAGGCGGTCTTGACGTAGCCGCTCATGAAATGACCCATGGTGTAACACAAAATACCGCGAATCTGGAATATCTGGGCGAATCAGGAGCAATTAATGAAAGTATATCTGATATTTTCGGAGCGATGGTTGATAGATCCAACTGGTATATTGGGGAAGCTATTACAAAAACTTCGTTCATCGCATCAGGTCGTTTAAGGGATATGTCAAATCCCCACAATGGAACGACCAACGGTTTTGCAGGTTGGCAACCCATGCATACCAACGAAATGTACCTGGGTGACGAGGATCATGGAGGTGTACATACCAATAGCGGCATCAGTAATTATGCTTATTATCTTTTTGCCACGGCCATCACCAAAGAAAAGGCTGAAAAAATTTATTACCGTGCATTAACAACGTATTTAACCAAATCGTCTCAGTTTGTTGATCTGCGAATAGCAATCGAGCAATCAACAAAGGATTTGTACGGCGATAATTCAAACGAACTAGCTCAAGCTAAAAAAGCTTTCGATGCGGTAGGTATTTATGAAGACCAGCCCACCAGCACTTCCGAGACTTATCCGGCAAACCCCGGCCAGGATTATCTTTTAATTGATAATACCGACCCTTCGGATGCCAATACACTATATCGATCGACGGTCACTGCGTCAACTTTTTCACCACTATCAAAAACAGTGATGCTCAATAGAGCTTGTGTGGTTGATAACGGAAGCGTTGCGGGGTTTGTTGCTGCCAACCATACGATCCACTCCATAACATTAGACCCTACGAATCCGGTTGAGACAGTAATTTCATCCGATGCCATTTGGAAAAATGTGGCCGTTTCCAAAGATGGTAAACGTATGGCTGCCATCACAAATGCTACAGATACTGCTATTTTTGTATATGATTTCATTACCAATAAATGGGCTAAATTTAGATTATACAACCCCACAACCGAAGGTACTTCCAATAAAGGGGGTGTGCTGTATGCTGATGCTCTTGAATTCGACCATACAGGCGAATACTTGATTTACGACGCATACAACGTTATCCGTTCAACCTCTACCGATAGCATTAGTTATTGGGACATTGGCCTGATAAAAATTTGGGATAACCAACAAAATACATTTGGAGATGGAACCATTGCAAAATTATTTAGCAATCTTCCCGATAGTGTGAGTGTGGGTGACCCTACTTTCTCAAAAAATTCACCCAATATAATTGCTTTTGATCTGTTAAAGGGCAACAACATTTTTGCAATCATTGGGTTAAACCTCGAAACTTCAGACATGGGCATCATCGCCACTAACAACACCATTGGCAATCCTTCTTATGCTAAACTTGACAATAAAATTGTTTATAATTCAATCGATAACACCGGTCACCAGATCATAAACACGGTGAACTTAAATGCCGACATGATTTCATCGACAGCTACCCCGGTTACTATTATCACTGATGCCAAGTGGCCTGTTTATTATGCCACAGGCACCCGGGTATTGGGTTTTGCACCCAAAGCTGACTTTTCGGCAAGTTATTTAACGGGCAAGGCTCCGCTGAGTACAAAATTTTTAGATCAGTCAACAAATAATCCTACTGCCTGGGAATGGACTTTTGCATCAGGCACACCACAAACGTCCACCGATCAAAACCCTGTGGTTACTTATAGCGCACCCGGCACATATGCAGTAACATTAAAAGTCACCAATAGTTTCGGGAACAACACCGTTACTAAATCGGCCTTTATTGTTGTTTCCAAGGCTACAGGTATTGATGTGGCAACATCGACGGTAGCATTTAAAGTTTACCCTAACCCAACCCTGGGTCTGGCTGAAATTTCAATAGACGAGCCTTTGGAAAGTGATTACAAAATTGAGGTTTATAATTATCTGGGTAGTTTGGTTCAAACCTACATAAAACAAAAAACCGAACTATTATCCTCTATAGATTTGTCGGGCAATCCATCCGGTATTTATTTGATTAAAATTACCATGAAGGATAAGACTTTTATTTCAAGGATTATAAAGAAATAAAAAAACGGCGCATTGCCGCTTGCATTAAAAGGTAGTTTCGACTCCGATCAACCACCGGCTTCGTTCACACATTTAAGAAAGGAGCCCTGAGAAGGCCATGGTTAACTGCTATCAAAGGTGGTATCACTAAATAAATCCCTGTAAAACTGGCGTTTTTACAGGGATTTATTAATTTAGAATCACCGTATACCTTACTGCCAATCCTACGGATCTGGTTTAACTACATGCTAATATCACTTCAAAATGTAAAAAATACTTAACATTATGTAAATTATTTTTTACATTGTGTAAAATATATTTATCTTTGTGTCGAAATACTTTTACATCATTAAATAAACATCAGGAGGTTGATATGGATAATAAAGAAAAACAGGTACTTGTAACTACAATCAGTCTGGTACTGATTTTTGTAAGCTATGCGTTGTATGTGTACAATAAGTACATAGCAGTTAATTTCGCAATTTTAAATGACTTCAAATTTTGGGGAAAAGCCTTTTTGATTTTAATCCCTGTAACCATTGTGGCGCAAATCATCATTCATATCATATTTGCCATTATTAATAAAATTGTCACCAATGAGGATATGGTTACACTGAGTGATGAGCGGGACAAGCTGGTTGAATTGAAAGCACTGCGAATTTCTCATGGGATATTCACAGCGGGTTTTTTGCTATCCATGGGATCGCAGGTTATTGGAATGCCACCCTATGCGATGTTCATTACGCTGATTGTTTCGGGCTTTGGTTCAGGCATAGTTTCGGGAATTGCCAAGATTTATTTTTATCGGAAAGGATTTTAAGATGAGCAAAAGTTTAATAAGTAATCATATCCGTAAGTT
The DNA here is from genome assembly GCA_964478555.1 of uncultured Bacteroidales bacterium. Taxonomy (GTDB): domain Bacteria; phylum Bacteroidota; class Bacteroidia; order Bacteroidales; family JAAUTT01; genus JAAUTT01. Next base: position 3,786 of record CAYZNC010000036.1, on the reverse strand, counting down.
ACGCTTCGATTCGGACGAAATGACCCAGCAGGCTCTGGCTGATAAGACGGGAGTGACACGACAAACAATAGTAGCCATAGAAAACGGGAAATATTTTCCAACGCTGGAGTTAGCTTTTCGCATTGCCAGAGTCTTCAACTTACCGCTGGAAGAAGTATTCTCTTTCCATGCGGAAGATGATGCTAACAAAACAATAGATAAAAAAATCAAATAGAAAACAGGTTTATGAAAGCAGTTGTATGTATAAAATATGGACCACCGGAAGTTCTTCAAATCAAAGAAGTGGAGAAGCCTAAGCCGAAGGATAACGAAGTTTTAATAAAAATAGCTACTACTTCTGTAACCATAGCGGATTCGAGAGTGCGGGGGTTCAACGTTCCACTTTCATTTTGGATACCGGCCAGAATAGCACTTGGTTTTACAAAACCCAGAAAGTCTATCCTTGGTAGTGAATTATCGGGAGAAATTGAATCGGTGGGTAAAGATGTAAAACAGTTCAAAAAGGGGGATTGTGTTTTCGCATCAACCGGTCATACCATGGGTGCTTATGCCGAATATTGTTGTATGACTGAAAATACTTGTTTGGCTATAAAACCGAAGAATCTGAGTTATGAGGAAGCAGCAGTAATATCATTCGGAGGCATCACTGCCTTACAATTCTTACGAAAAGGAAACATTAAACAAGGTGATAAAGTGCTTATTTATGGAGCATCAGGTAGTGTGGGCACTTATGCTGTACAACTCGCCAAATATTTTGGTGCCGTGGTTACAGGAGTATGCAGCACTGTTAATTTAGAAATGGTAAAATCGTTGGGAGCCGATCATGTAATTGATTATACCACCACTGATTTCACCAAAACAGGCGAGCATTATGATTTTATTTTTGATACGGTAGGCAAAACGCAAATTTATAGAACCATAAAATTGCTTAACCCCGCAGGTACTTATATTCATGCGGTAGCCACACCTGTAACAACTATGCGTATACGTTTGGGATTGATAGGAAGCAAAAAGAAACTCATTGGTGGGTCCTTTACATCAAATGCCGAACAACTGAATTACCTTAGAAAACTTGTTGAAGAGGGAACGATCAAACCAATTATTGACAGGCTATATAGCATTGAGCAGATTATTGAAGCGCATAGGTATGTGGACCAAGGACACAAAAAGGGAAATGTAGCAATAACGGTATGGAGAGAAGAATGAACCTGGCGCCACTGTTTGAAAGTCGCGTAGCGACGACAGTATGGTAGATAACAAAATAGCGATTAATTTATTTTAAGGTAAGAACGGCGCTCAGCAAGTTCCTTAGGAACGATAGTATGGTAGAAACCAATCAACCAAAAGGCTCCCTGCGGTGCACGAAAATGCTTGATCCGAAGCATAAACTTGCAGGCACCGTAACGCTCAGCCTATGATTATTACCTCAGCCGCAACTTTTTCTACAAACATCTTTCATCCGTAATTGAAAGTATTAAGAAGATCTGGATTTAGATACTTCTAAAAAATTATCCCCTAAATTTTTAAAAATCAGTTCAATCATTTGGAAATTAAGTAAAACAACTTTACTTTTAATCTCAGTTATTGTATTGATAGAATTCACAACTACCTCATAAACTTTTATTAAATGTTATTGAATTCAATTATTACCTCAATTTTAAGCACCGCCTTTTTAGTGACCCTAATTGAATATTTTTTCAAAAAAAGTTACGAAAAATTACTTGATAGAAAGTTAGAAAGCTTCAAAGAAGAAATAAGACAAAAAAGTAAAATACATGATAGTCAATTCACTATATTTCACGAACTAAATTCAATGGTTTATAGGGCCAGAAATAAAGTTAGAGATATTAATGACTTATTAAAAGGCAACCCAATTGACCATAACAGTATTAATGACCATAGTAGATCTTTAAATGCCTATACCAATGCTATAGCTGAAATTCTCTATGAAAATAGAATTTTATTAACTGAGGATATATTTAATCAAATACATGGGCTTAAAAACTCATTAAGTGCTATTGAAAAAACCTTACCAAGACTAAGAATATCAATCATTAATGACAATAAGAATGAAATAGAAAACTTCAGGAAAGAATTTATTTCTCAATATCAAAAAATTAATAATTTCTACAATGATATCACTGATACTACACAAAAGTCAATTAAAGTAAAATGAATATTTTAGCTATTGAAGATTGTATGGTAAATTATTTCCTTTTAGAAGGAATTCTTAATGATTATCATATAGATAGGATAAGTTCATTGAATGAAGCAACAAGTATTAATTATTCTGATTACCAATTAATATTTTTGGATTTAAATTTAGAAGTTATTTTAAATGATAAAACAAGGCAGATAGAATCTGGGATGCCTATATATCAGCACATAAGAAAATCTAGTGACGTACCCATAATCTTTTTTACAGCTTATCCATATGATAGTATCAAAAACTATATCTCAGATGATAAAAACTCCTATTATTTAAGTAAACACTTTCAATCTGAAGACCTGATTGATTTAGTTAACGCAATTACTAGGTTGTGATTTTTTGTAGGTTAATATTTTAAATACCGCAATGGCTAAATATTTTCCTATTTGTTATACTTTTTCATTTTAACCCTTATTTCGGAAACTCTTTAATCACTTTAAAAACCCCATCTATCAACATCTGAACTGCGATAACTGCAAGGATCAGACCCATTATTTTTGAAATGGCTTTTATTAACGAAGGCCTTATTCTTTTGGCAATACTGTTGCTTAAAATAAACATCAGATAGGTTATGGCACACACTATTGCAAAAACAAGGATGATTAAAAGCGTATTTAAAAAGCTATGCCCTTGTCCAACAAAGTTCATACCTGTGGTTATGGTACCCGGTCCTGCAAGTAGCGGAATGCCCAAAGGAGATACCGCCATGTCATCATAAGCAGTATCGGATTCTCTCATTTTCGATCGATGGGCTCTCACGGTCTTACCCTGAAGCAGGTCGTAACCAATAAAAAACACAATGATTCCTCCGGCAACCTGAAAAGCCGGGAGGGTAATGTTGAACAATTTAAATATGATATGTCCGAAAAGGCAGAATATGGTTGTGATCAGAAAAGCTACGAATACCGCTTTGAAAGCCACCATTTTAATGATTTTTTTGTCGGCTTCGCCAACCATCAATAAGAATACCGGCGTGTTTCCGATAGGGTTTAAAATGGCAAAGAAACCCAAAAACACGGTCGTCAAAAACAAGGTAAGATTTTGCATAGCATTTATATTTAACTCAAAATTAGCAGTATTTATAGAATTAATAAACAAAAAGCTCAACTACTTATTAGTCTGTTATGCTATTCATAAATAAACACGTTCACATACTGACTGATTGAAAAATACAAACCCACATGCTACGATATTTTTGACAAACAAAAATCAGTTAACTCATTTTCGCTTAACTTTGTCAGTTTCCATGTTTAAAATATGAATAAGAATACAAAGCATTCCATTCGCAAGCTTACCCTATGGGGTGTAATTGTTACATTAGGAATAGTTTACGGAGACTTAGGAACAAGCCCGCTGTATGTAATGAAAGCGATAACTGCAAATGCGGTAGGTGACAAAACGCTGATGATATACGGTGCTTTGTCCTGCATCTTCTGGACACTTACGCTCCAAACTACCGTTAAGTATATTTTTCTGACCCTCAGAGCGGATAACCACGGTGAAGGGGGAATATTTGCACTGTATGCGCTTTTGAAAAATAAAAGGAATTTTGTAATTATTTTAACCATGATTGGTGG
>CAYZNC010000035.1:0-28798 GCA_964478555.1 uncultured Bacteroidales bacterium | reverse complement strand
AAAAGAAGGATAAAAGGTTCGTTATTGACAAATTGTTTGGCCTGATAAACCGCATGTCCATATCCGAGTGGCTCGTTTTGAACGGTAAAACTTAACATGTCAAGCAGGTTTTTTATGTTAGCAGCTTGTTTTTGAGCCCAATCGCTATTTTTGTAGGCCTTTAAAAGGTTAGAATGCAATGATTGAAAACTTTCCATATACTTTTCTTCATCGCCGGGTGCACAGATAATACAAATTTCCTCTATTCCACTGGCTATTGCCTCTTCAGCAATAATTTGTATAACCGGTTTATTAATACCATCAATATCAATAATCGGGAGCATTGCTTTCTGCACTGTATCTGCAACAGGATATAACCTCTCGCCTCTCGCAGCGGCAGTAATAACAGCCTTTTTAATATTCATACGTGAAAATTTAATACAAATCAAAGATAACTGTTTAGAACAAAATATTTACCACTAACAAATGAGGTTAGCTGATTAAGCGATTAAGTAATTGGTTATAATATAGTTATGTGGCTTTGGCTTAACCGCTGTCGGGTTTGAAACCTCTGACAGGGTTGCCTTTTGCCCTGACAGTGGTTAACAACCCCGACAGCGGCTTAACTAAACCATTTACTTACCTGCACGAATCCTTTGTAAGACAGAAAGTATCTATGGCTGTAGATGAAATGCGGTTGATATTCGAATCATTCTTATGTTGATCAGTATTGTTCATGTTTCCTAAAAACAGAAAATACAATAAGCAAACGGAAACCAAACTGGCTTTTACGCCAAAGCTTTTCATCGAAAATAACCAAACAAACATACCCGCAAAGGAATTCATATGAACCTTGCGATGTGGTTGCTTAAGTAAATAATAATAATTCAGACGCTCTTCTATAGTCTTATCAGGCTTAATGTCAGGATTATCTCTCGAAATAATTTCTCTGAACAATTTGTTTCTATGGTCGAATCGTATTCTCATGAGCTTAATATTATAGTTTCCATGTTCTCTGGTTAAAACAATGTTTCCGTCTGCTGGTATTTAGCCAAGCACTCCGAAAGCCGTTTCCTTGTATAAAAAAGTCTCGATTTTACGGTTCCTTCAGATATCTCAAGTATCAGACTAATGTCTTTCACCGAACAGCCTTCGCGATAATGAAGTAAAAATGCAGTTTTGTGAATTTCATCAAAACTTTCAAGTTCTTCAAAAAGGTGTTTAATCAATTGTTCTATATCTATTTGCTGCCTATCATCAAAAGGGTTTTCCGGCAGCAATTTCTCATCAAACGATTCAATAGCAACATCTTTCCTTATCTCCATTCGACGATACTCGTTTTTACACATATTGTGTGCGATGGAGAAAATCCAGGTTGAGAATTTCCTAGACGGATCAAACGTAGATGCTTTATCAATCAGCTTTACAAAAATATCCTGCAAAAAATCCTGTGCTTTTTCATTTGAGTTGCCTAGCATCCTAAAGAAATAATAAAGGAGACGTTGGCTATAACGTTGATAAATCTGATTAAAAGCTTCCGAATCACCTGAAATTATCAACTGCATCAGTTGCTCGTCAGAATTACCGGAATATTTTGCTTTGGAACCGAACATTTATTTTTTTGACTGGTGCATAATAGAGAAACCAATCGTCACATAGCCAAGCAAAAGAATGATAGGTGCCAGGGTCATTTTATGCCACGAAAATACAGTTGCTTCGTATGATTTGCCTCCGCTATTCCAGCCCAGTATTATATATCCCAGCGCTAAAAGGAAAAGGCCAACAAGTAACCATTTGATATTCAATTTCGAAAAATTTAATATTTGATCCTTCATATATTTACAATATTTATTATTTAGTGGTATGACCCAACAATTATTGGTATTCTATGTGAGTACCCGTTCTTTTTTACATAATAAAAAGTGTATTCAAATTTACTTTTTTTATTCTGTACACATAAGAATTTTAAGGTTCATTTAAAATTAAAGAAATTTATGTTAATTTGCGTCTTTACCCCTTCAAAAAACTGCCATGAAAAAACTACTACCTATCCTTACGTTGAGCTTATTGTCACTCATGAATCTAAGTTTAATTGCCCAGCAAAAGGTCATCAAAGTATGGACTGACAAGATCCCGGGAGCTATAAAAAGTAGTACTTACCAGGAAGAATTTCAACTGGACGAAAATCAAACGACCAGAATAAGCAAAGTAACCGAACCAACTCTTACCATCTATTCACCACCCAAAGAAATTACCAATGGGGCTGCAATCATAATCTGTCCCGGAGGTGGATATGCCCGTCTTTCCATCGATAGAGAAGGTTTTCAAATCGCATCGTGGTTTAGCAAACGCGGTATTACAGCAATAATACTGAAATACAGACTCCCAAGCGATGAGATTATGAAAGATAAAAGCATAGGCCCACTGGAAGATGCTCAGGAGGCTATACGTGTTGTGCGCCGCCATGCTAAAGAATGGGGCCTGAATATCTACAAAATAGGTATTATGGGGTTTTCAGCCGGAGGACATTTAGCTGCAACTGCTTCAACCCATTTTAACGACGATGTGTACGGTGCAAATGACACTATAAGCGCTCGTCCCGATTTTTCAATTCTTATCTATCCGGTCATTTCTATGGACTTAAGCATTACTCACAAAGGTTCCAGAGAAAATTTACTAGGAAAAAAGCCCTCCAAAGAAATGGTGGAATCCTTTTCCAACGAATTGAAAGTAACTGACGAAACTCCCCCCGCTTTCCTTGCACTGGCTGCTGATGATGGCTCTGTACCAATAGAAAACAGCATTAACTACTTTTATGCGCTGAAGAAAAACAATATTCCTGCTGAATTGCATATTTATGAAAAAGGAGGGCACGGATTTGGTATGGGTAAAAAAGGAGGTTCGGAAGCAGGTTGGCCCGAAGCTTGCATGAATTGGCTTAAAGCAAGGAAATTAGTCCCTGAAAAAGATAAGGATAAATAACAAAATAAAACGAAGAAACCAGGCTTTATAGCTTGGTTTCTTCGTTTTATATACTTGATATTCAGTTTATTTAAGAGGAATGTTGTACAATTTACAGACTTGTTCGTATGACATACTGCGTAATTCACTTGCTCTTTTACCGTTGGCCGGTGCCGATTTTGCGATAATATTTCCGGGAATGGCAATAAAACGGAATTGGATAGATGTGCTTGGCACAGCTGATGCATCGGAAGTATATTCAATTGCCCCATACTTGCCGGGAATTAAAAAATCCCAGTCTGCCCCAAGAGCAATACACGGTAACGGCCTCACTGTGTTATCATAAATATCACCGGTAGAGAACGAAACATATCCTAATACTACACCTGTTTCAACAACATCTGCAGTTAGGTCTGGAGCGCTTGCATCGAAATACCAATCTCCGGTGCTGCCTAACCATGAAGCTGGAGAAAACCATTCGGAATAAATTACGTCTGCATCTAAACCTGCAGGACCTCTTGGGCCTTCTTTTACACAACCCGCAAGTAAAATTGAAAATAAAACTAAGCTACTAATTTTGAAAGTAATCGTTTTCATTTTTATGAATTTTAAGTTTTAACTGATTTAAAGTTTATAGTGAATTTTGATTAAAGTATTTATCATCTAATCAAGGATTGTGCCATAATAAATCTAAAGTTAGCAAAAGCTCATGGAATGGCCGCTGCCGACACGGTATAAATCAATTAATAATTTGTAAAAGCTCCGTCTTATTTTGATCTGACAATAAACCATTACGGGACTTTAACTCAGGTAAGGGATTACTGAAATTACCCTTGATATGCTTTTTCATGGCTTTAAACATAACGCCGATGGCGACTTTGTAGGTCGTAAACATCACTACTTTTTTACCATCCAATGCAGGTAATTGTTCCGCGAATTTAACCCAGGCTTTTTCGGGATGCTGAAACATCAGAAACATGCCATTAGTCCAACAACCCAGAAAGACATAATCAGCTGTTGCCAGATCATTCGCATTAAAATCCTGAACAGAGGATACCTTAGTTTCTATATTTTTTTGATTTAAAAAAGAACTGATTTCTTCACCAAATTTTTTGGTGGTACCTTTTTTACTCTGAAAAAGAATGATTGCTTTCATTTAATTAGTTGTTAGTATGTAATTATGATGCAACTATCCGTAAAGATAAAATAATTTATTCATTTTCCTGAAGAACCAATTGTTACATTGTTTAAATGACCCTTCGACTGCGTTCAGGGTCCGACCCAATTCCTAATAGTAAATTTCGCCTGTAAGTGGCAGTGATGTGAATGAAATTGGTGGTTGAGCGGAGTCGAAACCACCTTTAGATGAATTAAACCACGTTTTAACCTCCCAATTATAAGCTGTGCGCAACTATTATAGCCCATTTTTAAGAGTAATTTCCTAGATAAAGGCATTTCTGAGACCTCTAAATCCCATTGGCAAGTTAAACCATTTAATGTGGTTAAGATCAAACCCCGCTAGGGGTGACAGTATGGTAGAAATTAATAAACACAGAGGCTCCCTAAGGTGCACGAAAGCACATGATCCGAAGCATAACCTTGCATGCACCGTTAATGCTTATTCCAAGATTATTGCACCCGCCGCAACCAAAGCTATGGATTTTCTCAGGACGGCTCGTGCGGCGAAAAAGAATTATTCACGATAAAGATCTTCCGACTTGTCCGACCACTGGCGGATACTGCCAATCCTACGGATTTAGTTTACTACAGCCACCTTTGTGCCATAAACTAGGCATTTACTCTTTTTAAGGGGTTTGGGGTCTATACTAGCTGTAGTTAATGCTTTTTTAAGGGGTTGAGGTCAAAAAGCAACAAAATTTCCGAATTTATTTAACGTTCCAATAATCAGATGTCGCCTCTTCCGTTAATTGTCTCCAGTACGCAGGAGATACTTTTGTTCCCTGCGGGGTTTTGAGGCTTTGATTATAAACAGCAATGACAATATTAAAAACAACATCAGTTACTCCAATGGTATAAGTTTGATCTTCTGCCTGAATTGCCTTTACTTCTATTCCGTTAAATTCAAGTAAGCTTTTAATGAACTGCATTCTATCAGGGGTTGCACCTTTTTCAACGATAGAACAACGTACACCATTTATTTCTTCTACGATATGTTTACCTTTAGTTAAAGCCATAAGTTTCATAATTTGTTCTACCTCCCACAACCAGCAGAAGGTTGTTTGTTTATCCTTAAATTAAATTCCTGTGCTAAGACTGTTCAAATATTCGTAAACAAAACTGAAAAATCCCAACAGGAAAATACCAAGAGCACTTATAATTAAGCCAATCTTCATAGCCGTATCACTTTTAAAGAATGGAATGGGTTGCTCATTTTTATTAATAAACATAGCCTTTACCGGTAGCAAATAGTAATATAAAGATACGGTTGCATTGGCTACGGCGATAAAAACAAGCCAGTAATATCCTGCGGATGCAGCTGAGGTAAACAGGAAAAACTTTCCGAAAAAGCCCGCAACAGGTGGTATTCCAGCTAAAGAAAATAATGATAACATCATCAAAAGACAAAGACGAGGATTGGTTTGATACATACCATCGTAATCATCCATACTTTCTTTCCCTGTTGCGACAGAAATAGCAGTAACCACACCAAAAGCCCCTAAATTTGAAAAAATGTACACCAGAATAAAATAAACCGTTGATGTCATTCCTATTTTTGATCCACTGATGATACCCAGTAAAATGAATCCTGCCTGCGCTATAGAGGAAAAAGCAAGAAAACGTTTCATGTTTTTCTGCCTGAGTGCAAAAAGATTACCGACCGTCATGGTAAGAACCGCGATAACGTAAAGAAGCTCTTTCCATAAACGACTAATGTAAGGAAACACTGTATAGAGAATAATAATAAGAATGAATACGGCTGCACCTTTAGAGATTACCGAGAAGAACGAAGTCACATTCACTGGTGCTCCTTCATAAACATCGGCAGTCCATAAATGAAACGGTACCAATGAGATTTTAAAAGCCATGCCCGCAAAGAAAAAGATAAATGCAAGTATCTGAAGAGGTGCAAAACCGAAATGACCTGCCACAAAATCAAAGGTTATAGATCCTGTTGTCCCATAAATCATGGAAATACCAAACAGCAAAATACCGGATGAAAATGCGGATGAAAGTATAAATTTGATACCAGCTTCAGCCGATTTAGTCTGATGATGAGTATAAGCTGCGAGTGCTGCAAGCGGAATGGTGGCCGTTTCCAATCCCAGATAAAACATTAGGAAATCCCCCGACGAAATCATAAAGTCAATTCCGAGTAATACGGAAAGCATCAACAGAAAAAATTCACCTATTTTATCGCTATTTTCAGACTTTTTAAGCCAACTGACCGATTGCAGGAAAATAATAAAAACTCCAATATTCAGGATATTTTTCATCATTACTTTCAGCGCAGATGTTTGATACATCCCTCCAAAAAGGTTTCCGTTAAATACCGGCAGAAAACCGGTAATCATTATCACAAAAAATAAACCGATTGAAATGGGAAATAGTATATTTTTCTTACCCTTATCCAGGCTGATTTCCGCAATCAGAATTATTAAAAGAACCAATGCCAGCAAGATCTCATGTCGCATTAGTAAAAAATCGGCGAAGGTCATATTTATCCTTTTCTATTTGTAATCAAAACAACATTATAATTTTATGTACTATCGTAACCAAGCTGGCATTAATCATATTGGAAAGCCATAAAGGAGCAATTCCGATAGCTGCAACCGCAATGATTAATGTGGAAGTAGATATTTTCTCGAACCATTTTGCATCTGACAAATGCAGGAAATGATCGTTGCGAATAGGCCCTAAAAGCAACATGCCAACCACTCTGAGAATATACACAGCAGTGATTACTATTGAAGAAGCTGCCAGAATGGTTACGGTTCTGTGGAAAACATCGGTATGTTGGAAAGCTCCGAAGAATATAGTCATTTCAGCGACAAACCCACTAAAACCTGGTAATCCAAGTGAAGCGAGACCGGCAATAACATATGCTACCGCGAGGAATGGCATTACTTTCATCAGACCACCCATTTCGCTGACAATACGAGTGTGGGTGCGTCCGTAAATCATACCAATAAGTGCAAAGAAAAGAGCTGTCATCAGTCCATGTGAAATCATTTGGATAATAGCTCCGTTCAGTGCTGTCTGGTTCATCATCAATATTGCAAAAAGAACCAATCCACAATGGCTAACGGACGAATAAGCATTGATATATTTGAGGTCTTTCTGCATAATAGCACCGAAAGCACCATAGACTACACTAATTGATGTAAGGATAATAAAAATCCAAGCCTGTTCGGCAGCTGCCTGAGGCATCAGATACATAGCAACACGGAAAGCACCATAACCTCCCAGTTTCATCAAAACTCCAGCATGTAACATCGAAACTGCTGTTGGAGCAGAAGCATGGCCATCAGGAGACCATGTATGAAATGGGAATAATGCACCTAAAATTCCAAAACCAACAAAGGTCATAGGAAAGAACATGCGTTGCCATTCAATAGGCATTTTCGATTTTGCAATCTCAAGCAAATTAAAGGTATGTACTCCTGGTAGTGGCGTTGAATGAAAGTAAATTCCTAATAAACCTACCAGTATAAGAGCCGACCCTGCCATAAGCATTATGGTAAGCTTCATCGCAGAATATTCTTTCGGTCCCGAACCCCAGATACCTATTAAAAGATACATCGGAATCACCGCCAACTCATAAAAGAGGAACATGGTAAACAGGTCGATGGAAATAAAAAACCCGAATACTCCGGTAGCCAGCAAAATCAACGATATAAAAAATTCGCGCGACAGATATTCCACTTCCCAGGAGGCAAAAATGCCCGCAAAAACTACAATCGACGTAAGGCCTATCATCGCAACTGATATTCCGTCAACCCCAACCGCATAGTGGATGTTCAGACTTGCAAACCATAAGGCGTCTTTTCTAAAAAGCATAACAGCGGTATTCCCAGCATTGCGTTCCTGAAGATACAGCACAATCAAAATAGCAGCAAGAATTAGCTGTACTGACATACCTATAGCACTCGCAACCCTTGCTTGTTTAAAATTTTTGGTTAATCCTATGGCAAGAACTGTTAATACAGGTATTATAACAAATAAACTTAAAAAATCCATTACCTCCTCCTGCTTTTAATAAATCAGATAAACAAAAACGATGACCAATAAAATGGCCCCTGAAATAAACCAATATGCATAATTCTGTAATTCCCCCGATTGCATACCTTTACTTTTTTCAGATGTAGTACTCACCACCCAGGCAATCCGATTCATCGTTGCATCCACTACGTTTCGGTCGAACCATGCGATAGGGCGCGATATTAAATTAAAAATGATACGTTTTGTAACAAACAGGTAAACCTCATCCATATAAAACTTATGATAGGCAGCGGTGTAAAATCCTTTGATACTGCTAGCTATCCGGTCCGAAAGATTATTTTCCTTACGATACAGGATGGTTGCAACTACGATACCTATAACTCCCACTAACACTGAAGGAATAGCAATCATCCAATCTATATGACCTTCAAAAGCCATCGCATCTGATGTAACCAATTCATGAAACGGAATAAAACCCGTAAACATAGAAGCTATAGCTAAAAACATGAGTGGAATTGTCATCGTAAGCGGTGATTCATGTGGCGTATGATGATAGTGGGTTTCTTTACCCCAAAATACATTATAATAAAGCCGGAACATATAAAATGCCGTGAGCCCAGCTACAAGATAGATAATTGCAAATATTATTTTACTATGATGAAATGCAGCTACCATTATTTCGTCTTTACTGAAAAAAGCCGAAAATGGAGGAATACCTGCAATGGTTAAACAAGCGATGAGAAATGTGATGTGTGTGATGGGAAGATATTTCCTGAGCCCACCCATTTCTGTCATCAGATTACTGTGAACAGCGTGAATTATAGCTCCAGCACCCAGGAATAACAATGCTTTAAACATGGCATGTGTAAACAGATGAAACATAGAAGCCATAAAGCCAAGTCCCTCATGACCACCGTAACCCGATACCCCCAATCCCACCATCATCAAACCAATTTGAGACATGGTGGAATAAGCCAAAACACGTTTAATATCGGTTTGTGTACAAGCAATAACAGCTGCAAAAAGGGATGTAAAAGTGCCTACCCATGCTACAACCTCCAATCCAGTGGCAGCACCGGGAGCTAATGAAAAAACAGGAAACAACCTGGCAACTAAATACACACCGGCAACTACCATGGTAGCGGCATGTATAAGTGCCGATACTGGAGTTGGACCTTCCATAGCATCGGGAAGCCATATATGTAGTGGAAACATAGCCGATTTGCCGGCACCACCAATAAAAATAAAAATTAATGACCATGTAATTACCGAAAGACCCATAAAGGTAGCTCCACCCATATATGTTATTGCAGGACCAGTGGGACTGGTGAGTGAAGCAAAGTCAAAAGTTCCGGTAGTAAAGGATAACATTAAAATTCCGATCAAAAATCCCAAGTCAGCAAAGCGGGTTACTATAAATGCCTTTTTACAGGCAGCAACTGCCGAAGGTTTTTCATAATAAAAGCCAATCAACAGGAAGGATGATACGCCTACCAACTCCCAGCATATATACATTTGAAAAATATTGCCGGCAAGTACGAGGCCTAACATTGAAAAACTGAATAATGATAAACAAGCATAAAACCGGTGAAATCCTTTTTCACCCTTCATATATCCAAGGCTGTAGATATGAACCATTAATGACACTGTGGTGATCACAACCAGCATCATTACTGAAATGGGATCGAGCATGATTCCCAGATGAACGGTGAGCTTATCGGTAAAATGAATCCAATTCACACTAAAAGCTTCAATGGTTGGCAATGCACCACCAACCCTGGCTGTATTAAAAAAGTATAAATATGCGGTAATGTATGACAACACGGCGCCAACCGTTAACCCAAACGTACCAATGATCCCGGTAATGATGGGCTTCATTTTATGTCCTGCCAAACCCAGCAATAAAAATATAAACAACGGCAGAAGCGGAATAAGTAATGTATAAGTGTAATTGGTCATAAATTATATTTTATCTGTTTTGGCCTCACCCCGGCCCTCTCCTGAAGAAGAGGGAGGCTTACGCAAAGGCTAGTACTTCATTTCATCTACATTATCTACGTCTATCGATTTAAAGTTTCGATAGATATTTATAATTATAGCAATAGCCACTGCTGCTTCAGCTGCTGCCACTGCAATAACAATCAAAGTAAAAAATAAGCCTTGTAATTGATTATTAAATAAATACTTATTAAATGCAACAAAATTGATATTTACTGCATTTAAAATTAGTTCTATAGACATCAGAATGGTAATCATGTTCTTACGGGTTAGAAACCCATAAACGCCTATAAAAAACATAAGCGTGCTGATGATCAAAAAATATTGCAATGGAATTCCCTGAATCATAATAGTCACTTATTTAGTTATCGATTCTTTTCTGGCAACAACTATTGCCCCAATCATGGATGCTAAAAGTAGTACACTCACAACTTCAAACGGAAGAGCGTATCCGTTTACACTATAACTTACCAGTTGATGCCCAATGGTTTTTACATCAGTGCTTATGGCTGGTTCTAAATTCCTTGGAAAAGAATATGCAAAAATTACAATCAGGGTTAATGTAGCCCCGGCAACAACAGCTAATGCAGAAAATAATCTTTGTCTGAGACCAGCCATCTTGGCCCGTTCGCTGATATGACTGGTTAGTAGAATCGAAAAAATAATCAATACTACAATACCCCCCGCATAAACAGTTAATTGAACAGCGGCCAGAAAATTATATTTCAACATAAAATAAATACCTGAGGTAGCTATTAGCACAAACAACAGATAAACGGCTGACCGGAGTATACGGCGACTGGTAACAGTCATTACCGAAAATATCAGGATCATACCTGACAATAGCAAGAACATTAGTTGGTTACTCATTTTATTCTTTTATATCTTGTGCAATGTGAGATCCGGGCTGATTTAAAACTTTAATAAGTTTACTTCTGTCCCAAACCGCATGTTCAAATTTTTGACTCATAGCAAGAGCATCCGATGGGCAGGATTTTACACATAAGTTACACATGGTACACATACCCAGGTTGTAAATATGCTTATCGATAACTCTCTTTTTTTTGCCATCCACCTCAATAGATTTTGAAATAATCTCTATTGAACCATTAGGGCAATTTAATTCACATATACCACAACCGGTGCAACGATGCTCATTTTTGTCATTGTGGGGCATAATAACTTCACTCCTGAGCCGGTCGAACATTTTTAAAGTATCTCTGTTTTCAGGATACTGCTGAGTAACAATTTGTTTTGGATGAACAAAATAATATCCCGTCACCCGCATCCCATCCACAAGGGTCTTCATGCCCTTGAGAATAGAAACTATATAATTAATTAAAGCCTTCATTCTATTAGTATCTGTTCATTTAAAAATGCCATTTCATCACGACAATCAACGTCATCAAAACAATATTGACAAGATTTATCGGAAGAAGGAACTTCCATTCAAGTACAAGAATCTGATCGACCCTGAGTCGTGGGAATGTCCACTTAAACCACATAATTAGGAAAATGACCCCCATTACTTTACCGAAAAACCAAAAAATGGGTGGTATAAAATCCATAACATGATTGAAACCGGCTAAATTCCCAAAGTGTAATGGCATCCAACCTCCTAAAAAGAGCGTTGTTGCCATTGCCGACACAATGAAAAGATTCACATATTCGGCCAGGAAAAAGAATGCAAACTTGATACCCGAGTACTCCGTGTGAAAACCGGCTGTAAGTTCTGATTCTGCTTCTGCAAGGTCGAATGGACCACGATTAGTTTCGGCAGTACCGGCGATTATAAATACTATAAATGCAATCACTGCAGGAATATGACCTCTGAATATAAACCAACCTGCCCTTTGTCCTTCAACAATACCAGACACTTGCATGGTCCCGGCGAATATGATCATGGTGATGAGCGACATGCCTACGGAAAGTTCGTAACTTACTATCTGAGCGCCACTACGCATGGCCCCGATAAGTGAGTACTTGTTATTGCTCGACCAACCGGCTAATAAAATACCGATAACTCCGATAGACGATACTGCAGTTACATAAAACACGCCAATATCAAAATCGAGTGCCTGTAATCCTTTAGCAAAAGGGATTACCGCAATAGCCATAAAAGTCACTATAATAACTATAAACGGAGCCAGATTATAAAGGAACTTATCGGCCCTGTTAGGAAATATAAGCTCCTTCATCAAAAGCTTAATAAAATCCGCTATGGTTTGAAGGAGACCCCAAGGTCCAACTCGCATGGGACCCAACCTTTGCTGAAAAAAGGCACATATCTTTCTTTCAAGATAGACCAAGAGCAATCCAAAAACGGCCACAAAAATCAGATAGCTAAGTCCTATCAGCGTCCACTCCGTTACCTGTACGCCAACCGGCGACATATGGTGGCTCAGACTATTATGGATTGAACTGGTTAATGTGTTAAAATCATATATACTAAATGCCATAGCAAATATTTTATCTGTCAATATCAGGAATTACCAAATCGAGGGTGCCCATAATTGCCACAAGGTCGGCAATTTTAAAGCCTTTCGAAATTTTATTAAGTGCTGAAAGATTTGAGAACCCCGGAGAACGGAATTTTACACGATAAGGATTCTTCTTACCATCACTGATAATGTATACACCAAAGTCGCCACGGGCCGTTTCTACACGTTGATAAAACTCACCTTCGGGAAGCTTAATAACACCTTTCATTTTTACTTGGTAGTCTCCTTCAGGAATATTATCAATGAGTTGTTCTATAATTGACATGGATTCCCACATTTCGGCTATTCTTACCTTGTATCTTGTGTAAGTATCGCCTTTGGTGTCGAGTATTTCATTGAATTTAACCAGCGGGTAAGCACTGTAAGGATGAAGCTTACGAATATCACAGGAAAAACCCGAAGCTCTTCCCGAGGGGCCTGTTACACCATACGCAATGGCATCTTCTTTCGACAAGTGGCCGATATCTTCGGTTCTTTCTCTGAAAATAACATTACCCGAAAGCAACTGATCGTATTCCGGAAGTTTTTTCTTAAAATACACTATAAAATCTTTAACCCGTTTTTGGAAATTAGGATGAATATCAAACATCAGTCCGCCTGGTGTTGAATAATTAACCGTAAGTCTGGCACCACAAGTTTCCTCGAAAATATCAAGAATGGATTCGCGGTCGCGAAGCCCGTAAAAAAATGTGGTTAATGCTCCCATATCCATGCCAAAAGCGCACCACCATAATTGATGCGATGCCAAACGTGAAAGTTCAGCCATAATGGTGCGGATATATTTAACTCGCTCAGGTACTTGAACGTCCAGTGCATTTTCAACACATAAGCAAACAGCTTCATTATTCATATGTGCTGAAAGATAATCCATACGATCGGTCAAATGAACAATCTGTGGATAAGCCAAAGCTTCGCACATTTTTTCGATTCCGCTGTGAATGTAACCAATATGAGGTTGAACATCATGAACGATTTCGCCTTCCAGGCGTAGTAATAACCTGAGCACGCCATGGGTAGAAGGGTGCTGAGGCCCCATGTTCACAAAATATTCCTGGTTTTCTATGTTAACAATCTTTTCCATATCCTACCTTTCAACAATCCTTATTTCGTCAACATGATCTTTCCGAAGCGGAAACCCATAGGAATCGTCAAGGAAAAGTCTGCGAAGATCGGGGTGATTTTTGAATTTGACACCAAGCAAATCGAATACTTCACGTTCATGAAAATCTGCTGTTGCCCAAATATCTGAAACTGTATCAAGCTCAGGATTTACACGATCCTTAGTCTGACATTTCAGTACCAATGCATGTTTAAAGAGTGTAGATTCCATATGGTAGACTACCATAATTGAATTGGGCATATCTACTCCTGATAAACAAAATAAGTAATCAAATGAGGTCTGCTCAGAATTACGCAGCGTTAAGGCCAGCTGGTGTAAGTTTTCACTAGGCACCTCAACTGTCAGATACTGTTTGCCTTCAGTTACTGAAGCAGAAGATACCTGTGCCAATATAAACTCTTTTAATTCCTGGTTAGTCATTTATATAGTCTAAATTGTCTCTTGTTTTTTACTTTTCCCCTTATTAAAGTAGCGTTCGCGCTTGATCTTTTTCTGAAGCTGTAAAACGCCATATAAAAGGGCTTCGGGCCGGGGAGGACATCCTGGAATATAAACATCCACAGGAATTACATGATCGGCTCCTTTAACAATGGAATAAGAATTATAAAAAAATGGTCCACCGGATATTGCACAGGCACCCATGGCAATCACCCATTTGGGATCTGCCATTTGGTCGTATAAACGTTTCAATACTGGCGCCATTTTATAATTAATCGAACCTGAAATAATAATCATATCAGCCTGACGAGGTGTAGCTCGGGCCACTTCCATTCCAAACCTTGAAAAATCATGTCGGGAAGCACCTGCGGCCATCATCTCAATAGCACAACAACGAGTTCCAAAAGTTAAAGGCCACAAAGAATTGGAACGTGCCCAATTAACCAACGAATCTAAAGAGGCCAGCATAATGTTACCTCCTTCAATCTTCTCAATGACCGGAAAGTCATTGATTTCAAAGCTTTTATCTTTTTTCTTTCCTATTCCCATTTCAATGCATGTTTTTTCCAGGCGTATAGCAAGCCAAGGCCCAGAATACTAAAAAATACGAGTATTTCAACAAATGCCGAAATTCCGGTTTCGCTAACTTCTCTTAATACTACAGCCCATGGAAATACAAAAACGACTTCCACGTCAAATATCAGGAATAAAATTGCAAACAGATAATAACCAACGGTATATTGAAGCCAAGCTTCGCCAATGGTCTCAATACCACATTCGTATGGTTCAAATTTTGCCGGATTATAAGACTTCGGTGGAACCAGGCTAGAAAATATTATTGCACCCCCCACCAATACTACGGCAATAATAAAAAACAAAACTAATGATTCGCCTTCCATAAAAAATAAATATAATTGAAAATCAATGAATTGTTTCGAAAAAAATCCTATTAACTGTACTAACCAGTTAGTAATTGAAGGCGCAAGGTTACAAATTTTTTTTGATTTGAGTTTTAAAAAAAAGAAAAAAAATTAAAAGAACTCTAATTTTATCATAGTAATTTGCTGTAAATATGCATATTGCAATCCTTACTTGAGAGTAAGTTTTTTGGTTATGGTAAACTTTGAAGTTACTGTTATTTAATTAACAATTAAAATAGTATGGTTAAGATGTACTTAGCATTGAAATCAATAAACATCTCACAATATTCAATTTTTCAAAAGCTCCTCGAAATCGACGCGAATAGGCTTTTCGGCTATAAAATCATATAAAGTTAATTGCCTTAACTGGTAATAAATCCTCCAGTAATTGTGCAAGGCACTTATATACTGGTTCCTGGAATTATCCTTATCAGTGGTGGCTTTATTCAAATCCAGTACATCTATTTTTCCCATCATGAACCGTTGCTTGCTGATAAAATATCTTTTCTGTGCGATGGTGTCAGAGAGGGCTGCAATTCTTAGCAGATCATTTTGTTGTTCAAATTGAGTAACCACGTTTAAGATGTTTTTCTTCATACTGTTCAATTGTTGGTCTGCCTGTTCAGTGGCAATAAGCTGGTTGAGTCGTGCCAACCTGTATTTCCCTTTTCTAATCCCGTAACCGAGAATAGGAATGGTTATTCCAACTGAAAAGCCAGATGCCACGGAAGGGTTATTGGTAAGTTTGTTCAGCACCGAACCTTGCGAACTTAGTCCATAAGAAGCTGTTAAGTTTGCACTGTTAAGCCAGTTATCCCAGAATATCTGTTTTACATTTTTTTTTGCCTCAATTAATTTCATATTGACCGTGAGCATATCGGGGTTGTTTTCTTTAACCAGTTGTATTGCTTTGTTAAACTCAATTGAGAAATAAGGATGTTCTGTTGGGATGATCAATTCAAACTTTTCATCCGGTGGCAATGCGAGGAAGGTACTTAGATTGGATTCCTGCGTTTCTAAAGCTAATTTAGCCATGGTAAGTGCAATACCGGATTGCAGATAGCCCAGTTGCATTTGAAGCAAATCGCTTTCAACAATTTTACCGATCTGATAGCGTCCTTTGGACAGCTTATACAGGGTATCGGCATTACTATAATTTAACTTCGTAACTTCATAGTTAATTTGGGCGGAAGCGAGTTCGAAAAACATATCAACAGCTTGTGACGAAATGTCTTCGATCGCCTGGACATAAATACGCTTGGCTTGTTCCATGCGGAGCAACTCTGTTTTACGTTCCCATTTATAGTTGTTAAAAAGCGTAAGAGGTTGCGAATACTGGATTGAATAAAGATTTGTTGAATAATTGGGTGCTAAGCCATTGAGATCCTTAGCCGACATGAGGTTTGATGAAACATTAAGTTGTCCACCCATGTACGGTATATTTTGCGAAATATTCAAACCAACACTATTGTTAATCACATTCGCTACCAAAAAGCTGTCCTTTGCATAAGAAGGTATCAACGAGTGATTATAGCTGTACGATAAAGGGCTAAGACTAATTTGCGGCAGGTTTGAAACGATGAAGGTACGATGTGCCAAATAGCTGGTAAGAAAAGAAGCCTTGGCCTCAAGTACTTTGGGCGACCGCTCTTTGGCCAAATCGATAACTTCATGCAGTGTAAACCTTTTTAAAGAATTCTGACCATACGATTGGCTCGTGCTGCCAAAACAGCAAAGTATGTGCAGAACAATGAGGCTTATTGTTTTTATACTATCCATTTTGATATTGTAATGATTTTACTGGTAATTGTTCCGCTGCACGTTTTGCCGGAAGATAACCGAAAAAAAGGCCCACAGAAACTGAGATTCCGAATGAAAGAAGTATGGACGAAATTGAAATTATAGTCTTAATTTGAGTCATCCACTGTATAGAAAAAGACAATGCAATTCCCAAAATAACCCCAATAATCCCTCCCGAAAGGCAAATTAATACAGCCTCCAGAAGAAACTGCATAATAATATCGCGACTTGTAGCGCCAACTGACATTCTTATACCTATTTCACGCGTACGTTCTAGTACCGTTACAAACATAATGTTCATTATTCCTATGCCGCCAACCAATAATGATATTCCGGCAATAACTCCCAATACCAGATTAAAAAGGTTTTTTGCTTTCTGTTGTTGTTTCAAAAGAAGCTCGGGCACTACCACGTTAAAATCGTTGGTTTGCGAATGACGGCGAAAAAGCATTTTGTTGATAACAGTACTAATTTCCTCCAGTTTGTCATTCCGCAAAACGTTAATGAACAGACGATCGAGTTGATGGTAATTATCGTCATTAGATAAGGAGAAACTCAGGAGTCCCGATAATATGAGGGAGCGGTCGCTGTGATTTTGTAAAAAAAGTCCAACCGGGATGAATACGGATTGGTCAGTTTCGTTAAGGTAATTGATTTTGGCATTTCCGGCAGATAAGCTTTTTTTTTCCAAAACTCCAATGACACAGTACCATTTGTCACCACAGCGTATTTTTGCATTTAACGGAAATTGGCTGGGAAACAGACGATTTTTAACCCCATCACCAATTACACAAACAGGGATATTGTTATTTTCATGGGTTGAATTAAATGCATTTCCTTTCTGAAAATTTAAATGAAATAAATTAAAGTAGTCGCGATTGGTGCCGATTAGTTGAATAGGAAAGCTACGGTTGCGGGCATTTGCAGTAACTGATGTCTGAATAAACGGGCTTATGCTTTGTACGTCTGGGAGCTCCTTAATAGCTGAAACATCGGCTAATCTTAAACCATAAGAAAAAAGCTTTTGCTGGTTTCCGCTTTTTTTATCCTTCTCCTGTTGAGTATTTGTATTCTTTTCAACTTTAGCTTCCACAATAATATTATTGGTGCCCACTTCTTTCAATTGGTCGAGAATTTCTTTCCGGGCTCCGTTCCCAATAGCCATCATACTGATGACAGCTGCCACACCGAAAACAATACCCAAAGCCGTTAGAAATGCACGCATTTTGTTGAGTCGTAGCGATGCAAATGACTCCTCAATAAGCAAAATGAAATATGAATTTTTGCCTTCGAAAAGAGTGGGTTCGGAAATTGTCTTCATGTTGCGGTAACAAATTATTTTAAAACACTAAAAGGGATTTTACTATCACTTTCCGGAAATGAAAGCACTACATTGTCTCCCTTTTTTAAACCCCGCTCAATAACAATATCATTGTCATTGAATGGGCCGGTAATTACCTGTTGTTTGATGATGTGGCTTCCCTTTGCAAAGTAAACATAGGAGATGGTATCATTAGATTGTATTGCGTCAATAGGAAGATATATGGCATCAGGAATAGATGAAGTCAGAATAAAATTATTCGTACGCATAGAAGGCTTGAGTTTCATATCATTATTATCAACCGATATAACAACTTCAAATACGTTGGCATCGTGCCCGGGCAAAGGTTGGCCTATGTTTGCTACTGCTATAACTGTACCAACATAGCTTTTATTCATAAAGGCATCAGCTACAACATCTACTTTTTGACCTTGCTGTATCTTATTCACATTCATTTCGTTTACGTAGGCCCTGGAGGTTAAATTTTTCAAGTCGGGAATACTTGCAATAGCCTGGTTTGTAAAAATGTTTATTTTACTACCAACTTTTTTCCTTGATCCATCGAAATCTCTTTCAAAAACAACCATTCCTTTTGCCGTGGAATGTATGGTTAGTTTTTCAAGTACTGCCTGTATATCATTTCTTTTCTTTATCCCATTTTGCAGCTCCGAAAATTTCTGATACATCGAAATATTGGCTTGAATCTGAGATTGCCTGTATCTTTTCATATCCTTTTCAAGTTCGCGATTTGCCTTATCCAAAGCATTTTTAGCCTGCCTAATGGCAGCAGGTGATTCGTACTGCGACTGGTCCAGCGCATATTTGGCATCTTCTACAGCATTTTTCAAATCAAACCTTTTTTCCCTTTCGTCGCTGAGATTAAGCGCCGTATCTAGTTTAGCATTTTCATAAGCAGCCTTTGCTCTGTTAATTTCTCCATCCAAATCACTCAATTTTGTCAACAGTGATGATTTGTCGAATTCGATAATAAAATCACCCGAGTCCACAACGGTGCCCTCCGGTATAAGCCGGATCACGTTAAGCTCAAATAAACTGGCATTCTGAAGATCAGCGATAGGCAATATAATTTTTGCGCTGTTACTCACCGATAACTCACCAACGGCCGATACCACTACCTTAAAAGTTCCCTGTTTTATTGGTACAGCCAGATGACTGATTTCGTCAGTTCTTCGTAAAAAAGCAAAAAGGCTCCCGATTACTACAAGACAAATAAATATTTTAACCCACAGGGTTAATTTGCTAATTATTTTTTTGAGGTTTATATATAAAGGTAAAATAGCCATTCTTATTATATAATTTTTAGGTGTAATAAATCGTTTCATTATCAAGCAATAAGTTCAAAACTTCCAAATCATTATACACAGGTCAGTATAACCGTATTTTTATATCCTATATCTTTTATTTTTGCTCTCATTTAATAACCTAAATAATCTTCAACCAGGAAAAAATAAAAAGTAAATAATTGCAGACAAAACAATGAAATAATGATTAATGACTTATACTTAAATTGCATTAATCTGCGAGAAAATATATACATAAAAGGGAATAATACGGAAATATACCGGGGCATGGAATTAGTAGTGCATGTAGACAAAGGCAAAGCAATACCAAGAAAAATTACCAAAAGAAAACTGATTCGTAATTGCTTATAAAATAAAATGCCAATGATTATAAAAATAGTAGAATATGCAGATAAGGCATGCGCTCTCCAGAAGTTCTCAGTAAACAAACCCGCAACAGGAATATAAGATAGAGGTCTTCCCCATCCTTTCCCAGCTTCAATAAATGCAAAATATTCACCGGTGATACGTTTCAAATAAATCCCATATAAAATGTAAACAATCAGCATAAATGAAAATAGACTAACTTTCAGAAGAGTAAGTTTGCTCAAAATATCCTCTTTTTTTGTTTTTTCAATTATATAAACGAACAGTGGAATTCCCATGATTATTCCGGGAGCTCGTGTTATTGCCAATAATGAACTGGCTATTACAAAAACAAACCATTTCTCTTTTTGGATGGAATAAAATGACAGTAACAATAAAATCAGATACAGCGACTCGCTGTAAAGCATTGAGTAATAAAAGTGGAACGGGAACACTATTAATAGCAGGGTTGCCCAGAAAGCCTGATTTTTATCTCCCAAAATATCTGATGAAAACTTATAGAAAAACAGGAATAGGGTAAGGGATAAAATAAGTGAAAAAATAAAACCAACCTGAACAAATCCTAACCCCGTAATTGTCATTAAAAATCTTACCGTATAAGGATACAAAGGGAAAAATATAAAAGAAGAATAACGGTAGTGGTTTTTGAAATTTGGAAGTAGGTCATCAGGTGTAACATTTTGCTGTCCCTTTTCCGCAATATTTTTATACCACTGTCCATCATTCAGAGCAGTGATATTTACAATTCCATGCTTTCCCTTATAATCATAAAATACAGAAGGGTCGATGTTCGGAAATGGATTAGCAATCGATACGATTTCGGCAAAAACAAAATAAATTATTTTAACGACAACTCCAATCAAAAGAATATATAAGATATCTTTTTTCACAAATTTTCAGCTTTAAATCAAATATATGTTATCAAGCAAATTTGAAGTAATTATCAGTTCTATATTCATTCCATCCTCACTTAATGCTGCCACACATAAAACTTTAATATTATGCGGTATTTTATTGAAATATTTCTTTGGATTCATGTGTATTCTTTTTTATAAAGTCTATAGCACGGCTTTTCATATCTCCAGCTTCAGTTGAATATACTTTCATTTTCATGCGGGATATTTCCCTGGCTATTTCCAAAACTTTGCTTTTTTGCCCCATTTTTATATACAGTTCAAAAAGACTAAATTTCGGTTTAAATCTGTTAGGCAAAAAGTAACTTGCATTTTTATATACTGTCTCGGCCGAAATGTTATCATTTAAGTTTTCATAATCCTTTCCTAAATCTAAAAATAGGTTATAAGAAGGGCTAATTGCCATGCATTTTTCCAATTCGACTCTACTACCTTTAAAATCATACATATCGGCCAAAACAACGCCGTAATTAAAAAGAAAATTCGGGTCAAACTCCAATGTCGGGTAAATATTTTTATAAATGTCAAGAGCTTTTTGGTGTTCCTTTTTGCTTGCAAGTTCATATCCTTTCTGCCATCCTGTGCAGGCAATAAATCTTTTTATCTGTATAAACTCTGTAGATAGAACAATCAAAACTAATATTGCAGTGGCAAGAAAACTTGAAGTCCTATTGATTTTTAACATTGGTCTTGACGATGAGGAAATAATGGCGGCAAATAAAAAAAATAAAAAGTAGTTTTGCGCAGTTTCCATAGGATACGAAAAAAAACCGCATACAAGCATAGAAAGTAAGCTGACCTTACTCCCGGTTACCACTAAATTATCAGGTTTGAGGGGTTGCTTAAAAATAAAAAATAATAGAAGTATAAATATTGTAAGGCCTGAAATACCAAGCTCTACCAGAATCTGCAAAAAATCATTAAATGCGAAATATACCTCATCTGCCAGTAACGCTTCCCTGGAATTTGCAGGATGTTGTTTAAAATACGATATTTGTTGCTGACAGTCGCTTTTAATGTAGGTTCCGTATCCATGGCCAAAGAAAGGTTTATCATGTATCATTTCAATACAGTTTTTCCAAATTAACATCCTTCCATCTGCTGAATCTTTTTTTAAGCTATATAATTTTAGAGCAACAAATGATAAAACAACAATTGTGGCGCTAATATATAAAAACCTGATTTTTTTTATGTCCCATAAAAATTTTATAAAATCCCGAATCTTCGGATGCAAAACTAAAATGATCAGAAAAGATACGAGGCAGGCAACCCATGCTGTGCGAGCAGCAGTAAGGACAATAGTTATAATTGAAAATATCAATACCGTCAAAGAAAAGTAAGTAATAAACTTTGTTTTGTGTTTATTTAATAATAAAACTGCAAACAGAAACGGGGCCAATGTTGCCAGGTAATTGGCCAACACTCCCTGATTATGCATTCCCCCGCAAATTACCTGGCTTTTTATTACAATGGGTATTACACCTATCAATTCTAACATACCTGCAACTATAGGAATTACTGCTAAAAAGCATATTGCTATTATTAAAGTTTTGTTCTTTACATCAACATTTTCACTTGTAAGATATTGTTTAAAAGTAAAATAAAAGATAAACAGTAGAATACACAAAAAAAAATGGTTGCTTTGAAATTCATGTTTATTCAATACACTTGCATTTACAATGCAATATAGCAGGAATACTGCGGCAAGCATATCAATCATGTTAAACTGAAATGTTTTCCTGAATTTAAGAAAAGACATTGTTATAATTATCATTACACCTAAAAAGACCGAAACGAATGTTTCTTCACGATAAAAACAAATCCACTCTGCTTTGAATGAATTGCCAATAGCGGAAATAATTATCAATGATACCAGTAAGACGAATATAAATGATTCGAGAAATCGCACAACAGAAAGTTTAATTGATCATTATTAATTAAAAGTAAAAGGAAGCCTATCAAAAAAGTACTAGAATAGATCTATTCTAACCCAGTTGTCTACATTTGGGAAAGTTCCAGAGGTGTTCCAATTTTCCTGCCATATATCAAAATGGTCCCAGTATGATCCGCAAGATAATTGATCATAGGTAGTGTGGTCTCCAGGTGCTGTACTTACTCCTTCCCATTTATAAGAAACATTCCCTGTATAAAAATTAACAGAACAAGCTCTTACTGAAGCTACTATAGATCCACCATTATCAGACCATACATCATAAGCAAGTTGAAATGATAATAAACCTCGTTGTGTATTGGTCCAGGTAACACTATAACTACTTTGATATCCAGTAAGCTGATGTTCGTTTATTTCATACGCAAAAGATGACGATGCACCTAAAATTATCATACACAAAATAAAAAATAGTTTTTTCATAATTAGAATTTTTAAAGTTTAATTAATAAATTAATATTTGTTTAGGCTTCCTTTTCATATTTAATAACCTTA
This sequence comes from uncultured Bacteroidales bacterium, assembly GCA_964478555.1. Lineage (GTDB taxonomy): Bacteria > Bacteroidota > Bacteroidia > Bacteroidales > JAAUTT01 > JAAUTT01. The sequence continues at coordinate 5,534 of CAYZNC010000035.1, read as the reverse complement.
TTTACAGGATATTTGTAAACAGGTTGTACTTTTTATTTAACTCTGATATCCGTTATTTTTAGTTCAGTAAATTTTGCGACTTCTAATATTTTGTTCTTTGTTTCAACATTTTCACATGCAATATAGCAGGAATACTGCGGCAAGCATATCAATCATGCTAAACTGAAATGATTTTCTGAATTTTAAAAAAGCCATTGTTATAATTATCGATGCGCCAAAAAAGACCGAAACGAATGTTTCTACACGATAAAAACAAATCCACTCTCCTTTGAATGAATTGCCAATAGCAGATAAAATTATCATTGATATAAGTGAAACAAATATACCAGACTGTATTATTCTCACAACAGAATTGTTTAATGGACCATTCTCAAAAGTAAAAGGAAGCCTATATTTAAAAAAATTACTGGAACAGATCTATTCTAATCCAGTTATCCACGTATGGAAAAGTTCCCGTAGTACCCCAATTTTCCTGCCCTATAGCAAAATGGTCCCAATATGCTCCGCAAGATAAATTAGCAGTTATAGGAGTACCCTGCCCATTAGCTTGCGGAGAAATTGAATAAAAATTTGAAGAAAGGTTTTGTCCTGGCGAATAAATATTACCAATATAAGCAGCTACTGAAGCCCACTGATATCCAACGTTAATAACATCATAACTAAGTTGAAATGATAACAGGCCTCGTTGAGTATTGGTCCATGTTGCATTATAACCACTATAGTTACCGCAAGAATGTTCATTTACTTCATACGCAAAAGATGAAGATGCACCTAAAATTATCATACACAAAATAAAAAATAGTTTTTTCATAATTAGAATTTTTTAAGTTTAATTAATATTTGTTTAGGCTTCCTTTTCATATTTAATAATCTTATTTACAGAATATTCGTAAACATGTTGTACTTTTTCTTTAACTCCGATATCCGTTTATTTTTTAGTTCAATAAATTTTTTATTTCCAAGTATTAAACTAATTTGATTTTTGACTTCACGCATATCTCGGATTCTTGCCCCTTCTCTTTTTGTGATAAAAAAAACAAGATATTTATCCTTATTTTTAAAAGGCATCGACAACTGGTTTTCTCTGATTGATAAAATATTATCAATTACTTCTTGCGGATAATCTTTGCATGTGCTTTCAATCATTTGATTTGGCTTATAGGATATAAGTCCTTTAATAATTGAAGTATCCTTTAAATTAAAAAACTTTCCTTCATTTAAAATTTGAGATATGACGGGTAAATTATATTTAGCATAATCTAAATTCCTGAACTCTAAAAATGAAACAGTCATTATTTTGGAATCAGTAAATGATTCTTTGTTTTTTAAATAATAATCAGAGATTTCATTATCATTAATGGATATATTATTTAAAAACTCGTGTTCAGAATAATACGATTTAATTAAATTGTTTTGGAAATATCTTTTGTCAAGCAAAACCCATTTATCCCTTAGAATTCCTAACGTATCAGCGACACAATACAGATATTTGCTAATCACATAATTTTTCAGATATTCTTTTATTATTTCTGTTTGATTATAATTATCAGGAATCAATGCCTTATGCGTAAGGTAGTCTTTGAAATCGTCGACCTTAAAAACGTTAGTTGAGCCATTGAGTTTAAAAGTCATTAATAGTTTATCTTTGTAGTCGTCAGGGATACTGTCGATTTTTACCTTTTGTAAAATACCTGACAAATTATCTATGGCGTTTTCGTTAAATGCGACTTCAGTTTTTTCAAATATTTGTTTTTGTTTATCATATATGATTTTATTTTTTCTTTCTAAAACAATTTCCCAGTTTATAGCTTGCTTTTCTTTATTAAAAGGGTGTTGGTTGACCTCCTCAATTTTGTTAAGATTCAGGATGTAATATCCATTTAATGACTCTAGTGGACCAATTACATTACCTGCCGTTAATGATTTGATTTTATCCTTATACATACCCAAAGGGTTAAATGGCCAAAAAATTGATTGATTGAGATATTGTACTTCTTTATTGTTTTTTGTCAACTCTATAAGTTGATCGAATTCAGCTACAGTACTAACTTCTTTGTTATGAAGGTACCTGTTAAGTACTTCTATGTTTGGGAAATAAAGTATACTTACCATAAAAGCTTTATTACGCATTTTGTAAGTTTCTTTCAATTCTACCCTTGTTATATCGAATTTTGGGCTTTCAACTTTATTCCAAACGTACCCATCAACTTCCGCAACTTTATCATTGAATTCATAATTGAGCGTTTTATTTAACGATTCAATTGTGTCATATTTTTTTTCAAAGGCATCGGCTAAGATGTAGGTTTCATCAATGTATTCATCAATCCATTTTTTTAATTTTTGTTTATCCGTATTCGGATTTGACTTTTCAAATCTATTTTTGTTTTTCTCAAACTCGTATTTTGTAATTGCTAAGTTTCCTATTTTCAACACTATCTTGTCAGAGAATTTTTCTTTCGTATTACAGCTTACTATTCCCAAAAGAAACATAGCTATGATAAAAGGCTTAATAATACCGATCGCTTTACTTTTAAATTTACTAATCAATTTTTTCATGTTTTGGTTACTTTAATTCCGTTTATAATCACTGCTTTTTTTCTTAACTTTAGTACACGAGGCTAATGCCATATTTGTTTGTTATTTTCATACGTAAAAATCCGTTCGTCTTTGCCTTCGCTTAAGTTTTTTAAAACTAAAAGAGCACCCTTAGGGACATTATTATAAATAACATGATTCCTATCTGCAATTTTTCTGCCCAACGAATGCCACGAATTATTGAAAAAGAAGAACAATTCATATAAATCGCCTATTTCGATCCCATTTAATTCATTGCGGGGCAGATATCTTATTTTTGTAATTGTCCTCATTTGCCCTAAATCCAACCCAACCCACGAATTTGGGACAGACGATAATGAAGAGGCGCTCTTACCATCAAAAACATCATTCAAAGAACCTTTTAAGATTTTACCATTCCCAATTTCGCGACCTTTGAGCTTTTCTTCATTACTATTCACTAAACCGTAAAATTCAATTTCTGCCATATTTATGCGTCCCCGGGGAGATGCAATAAATCTAATGTACCGGTACTGTTTGTTTCCCACAATTTCCTTATCCACAAATGAACCGATGGTATCCTGAATAGTAAACAAATCGTTAGCTATTCTAAAATCAGGCGTATTTGAACCCTGGAACTTTCCTCCTACAAGCTCTTTAAGATAAACAAGCATGGAATCATCTACCGGAAATTTTCTATCGAGCCGAACCGTAATCTTTTTTAAAGTATCCGGGGTGATATGTTTGATGTTATTTTCATTGTAATATATAAAGGGTTCGCTGGTTTCATATTCCCCGCCTTCCTTAAAATATGTTGACAGGAACACAGCCGGAACTCCCACAGATTTGAAAATTGCCTTGTGCCCATGAGTCAAGGCCCATCCTATTTGGTGATGTATTAACCCGTAACCAAAGACTGATAAAAACAGAAACTTATTTTTCGGTGGGTTTTCTACTGATAGCTTTATATCCGATTGGGGATAATTATATTCATTTGTAACGTCAACTATTAAATTACTATTCAATGGATTGGGAATATATTCATCCTTTTCAACAGTTTCAGCCAAACTTGAAGACTGCACTTTAAATGTTCGCCTGTAAACTTTCGAAGCAGTACCAGTTAAGCCTAATGGTACTTTGTGAGTATAATAAAAATGAGGATTACCCGGGTTAAACGCTATCATTTTCCCAGTTGTATCAAGAATAACCATCCAAGAATGCTGTCCTGCCCAGTGTTTCCATTGAGGTGTAAAGTCTATAGCACACGCAACGCCGAGACTTCTCAATATACAAGCCAACAATAAATAGTGATGCTCGCAGATACCGCCCTTAAAATGGTCAATGCTATTAACTCCTGCAAAATATGAGTATTTGTTAAAATTATCCAGAAATTTCCAATCCCTCAGGATAAAGTCATTAACTTTTCTGGCTAGCTCTTTTGGGTCGGATTTATTCTTAAGGGAGTCGGTAAAAATATCATATTCTGTTTTAAGCTTTTTTCGCCAATTTTGTAAAGGTTCGTTGTGAATACGATACGGGAGGATGTATTCACAGAACTGTGTGAAATTAACATGTTTTGCCCAAGGCTTTGATCTCCAAACTTCAAAAGCAAGATCAATACTTTCTATTAGTGAATCTGCTTTAATAATCGAAGCATCAGTTTTTCTGACAAGGCTTTCATTTTTAATGGGGCCATAGAAGGCTTCCAGGGAATCGATCTTTATTTTTACAATGCTATCCAAGACTTTATAATCTTTGATCCCTGAATTGTATAATTTTAAAATATCTTCATAAATCTGAAAATAAACATCTAATGACTCACCTTCCAGCGAATATTTATCTTTCATATTTGCGATCAGGTAATAAGCAGCTTCCAACTTTTCTTTATCCCCAATTTGTTTATAATGACTGATTACCGTCTCAAGCTCCTTCCGGTTGGCATTTGCTGACACAAGCGTTTTTTCTATGGGGCTGCTATTGAATTTACAGGACACTGATATAACAAGCAGAATAAGAACAAACCAAGGCTTCATACATTTTCATTTTTAAAGAATCTGTGTTTTGTCTATATAGATGTAACCCTGTCTTGGAAATGGAAGTTTATTCTTAACTTTTTTAAATTAAAATTTTAATAATAGGAGTATCAATTAATTGTATATTTCATTAATTAAAAATTTTTTAGTAAGATTGTGCCCATTCAACCTGTTGATTAGAACCCATAAAACTTATTAGAATGACTAACCTGAAGTTTCTTTTAATCCTATTTGTACTTAACCATAATCAATGTTTTGGTCAGAAAACCGATAGTATTTCGCTCAAAAACTATATTGACAAAGCTGATTCGCTTTTTCGTACTTTCAAATATGACAGCGCCTCGGTTTACTATTGCAAAGCGGCAGGATTATATGAGAAGCAGCAGGAGTGGCTGACTTGCGTAAAAAACTACCGTTTAACCAGCAATGCCTTGTTAAAAGCTGCTAAATATGATACTGCTTTATATTTTACCCGTAAAGCGTTGAACATAGCCGAGACCCGCTTCCAGGAGAATAACAAGGAGGAGATGTTTGAAAAGTCAAATAATTTGATATGTTTGGCTGATATTAGCGGACAAATAGGAAAATATAAAGAGGAACTCTCTTATTGTAAAAAAGCATTGAGAATTATTTTAAAGACCGATTCTGCAAATGAACTTCAAAAGGCCAATGTTTTTGATAAAATAGGCAACTCTTTCATCAATTTGAAGAAACTTGACAGCGCATTTTACTTTTGTGACAGCGCTCTTACTATTCGAATAAATTTATTAGGTGAAAATAATATCAGCACAGGGGATAGCTATTTTAGTGTAGGTAAGATTTATGATTGTAAAGGAGAATTTGATAAAGCCCTGGAGTTATATGAGAAATCTCTGCAAATCCGGATGGCTTTTTATGGGGAACAAAGTCCTGATGTAGCTACTTGTGTAAATAATATAGGGGAAGTTT
>CAYZNC010000034.1:0-29058 GCA_964478555.1 uncultured Bacteroidales bacterium | reverse complement strand
ATAAGCAGTTTCTATACACAAACCCGGAACATTACCAAAAAAATTAAAAATGCATTCGTATCAATCACGGCAGCAATGGCTGTTTTATGCGACTCCAAACAAAGAATATGGGTTGGAACCTGGGCTGGAGGTATTGATCTTTTTGATATCTCAGGAAAAAAAATTAAAAATTATCGGATTGAGGCATACAATAGACCAAGCAATATGTTGTGCCTGATGGAAGACAAAAGTGGCAATGTTTGGGCCGGTTCGGCAGGAAATGGGTTGCTTGTTTATAATCCCGTTATCAATGAGTTTACAAAAGTAGCGGATACCACCTCTCATACACATTTGTCAAACAATGCATTTGTCAGTGTTATATTTCAAGATTCAGAAAACACATTTTGGATTGGTATTTCGTATAGCTTGATCTGTATGAAAAACTTTAATGGAAAAAGAGTCTTTACCGAATATCAGCACTCTATAAACCCAAAAAGTATAAGTAGTTCCGGGATTTCCGCTATATTTGAAGATAACAGACACAATATCTGGATTGGAACTAATGAAGGATTGAACCTGCTCAATAAAGACAAGGGTACATTTACAACATTCAGAAAAGAAAACGGGTTACCTAATAATACCATCAACGGTATATCGGAGGACAAAAACCATTGTTTGTGGATTAGTACAAATAATGGTATATCGAAATTTGATATAGAACACAAAACATTTAAGAATTATTCGAAAGACGATGGTCTTATCTCAAATAGTTTCAATCCTCGTTCGTGTTTGAAAACCAAATCTGGTATGTTTTTTTTTGGTAGCAACAGCGGTTTTGTTATCTTTTCCCCCGACAGCATAAAAAAGAATAATTTTATCCCCCCGATCTATTTTACAGGTTTTAAGATATTTAACAACCGTGCAGTAATTGGGGCAAAAGGTTCACCTCTTAGTATAAGTATTACCGAAACCCGGCAAATAACTTTAAATTATAAACAAACATCATTTACTATTGAGTTTGTTGCTTTGAATTATACTAATTCCGCAAAGAACCAATATGAATATATGCTTGAAGGCTTTGAAAAAGGTTGGAATTATTCAGGCACCAAACAGAATGCTACTTACACAAATATTGATGCCGGAAAATATATTTTTAAAGTCAGGGGCTCTAACAACGAAGGAGCATGGAACCCCAATCCTATTCAGCTCGAAATTACGGTACTTCCTCCGTTTTGGAAAACGACATGGGCTTATTTACTGTATTTCATTTGCATTTCAACCATTCTTTGGGGGTTTATCAAATTATTAATTATCAAATCGAAACAAGCAGAAAAATTAAGGTTAGAACAAATTTACCGCGAGAGAAGCGAAGACCTGAACAAAATGAAAATTCAATTTTTTGCTAATATTTCACATGAGTTCAGGACACCGTTAAGTTTAATTTTACCACCCTTAAAACAAATTATTGATCAGGAACCATTGAAGAGCGATGTTAAAAAAAGAATGGAAATGGTTTTCCGCAATGCAACCAAATTGTTCGGGTTGGTTAATGAACTGATGGATTTTACCAAGTCAGAAGAGGGTCTTTTGAAAATGATGGCTCAAAAGGGCGATATTGTATTATTTGCCCGCGATATCCACAGCATGTTTATTGAAGAAGCCAAACGCAGAAATATAAATTACAGGTTCGAATCAGCATTTGATAGCATTGAAGCCTGGTTCGATAAAAGTAAGATGGAAAAGATAATCAGCAATCTTCTTTCCAATGCTTTTAAGTTTACATCTGACAATGGCATTATTGCTTTAAAAATCAATAAAGAAACTACTAACAACCAGTCGTTTATAACCATTTCGACGATTGATAATGGAAGCGGCATTGCTCAGGAATACATCACCAAAGTGTTTGACCGTTTCTTTCAAACCCCGGAAGAAGAAAATAAACATTTAGCAGGAACCGGTATTGGGTTGGCTTTTGTAAAGAGTTTGGTCGAGCTACATCATGGAACTATTAGCGTAAAGAGCCAGAAATGGAAAGAAACATGCTTCACAATAAAACTTTCATTGGGCAATGAGCATTTTAGTAAAAATGAAATATTGGGCGAATCGGTTGAATATTTCTTTACATCTAATGCCCCTAAACAGATAGAAAGTAAAGATGAATACAAAAAAACCGATGGTAATGTACCTTTATTGTTAATAGTAGAAGACAATTCTGAACTACGCGAATATTTGGTATCTATTCTTGCTCCAAAATATCAAGTACTTGAGGCTGTGGACGGGGCGGAAGGTTTAAAAATTGCACGGGAGTCAATTCCTGATTTAATATTATGCGATGTTGTAATGCCTCGACTTTCGGGTATTGAGCTATGCAAGACCACAAAGAATGAAATGGCAACCAGTCACATCCCGGTGATACTGTTAACTTCAAAAGCTTCAACTCCTGAAATTATTGAAGGCATTAAAATCGGAGCGGATGCATATTTAACCAAACCGTTCGATATTCTTCATCTGGAAGTTACCATAGAAAAAACCATTGAAACCCGCCGTAAACTTTACCAGCGTTTCAGTCAGGATGTATATATTATGCCAAAGGAGGGTTCGGATAATGAATTGGATAAAAAATTCATTGAAAATATACTTGAGTATATCGATAAAAATGTATCGAACGAAAATATTACCGTAGAAAATCTGGCGGCCTACCTGTTAATGAGCCGTACCAGTGTTTACAGGAAAATAAAAGCTATTACAGGAGAAACAGCCAATGAGTTTATAAAATTAGTACGGTTGAAAATGGCTATTAAACTTCTCGAAACCGGACAATATAATATGTCAGAAATAGCCTTTAGCGTAGGTTTCTCTTCCCCGGGATACTTTGCCAAGTGTTTTAAAGATCAGTATGGAAAATCCCCATCCGAGTTTGTAGTTACAAAAAACAAAAAAGACTGACTCTTTTTTATCTTCATGAAAGGCTTGTTAAGTCTATAAAAGAATCAGTTGTATCAAATTTCACATTCATTGCATCATTTTTGACATTGTTTTTAATCACATTCAACCAATTTAGTAGAATTAAAAACTACTAAAAATACATTTGTGAGAACTAACAAACAACAATTTACATTATCAGCTATAATATTCTTTCTTATAGCTATGGCACAAATTGGTGCTTATGTTCAGGCTGCAATAAGACGGCCAATCTCTCCGAATCAACCCATGTTTCATGGACCGAAGATCCAGCAATGTTAAAAAGAAAATATCTATTTGAACAATTAATTACAAAACAATTAATTATGAAAAACAAAACAACTTTAGAGATTTTATTCGGGCTTAAAACAGCCCGAATAAGAAAACAACTATTAGGTATATTTTTTGCCTTTGCCTTCCTGACGGGTACTTTTGCCCAAACGTTAAAGGTGATCAATGCAGGTGGCGGAGGGGATTATACCTCGTTAAATGCCGCAATTACTGATATAAATGCTATTGCTACACCTACTGCCGTGGAGTTGCAGATTGCTTCGGATCTGATTGAAACTCTGACTTCTACTCTGAATTACAATACTAATTTGACTTCATTGAAGATTTATCCCACAGGGGCGGCAAGAAGCATAACGGCCCCAGGTCTTAGTTTACTTACAATCAGTACTCCTAATGTTACCATTGATGGTAGCCTTAATGGAACAGGTGCCGGACCTGCTAATTTGTTTATACGGCCCAACCCCGCTAGCTTGATGGCTAATAGCAATAATCTTCTGAATATTACAGGGGTAACTGCCACTCCTACAATCCATGTAATTATCAAATATTGTAATATTTATGACTTTTCGAATGCTATTATGTTAAACAATTATGTTGGCGTTACCATAGACCATAACAGCTTTTACAGCGACCTGAGTGCGGGTAAAAATGGACTCGCACAACAAAATTGTATTATAATGGCAAATGGCCCCACAACTATGAGCGATACATTGGTCATTACCAATAACTGCTTTGGGGGGAGTGCCCCTTTGGCCACAGGCAGTTGGGTGAGGGATAGTTTAACATCAACACCAAGTACCACTAATTGGGGTTTTTACGCGACATATTTTCGGGCTACGTCAGCGGCAGGTATAACTCACAGACTACAGGGTAATGTGGTAAAAAATGTGGTTAGCCAAACTCAAAAACTCCTTGGTGGCAGAGGTATTTACGGTTTCTTTTTCCGCTCTACAAATGTGGCTCCTTTCAATATTAAAGGTAATACAATTTCAGACCTTACCTATCAAAACGATGCCTCAAATTCGAGTACAGCAGATAGGAATATAGTAGGCATTCGTATTGCGGGTAACGGAGCTATTAATATTTCGGACAATCAAATATACAACTTCGATAACCAATCAGTACAAACCGGAGGGTGCTCTACTGCTGGTATTTCATGGGGAGGTATTGGTACTGATGCTGTTGGCGTCACCCCAATCACAATCACCAATAATTTGATACACGATATTAAATCAACAGATATAAACAACGGGGGAACAGATGGTCAAATACCTTCAAGTAATGCCACTATCACCTCAGGCATTATAGGGACTATTGTCCCTGGTTCAATCAATATCAACAGCAATACAGTATATAATATCAGCAATTATAATCCAACATCTGGCAATTCGCCGGTTGTTGGTATATTGGTTAAAGCATCGGTAGATGCAACATTAACATTAAACAACGTCAGAAACAACATTGTTTACGGCTTATCGTCGACGAGCCCAGCGACGTCATCAACCGCTCCTTATATTATAGGTTTAGGAATAACTAGTGGTAATGCCAATTGTTATAATAATGCCATTAGTGTTGGCGAAAATACACAGCCTGGCGCAGTGGTGGGTATCTTAAAATATACCGATGTTGTTACTTCTAACAGTACATTTTATTTCAATACGGTTTATGTTGGGGGTACTACAGTTGCATTGTTAGAACGCATCTCCTATGCATTTCTGCGTTTGGGATTAGTTAATCCCACCACTGCCGATGTTGTAAAAAATAATATCTTCTACAATCTCCGCAGCGGGGCGTTAAATCACTATGCCATAGGTGTGACCAGCTCTTCTTCAAATTTTACAAGCGACAATAACGAATTATATAGTGGAACTAATCTAGGTACCGTTACAGCAACTAATGCATATTCAGCAACGGCAACAACGCCGAAGTCTTTTACCGATTGGCAAACCGCAGTTTCCGGGGATGCTACTTCGAAAAATATAACTTTAACATTTACAAATGCAGCTACGGACGACCTTCATACAACGGCAGCAGACCTTAAAGGGACAGGGGTGGCCATAACAGGAATTACTACTGATTTAGCTAATGCAACACGCACAAACCCACCTTCCATAGGAGCTTACGAACAAGTTGCCGTAGCCGGTATAACGGTTGCTGGTGCCGGTAATGCCACTATCATTACAACCAATGGAGGTACATTGCAAATGACTGCTACTATTGCACCTGCTAATGCTGCCAACCAGAATATTTTCTGGAGTGTTACCAACGGTACCGGCGGTGCTACGATAAACGGTACAGGCATACTTACAGCCACTGCAAACGGTAGAGTTACCGTACGTGCAACGGCTCAAGATGGCTCCAATGTTTATGGAGAACTTGTAATGACGATTTCCGGACAAACAGTTGCGGTAACTGGTATTACTGTTGCTGGTGTGGCTGGCGCTACCACCATTACCACAAGTGGAGGTACATTGCAAATGACTGCGACTATTGCACCAGTTAATGCAACCAATCAAAATGTTACCTGGACTGAAACCAACGACACAGGTGGAGCTACCATAGGCAACACAGGCTTACTCACTGCCACGAAAAACGGAACAGTTACCATACGTGCAACTGCACAAGATGGCTCCAATGTTTATGGCGAAGCAACTATCACGATCAGTGGCCAGGGAACTTCTGTAAGTACGGTAACTGATCAAAAGTTATTTATTTATCCTAACCCTGCAGTAGACATAATCATAATTGACAATGCAAGTGATGTAAAGCAATATGCAATTATATCCTTAACCGGTCAGGTTTTACTAAGTGGTAAAAATTCAGCTAATAACCTGAAAATAAATGTAAATTCGCTTGCTTCAGGGACATATATTTTGAAATTGTACAACTCTTCAGGATCTTCTCAATCTAAATTTGTAAAAAAGTAATTTTGTGAGGAAAGCTGTCTTACCTTTACACTATAAAGATTAACAGACACTTGTAAAAAGATCTTACTTATCAGAAGGCTGCCAGGAAAATGGCAGCTTTTTTTATTAAGATATGACGAAAAACTTATTGATTTTAATAAGGGATGACGGAATAAGTGTAGCAACACAAAAGAAACCGGACTAATCCTTTTTGTATTCCTAAAAGACTTCTTAAATCACTAAAATAACTTTTTGTATCAAATTTTGAATTCGGTGTATCATTTTTGACATTGTTTTTAATCGTATTGAACCAATTTAGTATGGTTAAAAACTAACTTAAATACACATTTATGAGAACTAACAAAAAACTAACTATTTTAACAGCTATTCTATGCTGTCTTATAGCTGTTACACAAATTGGTGCTTATGGTCAGGCGGCTATGAGGCGTCCTATTTCTCCGAATCAGCCTATGTATCTAATCCACATTGACACGTGGAACTATGCGGATCCACAGAAGGTAATAGACTTGATTCCTGCCGACATTCGTCCGTATGTAGTGTTAAACATTTCACTTTCTATTAGTCATGATGCCACTACAGGTGCATGGACAAAGGTAGAGTACGGCTATGAGACAGCTAAATCGTGGCTGAGAACTTGTGCAGAAAACCAGGTATGGGCTATGATACAGCCCGCCGCTGGGGGACCTAGCCAATTTTCTGAGACAGACTTAACTGTTTATAAAGAATTTTATCAGAATTATCCTAACTTCATTGGCTTTAACTATGCTGAACAGTTCTGGGGGTTTGACGACGCAAGTGATGTTCGTAACGTATCATGGACCGGACGAATTGCCCATTTTGTTGATTTAATAAACCTGGCTTATACGTATGGAGGGTACCTTTGTGTGAGCTGGTGTGGAGCGTATTATAGTGCCGGTATGAACCCAATAGCCATGTTGAAACGCAATCCGGCCTTTGCTTCCGTCCTCCAATCGAAGTCAGACCATTTCATTCTGTGCGAAAAATTTACTTCAAAATATGGATTTTATGATATAGAAAGTACCTGTCTTGGTACTTACCTTTCAGGATATTCCGGTCAGTATGGAATCCGGTTCGATCAAACCGGATGGAGTGGAGGGGAAGATGCCACCGGTAGTACCACCGCTACGTTTCCTTTACCAGCCGGTGCTGCCCCTGTTATTGAGCACATTATGTTTACCGGAGAAACCGTTATGGATGGCCCCGAATTAATATGGCAACAGTGTATACAAAGTTTGAGCAATGGTACAACTGCTGATGGCTATACAACCAGAAAATGGGGTTTATTCCCACAATTCAACAATATAAGTATAGATATTTTCCGCAAAGTATTGGATGGTACAATCCGTATTATGACCCGTAAGGAAGTTATAGACCGAACAAAATTAGTCATTATCAACGATGTTAGTTCGGGTTCCGATACAGCTAAATACAGTTCTCCAATGGCATTGTTTGATGGCCTGTATAAAACGGATGGAAGTGGTCAGTTGCTTAATAACAGGACTTGGTTTAAAAAGACCGGGCGTTATCCTGCAATTCCCACAGTTTATGCATTAAACGGTACCGATGCCAATTCTTTCCCGATTCAGGTAAATAAATCGGCTTATAATACCCGTTGGACTACCACCACGGCTAAAGTAAATGAATTCAACAATTTGTTTGACCAGGAATATACCGGTACTATTTATGCAGGCCGTAACGAGAATGGTTGGGTAACTTACAACCCCTATAAGACAGCAACTACTGCTACCGGAAATATTCCTTTTCAATATAATACCTGCACCAGTATGGATTTAAGTTATTCGCAATATACTGCGGGTGTAATCAAAGAATATTCCGACAAAGTGACCTTTTATCTGACCAACTTCGATAATACCAATACAGCTTTGCAAACAGATGTAATCAAAATTAATGGATGCTCTTCACAACCTACCTTTTCATCTACAGACAGGGCAAGCCATTCGGCCAGTTCAATTACAAGTGGCTATTCGAGTGGGGTATTTACCTTAACAGTAACGCATAACGGGCCTCTTGATATCACCGTGAATTGTTCCGGTTCAGCAACCGGTCGTCTGACATCGTACAAAACAGCCAGTATTATAGCTCCCAGCACGCCTACGGTTTATACAGGCCCCCGTCAATACGAAGCTGAGAACTTCGATTATAAAAGCATTGCAGGAAATGTTACCGAAGGATATAATACTGGAATTGCTAACTACACAGCTCTAGGATACCTGCAATTTGGAACCAACGCTGCAGCAAGTATCAAAAAAACTGTTAAAGTTCAAAATGCCGGCACATACCTGCTTGCAACAAAATACTCTACTGCCGGAGGAGATATTAACACAATCGATCTGTATGTGAATGGTACAAAGGTAGCTACACCCACTTTTACCCAAACTGCATCCACTAGTACATGGGGTACCAGCAACCAAAACATAGCACTGAATGCGGGATCTAATACCATTGAGTTCAGAGCCAATGCCACAGGTGCTCGTACTATATATTTTGACAATATTATTATTGATAATTCTAGTACTGTATCAGTAACAGGCGTTTCTGTAAGTCCTACAGCAGTATCCATTAATACAGGTGCAACGTCACAATTAACAGCAACTGTATCTCCTTCAAACGCAACCAACAAGAACGTTACATGGAGCTCAAGCAATACGGCTATTGCAACAGTAAGTTCATCCGGTTTAGTCACTGTTGTGGCTGGCGGAACGGCAACTATTACAGTTACCACGGTAGATGGGGTTAAAACAGCTATATCAGCTATTACAGTTACTTCTATTATATCGGTAACAGGCGTTTCTGTGAGTCCTACAACCGTATCCATTAATGCCGGTGCAACGTCACAATTAACAGCAACTGTTTCTCCTTCAAATGCAACCAACAATAACATTACATGGAGTTCAAGCAATACGGCTGTTGCAACCGTAAGTTTAACCGGACTGGTAACGGGTGTAACAGCTGGCAGTGCAAACATCACTGTTACAACAGTTGATGGGGCAAAGACAGCAACCTGTGTAGTTACAGTTACCACTGGCTCTACCAATGTATACCTGGAAGCTGAATGCGGAACAGTAGGGTCATTATTTAGTGTAGCGTCAAGCTCCACTGCATCAAACAGTACTTATGCAACCGTGAAAGCTGGTAATAATGCTACATCAAGTGCTCCAGCTGACGCAACAGGTTGGATAACCTTACCATTCACCGTAAGTGCGGCAGGTACATATTCAGTTTGGCTTAGGACAATATGCCTGGATGCAAATGGCGATTCATTTTGGTTAAAGATGGACAACGGTTCATTTGTAAGATGGAACAATATTCCCCTTTCTACAGCATGGGCATGGAACAAATATGGCACTACCTATAGTTTAACCTCGGGAAGCCATACACTTACCATGGCATATAGTGAAGATGGCGCTCAACTGGATAAAATATACATTACCAGCACAGGCGATACGCCAAGCAGTACAGGTGCAACAGCAGCAAACTTATGCGCACCGGTATTAAAATCTGCATCTGTTTTTGTTGATAATGGTGTTATTGGCATTTACCCGAACCCTGTAAGCAAGATACTTCACGTGTCACTTACCGGTTCACCTTCCACAATATGCTTGTATAATATCAGTGGTCAGCAGTTTTTGAGCATGAATACTGAAAATACCAATGTTACCATTGATATGGCAAAATATGTACCCGGCATTTATGTAATGAAGATCACCTGTTCAGATCAAACTGTTATTGAAAAGATAGTCAAACAGTAATCAACCTGAAACAGGCATAACTGTTTACACGTAAAAAGAGGCCGGCTTATATTAAAATATAGGCCGGCTTTCTTTTTCAACCAAATTAATCAATAATAGGCGAGGAATATCTAAGTAAAAGTAAAGCATCCTACAAAATAAAGGTGACTTACTTCATTTCGGTATTTGCCAAATGTTTAAAAACCAATATGGTAAATCACCTTTTGAGTTTGTAGTTACAAAAAGCAAAAAAGACTCCACTTGTTTAGCATTCCGGAAAAGCTTGATAAGTCCATAAAAAATCATTTGTATCAAATTCTACATTCGGTGTATCATTTTTGACATTGTTTTTAATTGTATTGAACCAATTTAGTATAGTTAAAACTACTTAAACATTATTAACTAAACTTTAAAACAATTATGAAAAAAAATTTTTTTTCTCTCGAAATCCTGTGTATAATTCTTTCGGTAGGAATAATACTTACAGGTTGTAGTAAATCTGATAACCAGCCCGAAAAGCAAATGCCAACATTGAAAGCTGCTTCTTCTTATGTAACTGAAAGTAAGAGTGGTTATACTAATTATTATTACTATAACGATAGAATTACTTCAGGAACATATGACTTATATAATGACCGTGATGGCAGCGCATCATCATTGCCGGCCACAACCGGACCACTATTTGGTCTTGATGGTTTTGTAAATGGTGGAGATCCAACTCTTTCCGGAAATTATTATTATGCTATCGGCCTTTTGGCATGGAATCCAAATGTGGGCAGTAACAGTACTTCCAGTGTTACCAATCATGCCACTATCAAGGGAATTTTAAGCGGTACTGGTAATGGTATTGGATATGGTATCTTCTCGTACCAGTTTAACGGCTCAAAAAGCGGCACCAACATCACTATAACTAATTCAGGGACTTGTGATGGAGAAGTGCTTAATCACGAGGGTACGGCAGCTGGACTTTATCATTATGCTAGCAATGGCGGGATAAAAGTAACTAACAATTCAGGCGCAACTATGAGCGCAACAGCACGTTATTACGCAACCGGAACTACCTGTAACAACTATTACGGAGGTGCAACGTTTGTTAATAATGGTACCGCAAAAGCAACTGCATCTGGTAGCCAGTCAGGTTCTGCCTCAGGTCAAGCTTATGCAACCGGAATCGATGTTTTTACCTATGATGCTTCGTCTACTGCTGCTGCCCCCATTTCTTTCCAAAATACCGGAAATGTCACCGGGACTACCACCGGTGGTACTCATCAGAAGGCTTATGGAGTTTTTGTATGGGCGCAAGGCGGTTCCTTGACCTGGAAAAATTCCGGTACGATTACTTCTTCTTCAACAAGCGCTTCTGACGCGCGTTGTGAAGCAGTTTATTGCGGCGCAAATTTTGGTACTTCTAGTATTACCAATACCGGAACAATCAAAGGTACCGCTGGTGGAGCTGGCGGTTGGGGAATGGGCGTTGAAAACGACGAAGGCTATAATATAACTGTCACCAACAGTGGTTCTATTACTCATAACAACGGATATGGTTTGGCTGCATTTACGGGTACAGGAAAAATTACCATAACCAATTCCGGAACAATTACCGGCGGGCTTGGTGGTATTGCCACCCAAACCTGGAAAGGTATTGTTACTGTGAATATAAGCGCAGGAACAGTTTCTGGAAATAACGCATTGGTTCTTGGTCCTGGTAATGATATAGTTAATGTTACCGGTTTGCCAACTATAACAGGAAGTATGGATGGAAACGGAGGAACAAACACTTTGAATTTCACGCTTAGCGGCACACTTCAGAAAGTTAATGGTGCAACTGCTACAAAAGGAAATCAACTTTCAGCATATGGTTTGGGAACTTCAGGCAATATTACAGTTTCCGGAAAAACCTACACCTGGAAGAATTTTAACGTAAAAGGTAATACAACTAACTAAAGTATCCTTTTACGGAAGCATAAATTTTATGCAGAGCCACTATCAGAGGCATTACTCATAAGTAATACTCTTAAAATGCTATAACAGTCAAGCCAGGAATCGAAAACCTGGCTTATTTGTTATTGTGTGTCCAGCAACAAGGGTTTGATGACGATAGGGTACACATACAATCGGGCGCTGCCGTAAATGTTATTAGAAACTCATCAAAGACTTGTTAAATTAAAAAAGAATCATTTGCATCAAATTTAGCATTCGGTGTAACATTTTTGATATTGTTATTAATCGTTTTGTACCAATTTAGCATGGTTAAAAACTATTTAATTCAATCATATAATTATGGGAAACAAAATTAAACCTAAGACTAATAAGAAATCCTCAATTTCATTAGCTGTTGTATTTGTATCTTTATTTGTAATTCAATTTGCAGTATATGCTCAAACACCCCTAAGGCGTCCAATATCTCCTTCCAGCCCCATGTGGCTGATACATATTGATTCCTGGAATAATGCAGATCCCCAGAAGATCATCGACTTGATTCCGATGGATATTCGTCCATATGTGGTGATGAACATTGCACTTTCTATTAGTCATGATGCCACTACAGGTGCATGGACAAAGGTAGAGTACGGCTATGAGACAGCTAAATCGTGGCTGAGAACTTGTGCCGAGAACCAGATATGGGCTATGATACAGCCGGCGAGTGGCGGACCCTGTCAATTTTCTGAGACTGACTTGACTGTTTTTAAAGAATTTTATGAGAATTATCCTAATTTCATTGGCTTTAACTATGCTGAACAGTTTTGGGGATTCGACGACCCAAGTGATGCTCGATCCGTATCATGGACTGGACGAATTGCCCATTTTGTTGATTTAATAAACCTGGCTGATACGTACGGCGGTTACCTGTGTGTGAGCTGGTGTGGGGCATACTATAGTGCCAATATAAATCCAATAGCCATGTTGAAACGTAATCCGGCCTTTGCTTCCGTCCTTCAACAGAAATCAGACCATTTCATTCTATGCGAGAAGTATACTTCAAAATATGGTTTTTATGATATTGAAAGTACCTGCCTTGGGACTTATCTTTCAGGGTATTCTGGTCAGTATGGAATCCGTTTCGATCAAAGCGGATGGAGTAGTGGGGAAGATGCCACCGGTAGTACCACCGCTGCGTTTCCCGTACCAGCCGGTGCAGCTCCTGTTATTGAGCATATTATGTTGACAGGAGAAACGGTTATTGATGGCCCCGAATTAATATGGCAACAGTGTGTACAAAGTTTAAGCAATGGTACAACTGCTGATGGTTATGCAACCAGAAGATGGAGCTTATTCCCTCAATTCAACAACATCAGTATAGATATTTTCCGTAAAGTATTGGATGGGACGATCCGCATTATGACCCGTAAGGAAGTTATCGATCGGACAAAATTAGTCATTATCAACGATGTTAGTTCGGGTTCCGATACAGCTAAGTACAGTTCACCAATGTCATTGTTTGATGGCCTGTATAAAACGGATGGAAGTGGTCAGTTGCTTAATAACAGGACTTGGTTTAAAAAGACCGGGCGTTATCCTGCAATTCCCACAGTTTATGCATTAAACGGTACCGATGCCAATTCTTTCCCGATTCAGGTAAATAAATCGGCTTATAATACCCGTTGGACTACCACCACGGCTAAAGTAAATGAATTCAACAATTTGTTTGACCAGGAATATACCGGTACTATTTATGCAGGCCGTAACGAGAATGGTTGGGTAACTTACAACCCCTATAAGACAGCAACTACTGCTACCGGAAATATTCCTTTTCAATATAATACCTGCACCAGTATGGATTTAAGTTATTCGCAATATACTGCGGGTGTAATCAAAGAATATTCCGACAAAGTGACCTTTTATCTGACCAACTTCGATAATGTCAATACAGCTTTGCAGACAGATATGATCACAATTAATGGATGTTCTTCACAACCTACTTTTTCAAATACTGACAGGGCCAGCCATTCAGCCAGTACAGTTACAAGTAGTTATTCGAGTGGAACATTTACCTTAACAGTAACGCATAATGGACCTCTTGATATCACCGTGAATTGTTCCGGTTCAGCTACGAATCGTTTGACATCTTACACAACTGCAACTCTTTCTGCTCCAAGTATTCCTTCTGTTTATACAGGGCCTCGTCAATACGAGGCAGAGAACTTCGATTATAAAAGCATTGCAGGGAATGTTACCCAAGGATATAATACTGGAATTGGTAATTATACTGCTATGGGATACCTTCAGTTTGGCACCAACGCTGCAGCAAGTATCAAAAAAAATGTTAGAGTTCAAAATAGTGGCACATACCTTCTTGCAACAAAATACTCCGCTGCCGGAGGAGATATTAACACAATCGATCTGTATGTAAATGGTACAAAGGCAGCTACACCTGCCTTTACCCAAACCGCATCCACTAGTACATGGGGTATCTGCAACCAAAACATAACACTAAATGCCGGATCAAATACTATTGAGTTTAGGGCCAATGCTTCAGCTGCAAGTACTATATATTTTGATAATATTGTTATTTCCCCAGCTTCTATCTCAACGTTAGTTGCTTCTTTGTCTGGTTTTACTTATAATGCAAATTCTGGCCCATCAACTAGCCAAAGCTTCACCGTATCGGGAATTTTGCTCACTGATAATATTTTGGTTACAGCCCCTGCCGACTATGAGTTATCTTTAAATTCCGGTTCAGGGTACACTTCCTCCCTTACCCTTTCACAAGACAACGGGTCAGTCGCATTAACCACCGTTTATGTCCGTTTAAAAACCGGTCTGGATGCTAATACCTATAATGAAAATATCACGCTCACATCATCTGGGATTGAAAGCAAAACCATATCGCTGTCTGGAATAGTTAACCT
The DNA here is from genome assembly GCA_964478555.1 of uncultured Bacteroidales bacterium. Taxonomy (GTDB): domain Bacteria; phylum Bacteroidota; class Bacteroidia; order Bacteroidales; family JAAUTT01; genus JAAUTT01. The sequence goes on along the minus strand of CAYZNC010000034.1, from coordinate 14,280 downwards.
GAATTCAGGAATCAAAACTATTGGTCCCTACGGAGCAACAATTATTTCAACGGAGTATTTTACCATAACAGGCCAAAGGATATACAATACAGGTAATCTGAGAGGTCTATATATTGTACGAAACCACATGTCGGATGGAACAATAACTACATCAAAAATATGTGTAGAGTAAATCCGAAAAAGTATTAAAAAACAATAAGGAAAAGAAGCCTGTCTAAATAGGTTTAGATATGTTTGTAGGCTTAAAAACTAGTAATGATGAAAAAGATTATTTTGTATTTGATACTAAGTTGGGTATTAATTTTCAATATTGTTGCTCAAAGTGACTCTCTTTTAAGGCTTTGGTATACAAATCCAGCTAAACAGTGGGTGGAGGCATTACCTGTAGGAAACGGCCGCTTGGGGGCTATGGTATTTGGCGACCCTTTTAAAGAAGTTATTCAGCTTAATGAAAATACTGTTTGGGCTGGTCAGCCAAATCGCAACGACAATCCCAATGCCAAAGAGGCTTTGCCAGAGGTCAGGAAACTGATATTTGAAGGCAAATATAAAGAAGCCCAGGATATGGTCAATAAGAATTTCATCAGTAAAACTTCGCAAGGCATGTCTTACCAGACCGTAGGGAATCTTAAACTTTTCTTCCCCGGGCATGAAAATTATTCCAACTACTATCGGGAATTGAATTTAGAAAATGCATTGGTATCAACCCGTTATAGCCAGAATGGAATTAATTTCACTACAAATGTATTCTCATCATTCCCGGATCAGGTGATCGTAGCCCGGATTTCTGCGGACAAACCAGGTGCGATAAGCTTCTCAGCAAGCATGGATAGTCCAAAAACAAAAGGCAACGTCTCAACTTGCAAGGTGAAGACCAAAGGAAATGACGAGCTTATTTTAACAGGAGTTACCCGCGATCAGGAATCCGTAAAGGGTGCTGTGCAATTCGAAGCCAAAGTAAAAATTATTACAAATGGTGGTGCTGTTTCTGCTACCGATTCCACTCTGAATATTACAAATGCCGATGTTATTACTATTTATATATCCATTGCAACCAATTTTAAGAATTACAAAGATATTACCGCCGATGCCGACGAGAGGGTAAATGCCTACTTACAAAATGCGATGAAAAAGAATTACGATCAGGCTCTAAAAGAACATATCGCCGATTATCAAAACTACTTCAAGAGAGTAAGCCTTGACCTTGGCGTTACCGATGCGGTTAAAGAACCAACGGACGTGCGTCTCGAAAAATTTACGAAAGGCAATGACCCGCAATTGGTAGCCTTATATTTTCAGTTTGTCCGCTACCTGTTAATTTCCTCATCGCGGCCAGGTGGGCAACCTGCTAATCTTCAGGGAATATGGTGCGACCAGCTATCTCCTGCCTGGGATAGCAAATATACCGTGAACATTAATACTGAAATGAATTACTGGCCATCTGAAATTACCAACCTTACCGAGATGAACGAGCCATTGATTCAGATGGTTCGCGAACTTTCCGAAACCGGTAAACAAACCGCCAGTGTCATGTATGGAGCTCAGGGATGGGTGTTGCACCACAATACCGATATTTGGCGAATTAACGGCCCTGTTGACGGGGCATTCTGGGGACAATGGCCTATGGGTGGCGCATGGCTTTCACAACATTTGTTCTATAAATACGAATACAATTGCGACACGGAATATCTCAAATCAGTGTATCCCGTAATAAAAGAAGCTTCCCGGTTTTTCCTCGATTTTTTGGCTGAAGAACCTGAGCATCAATGGTTGGTGGTTTGCCCTTCTGTTTCCCCCGAAAATGCCCCTTCAGGTCGTGCATCTTCGTTGTCGGCCGGAACTACTATGGACAACCAATTGGTTTTTGACATATTTAACATTACATTAAAATCAGCAGTAATCCTTAAAACCGATAAAGAATTGGTTGCCAAAATCAAAGAAGCTATGACGCGTTTAGCACCGAATCAAATCGGGCAATGGGGTCAACTGCAAGAATGGATGCAGGATTTGGACAATCCAAAGGACAATCATCGTCACGTGTCTCATCTGTATGGATTGTTCCCATCTAACCAAATTTCACCATACCGAACGCCTGACTTGTTTTCTGCTGCAAAAACATCGCTGATAGCACGAGGCGATGCATCCACTGGCTGGTCGATGGGATGGAAAGTAAACTTATGGGCTCGCCTGCTCGACGGTGACCATGCTTATAAACTCATTACCGACCAACTAACACCTTCCATCCAACCCGACGGAAAACAACAAGGGGGAACCTACCCCAATCTTTTCGATGCACACCCGCCTTTCCAGATCGATGGTAATTTTGGGTGTACTTCCGGTATTGCAGAAATGCTGTTGCAGAGCCAGGATGGGGCCGTTCATCTTTTACCGGCGTTACCAACTACATGGAAAAAAGGCAACATAAAAGGGGTAAAAGCCAGGGGTGGTTTTGAAATTGATATCCAATGGGAAGATGGCCAATTGACCAAGACTACAATAAAATCTTCATGCGGAGGCAATTGTCGCATACGTTCTTACTTTCCATTGAAAGGCAAAGGATTGATAGAAGCAAAGGGAACTAATCCTAATCCTTTCTTTGCTACTTCAGAAATTAAAGTGCCTTTGAACCATTCCAAAACTGGCCAACCATTGCTGGCCCTGAAAAAAGTGTACGAGTATGACCTGTCAACACAAAAGGGAGATGTAATTGAAATTAAAAAGCTGTAATGCAGTTATATATGATGTTATATGCAAAGAATTTAATTTTCAACCATGGGTTAGTAAATAAACTCTCTAATAGTAGAATGTGTAAGTTAAAAATTTGATACAGAGATCATTGATATTCCCGCCTATGCTTTAACCGTGTTTTACTGGTGAACTGATTTACTTAACCCTTGTCTTTTTAGATTTGACAAGGGTTACAGCAATTTCATGGTAGTCACTCTGGAAAAAGTTGGGCTTTTGCAGCATAGTTTTTGAACGATAGTCTTCAAGCAAGATTGGTATGTGCAAACCACTTTTTGGAATTCTTTGACCCTATTTTTACGTGATTTATCAGTAATCTTACGCCAAAATAATAAGCATTGAAATCCTTGAAAGTTATTACCCTGCTTAATATTTTAAGTGTACAAATTTTTGCTTCAGGTACAATAAACCCGCTATCTATTGGACAGAATCCATGCAACTGGGGGAGAATCATACATTTTTTTCCTGCTAATTAAATATTTTAAAACAACTACAATGAAACAAATTATCTCACTACTTTTTTGCTTGACTTTAATTTACGGTTACACCAAAGCGCAGCTCATTGCCTTCCCTGGCGCACAGGGTTTTGGGAAATACACTTCCGGAGGTAGAGGCGGGAATGTAATATATGTTACTTCATTAGATGATACCAACACTCCCGGAACTTTTCGATGGGCAATAAATCAGAATGGCCCCAGAATTATTATGTTTAAAGTATCCGGAACTATCAATTTAACATCAAATCTCAGTGTTTATAACGGCGATTTAACCATTGCAGGTCAATCAGCTCCTGGTGATGGCATTTGTATAAAAGGATATCCTTTTTATGTTGGTGCCGATAATGTGATTATCAGGTATATGCGGTTTCGTATGGGCGATGAACATGAAGCTGAAGCCGATGCTCTCGGTGGCAGGCAGCATAAAAATATAATCATCGATCATTGTTCGGTAAGTTGGAGTATTGATGAAGCCTGTTCAATTTATGAGAATATTAACACAACTGTTCAATGGACTTTAGTGTCTGAAAGTCTTCGTCTCTCAGGACATGTGAAAGGTCCTCATGGTTACGGCGGCATTTGGGGAGGCTGGAATGCTTCTTTTCATCATAATCTGATGGCACACCACGATAGCCGGGAGCCACGGTTTGGTACAAATCCTTACGTTGTTGGAAAAGACACAGTAGATTATAGGAACAACGTTCTTTACAACTGGTCGGGTAATGGATGTTACGGAGCCGCCGGTATGAAGATAAATATGGTGAATAACTATTACAAGCCTGGCCCTGCAACACAAACAAGCAGTATTGTAAGAACCAGAATCTGTAATATAGGGCTAGACGTAACATCATCAAATCCTACCGATGGTAATTATGCCATTTATAAAGTTTGGGGGAAATATTATGTTGATGGTAACTATTTCGACCCTTCCACTTCAACATCCCCTACGGATAAAGCCAACATCAATAACGTGAATGCTGACAACTGGACGTATGGCATATATAACCAAATAGACGCTAGCCTGTTTACAGATCCTGCAGCCCAAAAAGCAGCCATAAGATTGTCTGCTCCACTTCCTTCCGCAGGAATTCAGACAACAACAGCTCAAGTTGCTTATGATAAAGTTTTACAATACGTTGGCTGCAATAAAAGTCGCGATAGTTTGGACATTCGGATATTGAATGAAACCAAGAACGGCACTGCAGCCTATAAAGGATTGTCGTCTTACAATGGTTTAGGAACCGTAAGTTATAAAGCAGGTACTATAATCAATGGGAAAGCTATTTTATCAGATACCACTATCAATTGGAAAAGCGTTGGCTACCCTAAGCCCGGATTAATAGATAGCCAGAATGACATAAAACCGGCAAATGCTCCAGCGAACTGGAGTCCATGGCCTATACTTAAAACACTTACTCCACCTTTAGATTCCGATGACGATGGAATCCCTGATGCATGGGAAACTGCAAATGGTCTCAATCCATCCGTTAATGATGGAAGTTTAACTACTCTGAATGGCCTTTATACAAACTTAGAGATTTATCTGAACAGCCTGGTGGACAGCATTACCCGTTATCAATATGACGCCGTAACCTTATCAACAATTGCAAATTCCAACGGAGTAACCATTCCTTTCAGTGGAGTTTATGTCCCTGGCGAAAGTGTTACTATCCTGGCATTACCTAACGTTGGAACTGATTTTGTTCGTTGGGAAGATGGCGACGGAAATACAGTTTCCACTTCAAATCAGTATACCTTTAACATAACATCGAACACTACTTTAAAAGCCGTGTATGCAATCGGTACAAATCACACTGCCAATTTTGTTGTAGTTCCTTCCATTGCCGGAACAATTAAGTACGCAACCAACGGTACTTTCATTGGAGGAGCACGAATTCCTGCCAAAGCTGTAAGCAATGCGGGCTGGTCTTTTGTCAAATGGACAGATATCAACGGAATTAACATTTCAACATCCGATTCAATAAATTATGTTGTAACAAAAAACGATACTATTCATGCTGTATTTGCACGCCATTACGGACACTGGGCTGTAACCCCTTCCAATATTTCAACAGTAATGACCTCAGCGTTGTCTGGTGATACATTATATCTGGCAGGAGGATTGTATACCTCAGCCATAGCGTTTCAAAACAATAAGACGTTAATACTTAAAGCGTCCGGAACCGGTAGTGTTATCATGAATTGCTCCGTTGGAGGATCATCTTCTACTGACAACGATTGCAGTTTAATTTTTGATGGAATTGTTATCGATCGAGGTTATGGAGGTACCTCTAATTTGTATTTTGTAGACGGAAATAATTTTGGAAACATTTCGCTGCTGGCATTCCGGAACGATACAATAAGGAACATTGGTCGCTGTTTAGTGCGAGGAGGAAACACCACCATTACAAATTTAGTTAACCTGGAAATCACCAACTGTTTTATCACTCAAAACGGGGCAAGCGGATATTGTTTGCTCTACCCTAAATTTTATGTCCAGAATGTAACCGTTAATAATAATACAATTGTAAAAAACTATGGCTCTGAAAGCTTTTTCAGACCTCAGGTAACGCTTTCTACCAATGTTTTAAATTTCGATTTTGAGAACAATACTGTGTTTGGATGGTCGAAAAACAGTTATGCCATTTGTTATTCAGCTTCTACCAATAGTACATCCTCAAATTTTATATTTCGGAATAATATTATTACAAAATACTCAAAGAGTGCCCCCGCTGCCCCTAATGTTCTTACCGCAACAGGCGGAAACCTGATTGCCGAAAATAACCTGGTGGTAAACTTCGGAACTTACAATCAATCATCTGCAACCAGCTCAATAATTAACGATTTAACTTTGCCCGGGTTAGTATTAACCGATTTGATTTTCCCTGATACCACGGCAAATAATTTTGGCATAAATTCAACATCTCCACTGGCAACAGCTTCAACCATAGGAGGAATTATTGGCGATCTTCGCTGGTATAGAAATGTAAATTCTTTTACCCTCTCAACTGACGTATATCCAGCTAACGGTGGTTCTGTAGATCCTTACGGAATCAATTCTTTTTTTGCTGGTTCTTTTGAGGTAATTACTGCAACTCCAGCTGCAGGATGGAAGTTTGATGGATGGAGTGGTTCGGTTACGAGCACAGCAAATCCTTTAACAATTACAGTGGATAACAGCAAAAATATTATAGCTAATTTCAAAGATACTACGCAAAGTTTAACGACTATTGTAATGGATGTTACACCACTTATCATTTACCCTAACCCATTCTGTTACAATACGAACATTCAGATTAATTTAAAAGCCTCTTCACTTGTTACCTTCAAAATATTTAATATCCAAATGCAGGAAATTAAGGTTTTGGTTAATAGTTATTTACCTGCAGGTACCCATAACTTTAACCTGGAAAAACAGGAGTTAAGTTCAGGAATATATATTGCGCAATTAACAATTGACGGAAAATTAATCACAAAAAAGATGTTGATTCAGTAAACCAGTTACCTACACCATAGGACATGAAGCAACGACTATAAACGGATCAGCAAACGTTGACTATATAAGTATAACTGAATTCTAATATTTCATTTTTATTAAAAATTAACTAACTAACTTATGATGAAAAAAGTAATAACAAAAATCGGGTTACACCTGGTTGGTTTAATCCTGTTAACTAGTAGTACCCTGGCACAGCGTCAAATGGAAAACCTTGACCGCGGACTAGTAGCGGTAAAGGTAAGTACTGGTGTCTTTCTTAGTTGGCGTGTTCTTGGAACCGAATGGTCGGGCGTTAGCTATAACCTTTACAGGGGTTCAACGCTGCTTAATTCTTCTCCAATCACCGGCGCAACAAATTACACAGATGCATCGGGAACTACAAGTTCTACTTACTATGTTAGGGCTGTAATAAACGGAGTGGAACAGGTAGCATCTCCAACAGTTAGCGTGTGGGCCTCCAACTACCTGGATATCCCACTGCAGGTACCCTCAAGCATGACTATGCCTGATGGTACAACCTGCACATATTCACCTAATGATTGTAGTGTTGGTGATTTGAATGGCGATGGTAAATACGAAATCGTAGTTAAATGGGATCCTTCCAATTCCAAGGATAATTCATTAAGCGGTTATACCGGCAATGTTTATCTGGATGCATATACACTCTCCGGAACAAGGCTGTGGAGAATAGATTTGGGAAAGAATATCCGTGCCGGAGCTCATTACACACAATTTCTTGTATATGACTTTGATGGTGACGGAAAGGCGGAAGTAGTTTGTAAAACTGCTCCTGGAACCAAAGATGGTACCGGTGCATACCTGAGTGGCGCTGCAGCTGGCACGGATAATAGCACTGACTACAGAAATTCGAGTGGCTATATTTTATCAGGACCCGAATACCTTACCATATTTAATGGTCAAACCGGAAAAGAACTTCAAACCATTAATTATGAAGTTGCCAGAGGAACTGTTTCAAGTTGGGGTGATAGCTATGGTAACCGTGTTGACCGTTTCCTTGCATGTGTTGCATATCTAGATGGTAAAACACCAAGTCTTGTTATGTGTCGGGGATATTATACAAGATGTTATTTGGTTGCCTATAATTGGAATGGTAGCTCATTATCCAAACAGTGGGCTTTTGACAGTAACACAAGCGGTAACAGTGGCTATGCGGGTCAAGGTTGTCATAGTCTTTGTGTAGGCGATGTTGATGGTGATGGATACGATGAAATTGTATATGGAGCTTGTACCATTGATCATAATGGCAAAGGGCTGTATACTACCGGCTTAGGACACGGTGATGCTTTACATCTTGGTGATTTTAATCCGGACAGATCTGGTCTTGAAGTATGGCAGGTTCATGAAAATGCAAGTACTAACGGCAATGTTGCCGGTTCTTTCCGCGATGCAAAAACCGGTTCGGTTATCTGGAAGTATTCAGGAACCGGCGATGAAGGACGTGGAATGGCTGCCGATGTGGATCCAAATACCAAAGGCGTGGAATGCTGGGGAATTAATTCAGGATTATTTTCTTGTACCGGTTCAACCATTGCGACATCAAGACCTTCTACAGTAAATTTTGGTATTTGGTGGGATGGAGATGATCAACGGGAATTACTCGATAATATATCGATTACAAAATATGGCGGTTCAACACTGCTAACAGCCACGGGTTGTGCATCAAACAACACAACCAAAGCTACACCAAATTTAAGTGCAGATATTTTAGGTGACTGGCGCGAAGAAGTAATTTTAAGAACATCGGATAATACCAAATTGCGTATTTTTACCACTACCTCAGCAACCACTCGCAGATTATACACTCTCATGCATGATCCTATGTATCGTTTAGGTATTGCATGGCAAAATGTTGCCTATAACCAGCCTCCCGATGTAAGCTTTTATTTAGGAGGTGGCATGGGAACGCCTCCAACGCCCAATATTACACTAGTAGGAAGCACAACCCCTGTTGCTGCAACATTAACCAAACACGGAGCAGGCTCGTCCTCACAAACTGTTGTTGTGGGTACTGCTATAACCAGTTTCTACTATACCTGGGCCAATGTAACTTCTGCAACAGCTTCAGGTTTACCAGCAGGAATTACATATACGCTCGATGCTACCAATCGAAATATTACCATTAGTGGTACACCTACTGTTGCCGGCACTTTCCCATTTACCGTAACAACAATAGGAGGATCACCAAATGCAACTGCAAGCGGAACAATTACTATAACAGCTGCCAAAAGTGCTATTTCATCCGCTGGGAATGAACTTGTATTATTTCCCAACCCTGTTACAAATGATATTAACATATCCGGAACCTTAAAAGCTAAGGGAAATATAACTGTTTATATTTATAATCAACTAGGAGGTTTGATCGATAGCAAAAACTTTGGTACCATTGAAAAAGGCAATTTTAACGTCAGTATTCCTGCCAACGACATTAAGCCGGGTTTATATATTCTCAAATTCCAAATGAACGCTGAGATTAAAACAATTTGTTTTGTGAAAAAGTAAGCCAAATAATTTTATAGGAATGGGCATTTTGTTTTTAAACAAGCATTCCAGATTAAAAAATAGCAGCGATTTTGGTTTCCAAACCAAGGTTGCTGCTATTTGAAAAAGTAATTATTTGTAGTAATTATCCTCTTATTGATTCCAATGGTATAAATGGTCAAATAATGCATTGTTTGTTGATTTTATGACAATCACAATTTGGCACATTAATAGCGACAACATTTGACAAAAATAGGTAAGTTTAACTTCTGTAATTGTTCAATAATTTTTGCATGGATTTTCTTGCATTCATCGAAACCACCATTATTGACAATTACTGGATAATAAATCTGGGTACATATTTCATCATCTGCATTAAGGGTTCTACTAACTAAACGATTTATGAAATGCATGAATAGCGATATTTTTCTAAAAATCTCATTTACATTTATTTTACTTTCAAAAACCTTTTCGTTTGCTAAATGCCAACCGGAAAAACTAAACTTCGAAAATTTTACCATTGAAAACGGTCTTTCAAATAATCTGGTTCAGGTTATTCACCAGGATAAAAAAGGGTGGATGTGGTTTGGCACCTATCAGGGGCTTAACCGCTTTGATGGTTACAAATTTACGGTATTCGAAAAAAATGTTGCTGATTCTCTTAGTTTAGGGAAAGCATTGATAAGATGCATCTTTGAAGATAAGGAAGGACGTCTATGGGTTGGCACAGAGAAAAAGGGACTTTACATTTTCAATCGTAACCTGGATAAATTTAGAGCACTCTTAAATGCTGACAATAGATTTAACTTACAAGAACGGAGCATAAATGCTATTAACGAGGATCTACTGGGATGTCTATGGATAGGAACGGATACGGGATTGTGTCAGATTGATGCTACAGGGAAAATCTTAAAAATATTTCGCCATGCTGAGAACAACCCGCATTCAATAACCGATAACGTAATCAAAACAATACAAATTGACCAGTTTGGAAAGTTTTGGGTGGGAACATCTATGGGGCTTGATATTGTTGATCCTAAAACAGGTCAGATCATCAATCTGAATCGCTCCATTCCTTATTTAAACGACGAAATTAGCACCATCTTTATAAATTCAGATACTAAAATATGGGCTGGAACCTATAAAAATGGCATCGTTATTATTGATCCGTTAACGTTTAAAATCGAGCACGTAATAATTGATCCTTCCAATGAAAGAAGCAATACGATCAGAACTATTGTAAAGGACAACGACAATTTCTGGATTGGAACCCGTGGTGGCCTTTACATTTACAACAGAAAAACAAATAAGTTTCTGCATTTTAAACATGATGGAAGGGAAAGTGGAAGCCTCATTCATAATTCGGTCCTCAATATTTACAAGGACGCCAAAGGTGATTTTTGGATTGCAACACGAGGAGGAATTAGTTATGTGGTGAAAGAAAAACAAGTCTTTCAATGCTATAAGGAATTGCCTAATGACAGACATTACATGAATAATGGTGAAACTTATGCTTTTTGGATAGATTCTTCAGAAAAACTTTGGATTGGAACTGAAACAGGTGGGGTAAATGTATTCGACAGGAACAATAAAACCTTTTCATATATTGAGCGTGATCACAGTTCCAACAGCCTTTCCAGTAATTGTATAAAAGCATTGATGGGCGACGACAAAGGGAACTTATGGATTGGTACCTTTCTGGGGGGTATTAATATTTTAAATTTAACAACCAGGCACATCTCCTATTATCAAAATCAGCCGGAAAATAGTTTCAGCATTTCCAGCAACAAAATTTGGGCTCTATTAACTGACAGCAGGAAAAATATTTGGATTGGAACTGAGCGTGGCCTGGACAAATTTGATCCCAAAACCAATTCATTCATCCATTATAATAACGTCATTTCTAATCAAGCTGTCATTTGGATAAACGAAGATTCCAAACATGATCTATGGGTAGGAACTAACGATAACTTAATAATTTACAACCCAGAAACTCAAAAAATCAAACGGTTTAAAGAAAGAACCAGAATGATGTTTGAGGACAAATCAGGAAGATTTTGGGTCACTACAATTGACAAAGGGTTAGCGTTATTTGATAAAGATAAAGGAATCATCAAGAACTATGATCAAAACAAAGGCATTGCTAACAACGAGGCTTATTGTATTCTCGAAGATAACAACGGTTACCTGTGGATTAGCACTATCAATGGTTTATCCCGCTTTGATCCTGCAAAGGAAACGTTTAGAAATTTTGATAAAAGGGACGGACTCGAAAATGACCAATTTCGGTATCGGGCATGTTATAAAAGTCCAAAAGGTGAATTAATTTTCGGCGGATTAACAGGTTTCAATATTTTCAATCCTAACGATATTAAGGATAATGAATATGAATCACCCATCGTGTTAACTGATTTTAAAATTTTCAATAAACATGTTCAGGTTGGTGAAGACAAAAAATCCGTGCTTCAAAAAAGTATTTCCGAAACACAGACAATAACGCTACTTTATAATCAAAATTCGATTACACTTGAGTTTGCGTTGTTAAACTATGCCAAATCAGCAAAAAACAAATTTGCCTATCAATTAGCGGGGTTTGAAAAAGACTGGAATGAAGCTGATTATAATCGCACAGCTACATATACCAATATTAACCCAGGGGAATATACTTTTTTCGTAAAAGCCTCAAATGGAGATAATATCTGGAACAAAAACACACTGATGCTGGAAATAAAAATTTTGCCGCCTTATTGGAAAACCTTGTGGTTTAAATTTTTGGTCCTTTTTACGATTTTAACTTTAGCTTATCTGTTATTTAAATTTATACTTAACCGGAATCATTTGAAACATGAATTGATCTATGAGCGCGAACGAGCCAAGAAACTTCATGAGCTGGATATGATGAAGGTGAGTTTTTATACCAACGTTTCACATGAAATACGAACTCCTCTTACACTAATAACTGCCCCCCTGGAAAAAATGCTTAATACCAGCATTCCGGTTGATGAAATGAGATCTTACCTTACCATTATGAATCATAATGCTCAGAAATTGCTAAGATTAATTAACCAATTGTTAGATTTTCGAAAAAGCGAAACCGGGAATTTGAAATTAGAACTTACCAGGGGTGATATCGTATTTTATTTAAAAGACATCGTATATTCATTCTCCCAGTTAGCTATGGAGAAAAATATAAAATTTGAATTCGAATCTAAACAAAATGATATATTCACGCTTTTTGATGCGGATAAATTTGAAAAAATCATTAGTAATTTACTTTCCAACGCAATTAAATTTACGCCTGATGGCGGATATGTAAAAGTTAGCCTTTCTCTCGAAATAGAGGATAACAGCATCAAAGATAATGTAGAGCCAGAGAAATTTATAGAAATCGTGGTAAGAGATTCCGGTGAAGGTATTCCGGAAACAGATTTGAATAAAATTTTTAACCGTTTTTTTCAATCTGAAAATGCAAAAAATCAGACTGGTACAGGAATAGGTTTGGCATTAACAAAAGAGCTGGTTAAACTGCATAATGGCAAAATTTTCGTTGAAAGCAACATTGGACGAGGAACCACTTTTAAAGTAAATCTCCCGTTTTATTCAGATATGGATAAGGAAACTTTATTGAAGAAAAACGAAATAGCAGATAATTCAGTTACTGCAGATATAACACAAAACGAAGAATTCATCAGCAGCAAAATACTTTTAGTAGTTGAAGATAATGCAGAATTACGATATTTTATCCGGACGCATTTTGAGCCCGATATTAAAGTCATCGAAGCCACAAATGGCAAGGAAGGACTAAATCTGGCTTTCAAATATTTACCAGACATCATAATTTCGGATATACTTATGCCTGTTATGGATGGTAAGGAATTTTGCAAAATCCTGAAAAAGGATGAGCGTACTTCTCATATCCCCATTATTATGCTTACTGCTCTTTCTGCACAAATCAATAAATTGGAAGGCATTCTTGCCGGTGCTGAAGATTATATCACCAAACCCTTCGATATTATTTTACTTAAAACAAAAGTTGAAAATCTTCTATTAATGAGGAACATGCTTCGTGAAAAATATTCCGGAGAAATGATTCTGAAACCAAAGGACATCGTCATAGAAAATCCGGAACAGAAATTTCTTAATAAGATGATAGATATTATTGAGAAAAATATGTCCGATTGTGAATTTGATGTGGATAAATTGTCGTTGGAAGTTGGCATTAGCCGAACCCAATTATACCGGAAAATGTCGGCACTAACGGATATGGGGGTAAGAGAATTTATAAGAAGTATCCGCTTGAAACGTGCTACTCAATTATTAGTAGAAGGTAAAATGGCAGTTTCGGACGTTGCAATAGCTGTTGGATTTAAGGATATTTCTCACTTTCGAAAAAGTTTCAGACAGGAATTTGGTATAAGTGCAACCAAATATGGCAGAAAACATCCTGAATAATGCCAAGAACATCCTCCAATGATTATAATTCACTTATGACATTGGCATATCCTTACGTTAGATGTCTCTTAATACAATTCACCTTACTTTCCCTAAATGTAGAGCATCATTGTTCCTTACAATTCATACCTGATAATAGGTAATTTTCATATCTGTTCGTTAGAATTTGATAGGAATTTCAAACCAAATAAGTAGTCCGATGAATTAGTACATAAGACGTTACAAAAATTAAGCTACTAACAATTTGGTGCATCTGACACTAAAAATCCGAATGGAAAAACCAATTTAGGAATAATTTGACTCGTTTTTAGTATAAACGGAACCTAATGTATATACCCTCCACTTCTATATTGCATGGATTTTAATTGCCTTACTAAACTATTCAATGATTGCTATTGAGAAAAAATTAAGAAAGATTTCTGTTTGGATTTTTCTAATCCTCATTGGGCTAATTCTGGCTTTATTTCTATTTCTGAACCTTTTCCTATAAACAAGATTAAACGCTAACAACAGGAAACACTAAAACTAAATACTACTATGAACCGAACATGTTTGCGAAGAAACACAAACACCAATGAAAATAGCAAA
>CAYZNC010000033.1:0-29433 GCA_964478555.1 uncultured Bacteroidales bacterium | reverse complement strand
AATTGTTAAGATTCATAGGATTTAGCTTTTAATTTCTGTTATAATGACATACAAAACCATTGCCAAGATTAAAGTACTTATAATATTCAGATAATTTGTCGTAAATTCGTGAAAACTATTGTCAATTTGGCATATATAGGGTGTTTTTATCCGTTACGGATCATAGAATAAACAGGAATTAATATGACCTTTAAGGTTTTAATTTTGGTGATTACAGTATTAACCCTGACATTCTTTCAGACAGGTACTTCTGTGGCCCAAAAGAACCCCAAACGACTTTACATAATAGACGAAAACAAAGTCAGCATCAAAATCCCATTTAAATTCATAAACAATTTGATTGTTATTAGGTTGCAAATAAATAATTCAGACACTTTAAATTTCATCCTCGATACAGGCGTAACCACCACAATTATCAATCAGAAAGACGTACTTAAACTTCAGCTAAACAGTCAGAAAGAATACTGGGTTGGTGGATTAGGACAAGGTAATGGAATGTCGGCCAGGCACTCTCCTGAAAATGAAATTGAAATCAGTGGTATTATCGGTCAGCACCAGGATTTGCTTGTTATGCAGGAAGACGAACCGAATCTTTCAAATCTGCTGGGGGTTCCCATTCATGGCTTAATTGGCTATACTTTGTTTAAAGATTTTATAGTTGAAATCAATTATGATGAACATTACTTAATATTACATACTCCCAGAAAATACGTGTATAACTTACAGAAGGACCAGGTAACCATTCCGCTAACTTTCGTTGATAGTAAGCCTTACGTTGATGCAATAGTCATCCAGGGAAATGATTCCGAAGTTCCTGTAAAATTAATGATGGATTTGGGAGCCAGTCACGCACTTTTACTTAACCTGATGTCAAATTCTGCATTACAGCTTCCTGAAAAAAACATACAGATTACGCTGGGGGTTGGTTTAAGTGGTTTGCTATCCGGTCAGATGGGCCGGTTAAAAGAATTGACTATAGAAAGATTCGAATTTCGAGACATACTTGCCAATTATCCTGACACGAATTCGCTTGGTAATTCCGCAAAAATGCACGACCGTAATGGAAGTATAGGATCGGGATTACTACGCAGATTTAATATTATAATCGATTACCGGCATCAAAAACTTGTAATAGCCCCCGGTAAAGATATAAAACGCCCTTTCCGGTATAACATGAGCGGCATAGAAATAGAAACACCTAAGCCGGGAGAGCCTTTTTATCAAATATCGTTTATCCATAAAAATTCCCCCGCTGATAAAGCAGGATTGCAAGCAGGCGATCAGATTACACGTATAAATGATGTACCGGTTTCAACCCTAACACTCTCAGATATCATCAATATCTTTCTGGAACAGCCGGGTAAGAAAGTTATCATTCGATATACCAGGGATAAAAAAGAAATGCGTTCAACGTTTTTTCTTAAGGAGATACTGTAGAAAGATATTTGATTATTTTTAACTTTATAAATCATTACAATTTAAGTTGTATAACTTTATAGGTTATCGTTCGTCTTTTTTAATAAGACTGAAATAATTTAGAATATCTATAACGTGCATAAACTCTAATGAAGAGCTTACGATATGAGTGAACAAATTCTGAAGGCTCTCATGCAATTGTTTGCGATTATAGCACGACCGCAAAGCAATCGACATGACCGACGCACTGTAGTAGAGATTTTTTTGAAACGGCAGTTGAATGCAGATATCGTTCAACAGTATCTAAAAGTATTTGATGAATATTATGCTATTCAGCAAATCAAACAAGCGGAGACTTCCCGCACCAAAAAACGCACATCCGCCAGTTCCGTACGTGTTTTATTAATATGCACGGAAATTAATGAAGAACTTACCCAAAAGCAAAAAATATTTGTTCTCGTTCAATTATTAGAATTTGTTAAATCTGATATACCTGTTATAGAAGCAATTACCGATCAGGAAATTGAATTCATTAATACGGTATCTGATCTATTTAAGGTTTCCCGCGAAGAGCTCGATCTCATTTGCGATTTTGTGCTGAAGTCTTCTGATCTGAAGCCAAATTCTGATAAAATAGTGTTGATCAACAACAAAAAAGCGTTAAAATTTGAAGCACACCGTCACATATATTCCGAATCGCTGGATGGGCAAGTAACCGTTTTACAGGTACAAAGCGCCAATATGTTCCTGATCCGCTACATGGGTCATAGCGAGTTGTACCTCAATGGACAGCTTCTCAGCCAGGATAAAGTCTATGTTTTTAGTACCGGTTCAAGTATTCGCAATCCGCTTATTAGACCAATTTATTTTAGTGATGTGGTTGCGTTTTTTTTCGATGCACTTCACCGGTCTAAAATAACGCTCGAAGCTAAGGATATTGAATACTGGTTTAAAAGAGGTAAGATAGGTTTAAATAAAATGAGCTTCGCTGAAGAATCAGGTCGTCTGGTTGGTATCATGGGAGCCAGCGGTGCCGGTAAAACAACATTGCTTAACATTCTTAACGGCTCCATTAATCCTACCTCAGGTGAAGTATTGATCAATGGTATTAATATCCATACCGATAAGGGAAAAATCGAAGGCGTTGTCGGATTCGTTTCTCAGGACGACCTACTGATTGAAGAACTTACGGTTTTTGAAAATCTATATTATAACGCAAAACTATGTTTTGATAACCACACCGAAGAACAAATTCATGAATTGGTAATCGAAACGCTTCAGAACCTGGGTTTACAGGAAATCATGGATATGAAGGTGGGCACACCGCTGAACAAAAAAATAAGTGGCGGCCAGCGCAAGCGACTTAATATTGCACTTGAGCTAATCAGAGAACCTGGTATTCTGTTTCTCGATGAACCCACATCCGGTTTATCTTCCAGGGATTCGGAAAACATCATGGATTTATTGAAAGAACTGTCATTCAAAGGCAAACTTGTTTTTGTAGTCATCCATCAGCCTTCGTCGGAAATCTTTAAGATGTTTGATAAATTACTGATTCTCGATTTCGGAGGCTACCTTATTTACGATGGCGACCCTATCGACTCGATCATGTACTTCAAATCGCGCATGCATCATGCTGACTGGAACGAGAGTGAATGCCATGTTTGTGGTAATGTAAATTCGGAACAAATTTTCAATATCGTTGAATCAAGGGTGGTGAATGAGTATGGAAAACTTACTTATACCCGGAAGATTACACCAAAAGAATGGCACCAGCATTATATCAACTACTTTTCCACACAAATCAAAAAAATATTTCCGGCATGCGAAATGCCGCAGATAAATTTTAAAATACCAGGACTACTAAAGCAGTTTTTCATTTTTGCAAAACGAGATATTCTCTCAAAAATTTCCAATACACAATACCTGATTATTAATTTCCTCGAAGCACCTTTACTGGCATTTATCCTCTCTTTTCTCATTAAGTACTTTAATATTACAAATGGGGATAAATACAACCTGAATAATAATAGCAATCTACCGGTCTACATCTTTATGTCTGTTATAGTGGCTATTTTTATTGGTCTTTCTGTTAGTGCGGAGGAAATAATTAAGGACCGTAAAATACTTAAGCGGGAGGCATTTCTAAACCTGAGCTGGCTGAGCTATTTATTATCTAAAGTAGCGGTGCTTTTTATCATTTCCGCTATACAGGCGCTTACTTTTGTATGGATTGGAAATTCCATTATTGAAATAAAAGGAATGTTTTTCGAATACTGGCTCGTTTTGTTCAGTGCCTGGGCTTCATCAAATGTAATAGGGTTGGTTATATCCGATAGCTTCAAAACGGTAGTAACTATTTACATCCTGATTCCATTTCTTGTAATCCCGCAAATTATTTTAAGCGGTGTAATCGTTAAATATGATAAACTGAATCCTACCATTTCACAGCCTCATCGCATACCCTTGTATGGAGAGATCATTACTGCACGTTGGGCATATGAGGCGCTGGCTGTTTACCAATTTATTGAAAACGATTACGAGAAGCGGTTCTATCCTTATGATAAAGCCATGAGTATTGCGGATTTCAAAAAGACATACTGGGTCAGAAACCTGAAAAATAAGGTTGAGTATCTTTCACAACAACTAAACCACCCTGAAGACATGAACAAATTTAACAATGATCTTCTTGTGTTGCGAAATGAAATGCTAGATGAAAATGTTACTAATGATATTTTACAATTCAAAGCATGTGATAAACTCCAGCATCCTCATGTTGATTCTACCGTGCTCAATAGTGTCAGAGATCATTTAGACCTTCTGAACAAGTACTATATCCGGCTATATAACAAAGCGAATCAACAAAAGGACTCCGTTATCTGCAGTCTGGAAAAAACGTTGGCTCAAAAAGAACAATTTATTTCATTGAAAATGAACAATTACAATGAGAAATTAAATGAATTTGTAACCAATGCTCATGAGGTTGATATTATTGTAGAATACCATGGACGACTATATCAAAAGAAAGATCCTATTTATCTTGATCCGGAATCAAAATTTCTAAAAGCACAATTTTATGCACCCCGAAAGATGCTGTTTGGTAAATATGCCGATACCCTTTGGGTAAATATTGGGGTTATCTGGCTATTTACGTTGTTTATTTTTGCGGTATTATATTTCAGGTTGTTGAAAAAATTATTGGATGGTATTGAGCAAATGGTAGAAAAAATAACCGACAGAAGGGAGTAAAATAAGAAAGCCACGAGTGATTTCGTGGCTGCGTTTATCATTAAACAATTTCAATCATTTTAAACGGAATGCGAATTATGGATTCATAATCTTCACCTGCTTCCAGCATATCCTCATCATCTTCTTCGTAATACCAATTAATCACAACTTCGTGATTTGATTTATGAATAACTTCCAACTTCTTAAAAACATCCAGGATGCATTTAGATGAACTGGTATTAAAATATTCAAGCTGAATATTAACCTTAGTTTGCTGCTTTGGGCTTTGGGAATATCTATCAAGCCAATCAACCAACGGTCTATAGAAGTCTACCGAATTTTCAGGTATTGATCTCCCTTTGATTTCAACCAATCCTTGATTGGCTTCAAATCTTACGGTAGGTGTTTTCGCAGTTCCCTCAATCAAAAGTGATTCCATAATCCAACCTTGTATTTTATCTTATTAGGAAACGTATATATCTAAGTTAAAAAAATAATAGTCATTGTTCAAATTCTGAAAAGAATATTCAAGTTTATGTCCTGTTTTGCGGGCGATGTCAACTAAACCTAACCCACCACCACCCTTTGCAGTTAGTTTCTGATGGTTTAGAATAAACTTGTACATATCCTTAAGTTCGTCCTGAGAAAGAGAATTAATTTTATCTATTTTGTCTTTAAGTGGTTTTATTCTGCTTGATTTCACAAAATTTCCGGTGATTATTTTGTATTTATTATCATACTTTTTGATAACCACTAAGCCCAATTTATTTTCCTCAGTTCCCGTTATCTCAGAAGGCAATTCTTCAATGTGGTGATAAAGATTTTGTAAACTCTCTACCATAACGTTATATATTTTTTTTCTGATCTTAATTTCTTCGTTTAAGTCAACAAGCTTATTTTCAATATTTTCCAAAACTTTGTTAATGATATCAGAAGTAACACTCCCCATATAGGAGAGCAATACGTCATTTCCGTTCAATTGCGAATAATACTCTTTAACATTAAAGCTCATACAAGGCTTATATTACATGTGTGAGGTCAATCATAAATTAGCAGTAATAAACAAATATATTAAAAAATCAAATATTTAACTATTGGTTAATTGAATATTACACCAACCAATTTAAAATTGCTAATTTTTATAATATCCTTTCATTAATATAAAGATAAGGATTTTATCCTAAAATGAAATACCTAATGCAAAAAAGGATTTATAAGAAATTTATCAAAGCTAATAAATTTGAACCTGATATAAGAATATTATAAAGTATTTCTATCTAACTTTTTTATCATTTGGTCATTTTTTTTAGCCTTCAACGAACCTTCATAAATATTGAAATTCTGGAATTTACACTCTATTGCTCCGTTAAACAAAACTATTTTTTTGGAAGGATGTAAACCCAAAAAATCAAGCGCTTCTTTATTTCCACTTATTAGCCATACATCATAGCCTGCAAAATTTCGTTTAAGCTGATTGCCTATTAATTGATAGAATTCCTGCATGTTCGTTTTTTTGAGGCGTTCACCGTAGGGAGGGTTGATCATAACCGTTCCACCCTCAAGTGAAGGAGTATAACTTTCGAAGGATTTAACCTCAAAGGTTATTTTGTTACCGAGAAAAGCGTTTTTGGCATTATCCGTAGCAATACGAATCGTTCCCCCAGATATGTCAGAACCGATGATCCGGTGTTTAAAATCGGCAGATTCGGAATCGTCGTTATAAACAGTCTCAAATAAATCGCTGTCAAAATCTTTCCATTTCTCAAAACCAAATTCTTTCCGGAAAATTCCCGGTGGAATATTATACCCGATCAGTGCAGCTTCAATGGGCAAGGTTCCTGAACCACACATCGGATCAATGAAATTGCTCTTTCCTTCCCATCCAGAAAGTAATATCATTCCGGCAGCAAGTACTTCGTTTAAGGGGGCTATGGTGGAATTAACCCTATATCCTCTTTTGTGCAGCGATTCCCCTGAACTATCTATTGACACATCACAATCATCTTCAGTTAAATGGATGTTTAGCACAATAGTAGGTTTTTCAGTATCGATCGAAGGACGCTTTCCAAATTTAGTACGGAACTGATCTACAATGGCATCCTTTGCTTTCAGCGCAACGAATTGTGAGTTGTTAAAATAAGGAGAACTCACGGTGGCATCAATACAAAGCGTGTCATCCACATTCAAATACTCACTCCAATCGATCTCGGATATACCCTTATATAAATCAGCTTCATTTCTTGTTTTAAAGGTGCGTATGGGCTTCAATATGGTTAAAGCTGTCCTCAACCAAAGATTTGTCTTATACATAAGTGCCTTATCACCTTTAAAGCTCACAGCCCTGTTTAATACCTTAATGTCTGATGCTCCCAGGTTTTTCAATTCGATTGCCAACACATTTTCAAGTCCCTTAAATGTTTTTGCCACCAAATCGTACATTTCTTTATTTGTTTCCAATAGGTTTGTTTTTGAGTAATTTATAATATTAAAAATAGTTTCTAATTAAATGTTACCCCCTAATCCTGTTGAGGGAATTTTTATATCTGTCAACCAGTTCAATGGCATTTGATAACCGTTTAGCACCTTCACCTTCCAAAATAACGTAAGGTAAACCAAAACTGTTTAGCTCCTGTTGATAAATATGAAATAACTTCTCGCGCATTTCACCACCGTTTTCACGCACAGTGTCAGGTTCCCAAGGCAAATCAGTATTACAAAGCAAAAATAAATCGATATTCGATTGCGGTATGGCTTCAACTATCCAGCTTGGACAACATTGATAAACAACATCGAACCATACTTTGGTAATAACCAGATACGTATCTACAAATAAAATGCCGTTTGCCTTGTATTCATATTCCTTCAGTTCCTTAACCTGCTGATGGGCTATATGTTCAACATCCTCGTATGTATATGGCCGCTTGAGGTTTTCCACGTATGTCCGGGCATATTCGGGAATAAAAATAGTATGATAATGCTTTGCCAGTTGTTCGGACAAAGTAGACTTTCCCGTTGATTCCGGTCCAGTTACAACAATTTTCAGCATTTTATCGTTTTGTAGTCCTTTTTCCATTCAATGTAACCGACAATTGCTAAAACAGTATAAATAACAAATAAGACGGTAGTTGGATAAAGCTTGATATAAACATACAAGCCAATGGAAATGATGTCATTCACAATCCACAAAATCCAGTTTTCCATGTATTTACGGGCAAGCATCCAGGTGGCAATAATACTGATCGTAGTTGTGAGCGAATCCAAAACAGGATAGGAATCGTTCATTAAGCTCAGTATCCACCATAACAACACATTAATGGGTAAAGCACATATTAATCCTATAATGGCTAACTTAAGAGATATTTTTTGCACTGCTAAGTCATGTCCCGTACCCTCTCCTTTAGAGCCCTTGATCCAATAATACCAACCATAAATACTAATTGCAAAATAATAACCCTGAAGCGCAGTGGAAGCATAAAGCTTAGCATGATAAAAAACAATAGCATAAAAAATTGCCGAGAGAATACCAAATAACCATGCTGCTGGTTTTTGCCTGATAGACAATACCGTAAAAAGAACACTCGTTATTAAGCCCAATAATTCAATATAATTTTTTATGACCCAGTCCTGTAACATATGCAGACTTACCATGATTTTATTTTGAAAAACTGCGATCCCAATTATTTAACGTTTCCAGGGCTTTGATAAAACTTTCATTGGTAACGTTATATATTTCGAAAAATTCGCTACTACTCCAAATATCGCGTGCAATTGAGGCCTTTAGCATAACCGATAGCATTTTCTTAGATCTTTCATAATCTGCTGGTTTAAACGTCAGCGACTTTTTGGCGGCATAGGTAATTAAACTTCTTACCAAACCACTATCTGCCTTAAAATTGTTCTTAAATTGCTTAAAATCAGTATATTTATTATTAAGATCCGTCCTGTTTTTGTCGATATAGGATAGTACAAAATCGTTTAAAATACCTTTTGCAATAATTCGCTGGTACGAAACTGAATAGGCTGAAGTATCAACAGGCACAAATACATCAGGTGTAATGCCGCCACCACCAAACACCTTACGCTTTAGCACTTTGGTAAAATATGGCGAAGCTTGCGCGAAGTGAATGCTATCCTTGTGTAATAATTCACCATTCGAAACCCTTGTGTTCAGTTCTTTTGAATATTCCTCATAACCCTCGTTGTAGGGTTTTTGAATCAAACGACCTGTAGGTGTGTAATACCTCGCAATAGTTAACCTGATTAAGGAACCGTCGGGAAACGAAAAAGGATTCTGCACCAGTCCCTTACCAAACGAACGACGACCTACAATAAGCCCTCTGTCCCAGTCCTGTATGGCTCCTGCGACAATTTCACTTGCCGAAGCGGTATTGTCGTCAATCATGATAACGAGTTTCCCTTTTTCATATAAACCTCCGGCAGTGGAATAATATTCTTTCTTTTCCGTATGTGCACCAGAGGTATAAACGATCAGCTTATCAGCACTAAGAAATTCGTCAGCCAGCGCAACCGCAGCATCAAGGTAACCGCCACCGTTATCACTAAGGTCTAAAATGATATTGACGATTCCATCTTTTTTGAATTTACTGAGTGATTCCCTTATTTCCTTAATTGTGGTTGCTGAAAACCGGCTCAATCGAATATAACCTGTTGTTCCATCTATTTTATAAGCGGCATCCACGCTATAAATTGGAATTTTATCGCGGGTTATCGAAAAAGACATCAAATCATTAACGCCAGGCCTTAGGATATCAACTTTTACAACAGTACCTTTCTTTCCTCTTAACTTGGAATACACCTGGTTAGTGGTAATTCCAATGCCTGCCACCCGTTCATCGGAAATTTTAATGATTCTGTCGCCGGCTTTGATACCGAGTTTTTCAGAAGGTCCACCGGGAATAGGTGAAACAATCAAAATGGTATCATTAAATATATTAAAAGTGACACCAATGCCTTCAAAATTACCGACCAAAGGTTCGTTCATGGCTTCTACTTCCTCTTTGGTAATGTACACGGAATGGGGATCGAGTTTGTGCAGCATGTCACGAATAGTTTCATCACTTAACTTATCTATATTTAACGTGTCTACATATCGCGACTCAATTAAACTAAATAATTTCATGAACTTTAATCCCTGATCATTAAATTGACCGAAAACCGTATTAAAAGAAGGAAGACAAATAAACAGATATCCAGTAATCAGAAATCTTTTGAGCATAATCTAAAATTAATTTAAGTACTGAAACAGGTTATCGGGATTAAAAAGTTGCGGTTACAGGTTGCGGGTTAAAATTCCTTGTACTTTGAAACCTTAAACCTGAAACTATGGTTGTTTTATTCCCATTCAATGGTTGCCGGGGGTTTTGAACTGATGTCGTAAACAACACGATTTACACCTTTTACTTTGTTGATGATTTCGTTAGACATAATTGCTAAGAATTCATACGGCAGATGACACCAATCAGCCGTCATTCCATCAGTTGATGCTACCGCTCTTAAGGCAACTACATTTTCGTATGTTCGTTCATCTCCCATTACTCCTACTGACTGAATGGGCAGCAGAATTGCAGCAGCCTGCCAAACCTGATCATACAAGTCATGGGATTTGAGTCCTTCTATGAAAATATCGTCGACATCTTGTAGTATTCGTACTTTTTCCGCAGTAACTTCGCCAAGAATGCGAATGCCTAAACCAGGTCCAGGGAAAGGATGCCTGCCCAAGATATCGGGAGGTAATTCCAAAGCTTTTCCAACTCTACGAACCTCATCCTTAAATAATAAATTCAAAGGCTCAACCACCTTAAGCTTCATTTCTTCAGGTAACCCTCCTACATTGTGGTGGGATTTGATGGTTGCCGAGGGACCGTTTACCGATACCGATTCGATCACATCGGGATATATAGTGCCTTGGCCAAGCCATTTAACATCTTGAATTTTATGTGCTTCGCTATCGAAAACTTCAATAAAATCCCTGCCAATCATTTTCCGTTTTTGTTCCGGTTCAGTGATACCTTTCAGGTCGGCAAGAAATTTGTTCCCGGCCTCCACACCAATCACATTCAACCCAAGATTTTGATACGATTTTAAAACCTTCTGGAATTCATTTTTGCGAAGCAATCCATTATCCACAAAAATACAGGTGAGGTTCTTCCCAATGGCTTTATGAATAAGTAATGCCGCTACAGACGAATCAACACCACCTGATAACCCGAGTACTACCTTATCATTGCCAATTTTTTCTTTAAGAATGTGAACGGTTGAATCAATAAACGAATCAGGTGTCCAGGTTTGCTGACATCCGCATATACCGGCAACAAAGTTTTTCAAAATAATCAGGCCTTCGGTGGTATGATAAACTTCGGGGTGAAACTGTAACCCATAGGTTTCCTCATTCTTAACATGATAAGCCCCGAACTTAACATCGGCGGTGCTGGCTATAATTTCGTAATTGTCAGGTATACGGGCAATAGTATCGGCGTGCGACATCCAAACCTGGGAATTAGCAGAGACCCCTTTCAACAAAGTAGCGTTTTCACTTATAAATTGTAAACGAGCTCTCCCGTATTCGCGGGTCGATGAAGGTAATACCTCTCCACCAAAACAATGGGCCAGATATTGTGCTCCATAACAAATACCAAGTATAGGCAGCTTGCCTTTAATTCCGGTCAAATCGGGATATGGAGCATTAGTATCGCGAACCGAAGAAGGACTACCGGATAAAATGACCCCTTTAACTGAGGCGTCAAGGTCAATTTTTTTATTAAAAGGTAAGATTTCGCAATAAACATTAAGTTCTCTGACTCGACGGGCAATTAATTGAGTGTATTGTGAGCCAAAATCAAGAATAATAATTTTTTCCAACATTTATAAGTACGCTTTAAAGGATGCAAAGATAAGGATTATTCGGAAGGTATTTGAACCAGTTGCTATCGGTTTGATTATTTTCCCGTTTTGTTAATATCTTTTGATGATTCCAGAAAGGGTTACTTCATTTTAATAAACTCCTGTCAGGGTTTAAAACCGCTGACAGAGTTTCCTACCCACCCTGTCAGCGGTTTCACACCCTGACAGCGGTTTCCTCCCAATTGCTTTCCGTACAATCAAACCATAATTTCCATACCATCTTCAGCCCCTTCGGTATTTGGGAATATTTTCCGGGCTTGCTCCACAAGCGGAGTAATATCTTTATAACGTGCCGAAAAATGCCCGATCACCAATCGGTTAGCACTGGCTAATTTTGCGATGGTCGCAGCCTGTGATGCGGTAGAATGAAAGTAATCATTTGCTCTTTGTATATCTTCATCAGCGTAAGTAGCTTCATGATAAAGCAAATCAACATTTTTTATGTATGGAATAATAGTCTCGGTATAGCCTGTATCGGAGCAAAAGGCATATGATTTCGACGGCTCAGGCTCATGAGTAAGAACATTGTTGGGAATCACCACACCTTCTTCCGTCACAAAATCAGCTCCATTTTTTACATTAACAATCTCTCTGATAGGGATCTTGTAGTAATCGATCATCTCTTTAATGATATTCCGCATACGAGGTTTTTCTTTACATAAAAACCCACAGGTAGGTATCCGGTGGTTCAAAGGGAAACTTTCCACGGTAATCGTTTTATCCTCATAGATTATTTCGGACGAACTGAAATTAAGGGAATGATAAATAACTGAAAAATCCAGTTGTGTATAAAAATGAGCCAGAAACTGGTTCATTATTTTTTCGAGGTCGGGATGTGCATAAATATGAAGGTTATGTTTACGGCCTAACAAATTAAATGTAGAAATAAGTCCGGGCAAACCAAAAAGATGATCACCATGCAGGTGGGATATAAAAATTTGGTTCAGTCGACTGAATTTGGCTTTATATTTCTTCAATTGCAATTGAGTACCTTCTCCACAGTCAATTAGAAAAAACCGCTCACCTACGTTGAGTAAATGAGCGGTTAAATGTCTATTTGATGTGGGTAAAGCAGAGCTACTACCCAAAATAGTTACAGAAAAGGACATGCAACAACAAAATTTGCTATTACTTGTCGCGGTTTACCAAGGTCACAGCTTCTTCAATAGAGTTAGAAATATTCAATACTGTATCCAACTGAGAAATTGTAACTAAACGTTCTACTGCATCGTTCAATCCGGTGAGTATGAACATGCCATTGGCATTTTTGCATAAGCGGTTGGCAACCAGAATAGCACTCAAACCGGAGGAATCGCAATAACGGCATTTGCTCAGGTCAAGAACGATATTCTTTTCGCCATTGCCGGAAATCAAAACTAACTCTGATTTTAAAGACGGTGCAATATGAGTATCTAACTTCTCTTCAAGCACTTGAATCAGCGTATAATTTTCCAGTTTTTCGATCTTAAATTCCATTGTATTAATAATTTAAATATGAAACTTAATTATTTTCCTTCTGCTGCGCTTCTTTCTTTTGTTGTTCTTCCATTTCTTCTTTCAATGCAGAGAGGTTAGTGATGTCCCCAAGCGTGGTTTTTTCCATGCTGCTCTTCATCTTCTTAGTTGTTTTCTTGGTGTCTTCGGAAGTAGCCTTTTTGGTTGAAGCTTCTTCAGCCTTCTTAACATCTTCGAATACACGGCTATGAGAGAGAATGATACGTTTTGCAGATTTATTGAATTCAATTACCTTAAATTCCAATTTATCGTCAACTTTTGTTGGTGTACCATCTTCTTTAACCAAGTGCTTAGGTGTAACAAAACCTTCTACTCCATAAGGTAAGGCAACGATAGCTCCTTTATCAAAAATCTCAACTACAGTTCCTTCGTGAATTGAATCTACGGTAAAGATAGTTTCAAATACATCCCATGGATTTTCTTCTAATTGTTTGTGGCCAAGGCTTAAACGACGATTTTCCTTGTCGATTTCCAATACCACAACTTCGATTTCCTCACCTACTTGAGTAAATTCGGCAGGGTGTTTAATTTTCTTAGTCCAGGAAAGATCTGAAATATGGATAAGACCGTCAACTCCTTCTTCAATTTCTACGAAAACACCGAAATTGGTGAAGTTGCGAACTTTTGCTTTATGTTTCGAACCGACAGCATAGCGGGTTTCAACATTTTCCCATGGATCGGGTTTAAGTTGTTTAATGCCGAGTGACATTTTTCTTTCTTCACGATCAAGGGTAAGAATTACTGCTTCTACCTCATCGCTAACTTTAAGGAATTCCTGTGCGCTACGTAAATGCTGTGACCATGACATTTCCGATACGTGGATCAAACCTTCAACGCCGGGAGCAATTTCAATAAATGCACCATAATCAGCGATAACAACTACTTTACCTTTTACTTTGTCACCAACCTTAAGATCAGCACTAAGCGAATCCCATGGATGAGGAGTAAGTTGTTTTAATCCGAGCGCAATACGTTTTTTAGCATCGTCAAAATCAAGAATTACAACATTGAGTTTCTGATCAAGTTGTACGATTTCTTCCGGATGGTTTACGCGGCCCCATGATAAATCGGTAATATGGATAAGTCCATCTACACCGCCAAGGTCAATAAACACACCGTAGGAAGTTATATTTTTAACGGCACCTTCGAGTACCTGTCCTTTTTCGAGTTTAGCAATAATTTCTTTCTTCTGTTGTTCGAGTTCAGCTTCGATAAGTGCTTTATGCGAAACAACAACGTTTCTGAATTCGTGGTTAATTTTAACAACTTTGAATTCCATCGTTTTATTAACAAATATATCATAGTCGCGAATAGGCTTGACATCGATCTGAGATCCTGGTAAGAAAGCTTCGATACCAAATACATCGACGATCATACCACCTTTTGTGCGGCATTTGATATAACCTGTAATAACTTCGTCATTCTCAAGGGCTGCGTTAACACGGTCCCAGGAACGCATTGCACGGGCTTTTTTGTGCGAAAGAATCAGTTGTCCTTTTTTGTCTTCCTGGCTTTCAACGTAGACTTCAACTTTATCGCCTACTTTCAAATCGGGGTTATACCTAAATTCGTTTAAACTAACAACACCTTCGGATTTGTAGCCAATATTAACAACAACTTCACGTTTATTCATGGCAATTACTGTACCATCTACGCATTCGTTCTCAACAATGGTCGACAAAGTCTTGTCGTACATTGTTTCCAATTGTGAACGTTCATCATTGGAGTAGACATCCCATTTGTTATTGTACTTGCTCCAATCAAAATTTTCTAGTGAAATTTTTTCACTTTTAAGTTTCAAAATGTTTGCTGCAATTTCGTCAGCATCTTCTTCAACTAATTCCTCATCAGATTCTTCGTCATCAGCTTCAATTGAGTCTTCAATCTCCACTTCTTCAACAACAGCCTCTGTTTCAGCTAGTTCATTTTTGTCAACCAGCTCCTTTTCGTTTTCATTGTTTTTGTCAATCATGAATAATTAAATTAATACTTAATAAGTTAGACATTATATTTAAATCAAGGTGCAAAATTATTATTTTATTTTTAATAAATTCCGGAAAATGTGAAAAATGTGCATATTATATTATCTATCCAACAATCATTGCCTTTTTTACCCGCTCCAAAAAATCTAAGTCGGCAAAAGGTTTAATAATATAATCTGACGCTCCAAGCTTTAAAAAATTATTTTTTATAAGCTTACTATCTGTACCCGACATGACAATGATTGGTACCTGCCTGTGTTTATAGCTCGATTTTATCCGTCGTATCAATACACGACCATTAATATTAGGCATTTCCATATCAAGTAGAATCAAATCAGGAACATTACCGGAATTTAGCCATGATAGTGCTTCGTATCCATCTTCCTTTGAGATTACTTCATAGTCACGTAAAATATTTATTAATAAAAACCTAATAGTAGCGTCATCATCAATAACTAAAATATTCTTCTTCATATATATATGGTAATGTCACCAAATATTATAAAACTTATAAGCTAAGTTACTTAAAAATTCTCACTAAATTAAATACTTTTAAATTGATTTTTCACAATTTGCGCACAAATAAAATAATTCATAGCCTTTTATTAGCTGAAAATAATTTCAAAAATCTATTACTTTTGGAGAAATTTTAAACTCATGAAGATCACTGTTATTGGAACCGGTTATGTGGGCCTGGTCACAGGTACCTGCTTTTCTGAAACGGGTATGACGGTTACCTGTGTTGATATTGATAAAGAAAAGATTGACAAATTAAATAATGGGTTTGTGCCAATCTACGAACCTGAACTTGAACAATTAATAAACCGGAATAAAGGAAAGAGATTAACATTTACAACTAATCTGCAGGAAAGTCTGGACTGCTCCGAAGTTGTATTTATTGCGGTAGGAACCCCAACCGGCGAAGATGGAAGTGCAGATCTCCAATATGTTCTTAACGCTGCAAGGGAAATTGGTCAGTATATCGATCACTATATGGTAATCGTAAATAAAAGCACCGTGCCGGTAGGAACTGCCCTGAAAGTAAAAGAAGTTGTTAAGCAGGAAATACAAAAACGGGGATTAAATATCAATTTTGATGTAGCCTCAAATCCCGAATTTTTAAAAGAAGGAAACGCCATTGACGATTTTTTAAAACCCGACCGGATTATAGTAGGCACAGAATCGGACGAAGCCAAAAAAATTATGACTCGCGTTTATAAACCATTTTTGCTGAATGGTCATCCGCTATTATTTATGGATATAGCTTCGGCTGAACTAACAAAATATGCTGCAAACACAATGTTAGCAACAAAAATCAGCTTCATGAACGACATTGCAAATTTGTGCGAAATTGTTGGCGCTGATATCAACCTGGTTCGTAAGGGTATAGGCAGTGATCCCAGGATTGGTAACAAGTTCATTTACCCGGGAATTGGATATGGCGGATCTTGTTTCCCTAAGGATGTAAAAGCGCTTATAAAAATTGGCGACGATCAACACTACCCACTTAACATTTTAAAGGCAGTTGAAGAGGTAAATAATAATCAAAAACTCTTGCTCTTTAAAAAAATTCATAAACACTTTGAAGGAAACCTTGAAAATAAGGTGTTCGCCATGTGGGGCTTATCTTTTAAACCTCAAACCGACGATATGCGGGAGGCTCCTTCATTAATAATTATTGATCAATTATTGAAGGCCAAAGCCATCATAAAAGCCTACGATCCCATTGCTATACCGGAAGCAAAAAGAATTCTTGGTGAAAAAATTATTTTTTCAAAAGATACTTACGAAACTTTATTGGATGCCGATGCTTTAATAATCGTTACGGAATGGCCTGAGTTTCGAGTACCAAATTATAAGATCATGGAACGTCTTTTAAAAAATAAACTTATTTTTGATGGTCGTAATATATATGAACCGTCTGAAATGAAAGAAATGGGCTTTATTTATTACTGCATTGGCCGAAAAGCCTAAGCCTGAAACCTTGCAAAAATTATAAAAATGAAGCAAATTTTAATTACGGGAGGAGCCGGATTTATTGGTTCCCATCTCTGCGCCCGTCTTCTCAAGGAAGGGAACGATGTCATTTGTCTTGATAATTTTTTTACAGGAAGTAAAAATAATATCTTGCCACTTATTGATAATCCCCATTTCGAGCTTGCCCGGCATGATGTAACCACCCCATATTATGCTGAAGTCGATGAAATCTATAATCTTGCTTGTCCCGCTTCTCCAATTCATTACCAGTATAATGCTATAAAAACCATTAAAACCTCTGTAATGGGAGCTATTAATATGCTGGGCCTTGCAAAACGAACAAAGGCAAAAATACTTCAGGCTTCCACCAGTGAAGTGTATGGCGACCCAACCGTTCACCCCCAAACCGAAGCCTATTGGGGCAATGTTAATCCCATTGGAGTGCGTTCCTGTTACGATGAAGGAAAGCGATGTGCAGAATCATTGTTTACCAATTACCATCATCAAAATAATGTACGCATAAAAATCATCCGGATATTTAACACCTACGGACCCCATATGCATCCGAATGACGGTCGTGTTGTTTCAAACTTTATTGTTCAGGCATTGCAAAATAAAGACATAACAATTTATGGTGATGGCATGCAAACCAGGAGCTTTCAATATGTGGATGATCTGTTAGAAGGTATGGTTAAACTGATGAGTACTAATGATGAATTTACAGGGCCAGTAAACATAGGAAACCCCGATGAATATACAATTCTTCAACTGGCCAAAAAAATTATTCAATTAACAAACTCCAGGTCGAAGCTGATTTTTCTCCCTATACCACAGGATGATCCGATTCAAAGAAAACCGGATATTACGCTGGCAAAGAAGCAATTAAATTGGGAACCTAAAGTGCCATTGGAAGAGGGGCTTACCAAAACCATACAATATTTTAAAGAATTGTTAAAGATATAATCAAAAGGTAAAAGTTGCGCTTATGCATTTCTCTTACAACAATTTTACCGTTCTTTGCGTTAATCCAATGTTCATTAACTAAAACATTTATACGAACTATGAAAGGAATTATTCTTGCAGGAGGTTCAGGAACAAGGCTTTATCCAATTACTCAGAGCATTTCCAAACAAATCATTCCGGTTTACGATAAACCCATGATTTACTATCCTTTATCGGTTTTAATGCTGGCAGGGATCCGGGAAATTTTAATCATATCTACACCCAAAGATATCAGTCTGTATGAGGACCTCTTACACAATGGTTCCCAATTAGGCTTGAGCATATCTTATGCTATTCAACCTTCTCCGGATGGTCTGGCGCAGGCTTTCATTATTGGTGAAAAATTCATTGGAAATGACAATGTATGTCTGGTACTGGGTGACAACATCTTTTACGGTTACAGCTTTGGAAAAATTTTATTGGAAACGGCTAAACTAAAAGATGGTGCCGTTGTGTTTGGCTACTATGTCAAAGACCCTGAACGATACGGTGTTGTTGAATTCGACAACAACAGAAATGTTCTTAGTCTCGAGGAAAAGCCTAAGGAACCAAAATCGAACTATGCCGTTACCGGATTGTATTTCTATAGTAATGACGTTATTTCCAAAGCCAAAAGTTTAAAACCTTCAGCTCGCGGAGAATACGAAATTACAGACCTAAACCGGCTGTATCTGAACGAAAATCGCCTTAAAGTTAAACTATTGGGCCGCGGAATGGCATGGCTCGATACCGGAACACACGAAAGTCTGCTTCAGGCTTCTAATTTTATTTATACTATTGAGCAACGTCAAGGACTTAAAGTATCATGTATTGAAGAAATAGCCTATAACCGAGGCTTTATTGATAAACAAGAGCTTCTAAAACTGGCGGAACCACTTAAGAAAAATCAATACGGCGAATATTTGATAAAAATAGCAAACGATGGATTTATTACTATTGAAGGATAACCTATGAATGTAATTAAAACAACACTCCCCGGTCTGTGTATAATTGAACCCAGGGTATTTCAGGACGATCGCGGATATTTTTTTGAGAGTTACCAGGAAGAAAAATTAAGTCAACAAGGTATCAAGACTCGCTTTGTCCAGGATAATCAATCAAAATCATCCTATGGCGTAATTCGGGGGCTGCATTTCCAGAAGGAGCCTTATGCACAAACCAAATTAATTCGTGTTCTGGAGGGTATTATTTACGATGTTGCGCTGGATGTACGCAAAGACTCTCCGACTTTCGGAAAATGGTTTGGTATTGAGCTTTCTGCAGAGAATAAAAAGCAACTTTACGTACCCAAAGGTTTTGCACATGGCTTTTCTGTTTTAAGTGAAATAGCTGTTGTATTCTATAAATGCGACGAACTTTATAATCCTGCCTCTGAAGGTGGAGTCCTTTTCAGTGACCCGGGTTTAAGCATTGACTGGAAAGTTAACCCTGGAAAGGAAGTGTTATCGCCTAAGGACAAAGTACTCCCTTTATTAAAAAATGCTAATTTCAATTTTTCGTTTACCTAAAATATGATTCAGATACTAATTACCGGATCAAAGGGTCAGTTGGGTAGTGAACTTCAAACACTTGCCATCAGATACCCCGATTGGAAATTCGTTTTTACGGATATTGATGTATTGGATATTACAGATCTCCACTCGTTAGAAAGTTTTTGTAAAGGCCAAAGGTTCAGTTATATCATTAATTGCGCTGCATACACAGCTGTTGATAAGGCTGAAAATGAACAAGCATTAGCACTTAAAATCAATTGCGATGCCGTAAAAAATCTTGTGACCATTGCGGCCAAATCGCAGGCTACCTTAATCCATGTATCAACCGATTACGTTTTTGACGGAACATCTGCCCTACCCTATACCGAAAACCAAGCTATTAATCCACAATCAGCCTATGGACGAACCAAAGCAGCAGGGGAACAGGAAGCATTAAAATACGATCGTTCCATAATTCTTCGCACGGCTTGGTTATACTCTACCTTTGGTAATAACTTCATGAAAACCATGCTCAGGTTAGGAAAGGAAAAAAACGAACTTCGTGTTGTATTTGACCAGATTGGTTCGCCAACTTATGCTGAAGATTTGGCATTGGCCATTTTGCAGATCATTGATTTTACCGAAAATCAAGGTGTAAAATCCGGTATTTATCATTTCTCTAATGAGGGTGTTTGCAGTTGGTACGACTTTGCATGGGAAATTTTGCAATTTGCTAAAAGTAATTGCAAGGTTTTACCTATCGAATCAAAGGACTATCCCACTCCTGCCAAGCGACCAGCCTTCTCCGTTTTCAATAAAACAAAAATAAAGCAAACCTTTCAAATAGAAATACCCTACTGGAAAACGAGTCTGTATAAGTGTTTGAATAAAATGCCAAAAACTATATAAATCAAATTTATGAGCAATTTAGATACCCTACAAATAGTAAAGGAAAAAGCCAATCTATGGCTTTCGGATAATTACGATGAATCAACACGAAATAGTGTTAAACAATTGTTGGAAACTAATCAGGATGAATTAATTGATTGTTTTTATCGCGACCTGGAATTTGGTACTGGCGGTTTACGAGGCGTTATGGGCGTTGGTTCCAACAGAATGAACATTTATACAGTAGGCATGGCCACCCAGGGTCTTTCGAATTACATAAAAAATGAATTTAAAAACCTTTCTGAGATAAAGGTTGCTATCGCATATGACAGTCGCAATAATAGCAGACTTTTTGCTGAAACCGCTGCAGGAATTTTTGCTGGTAATGGTTTTCAGGTTTATCTCTTTGATGCTTTAAGGCCCACACCTGAGCTATCGTTTGCTATCCGCCACCTTAAATGCCAAAGCGGCATTGTGATCACAGCATCACACAATCCTAAAGAATACAATGGATATAAAGCCTATTGGGACGATGGCGGCCAAATTGTGGCTCCTCACGATAAAAATATTATTGACGAGGTCAATAAGATCAAAAGTATTACTGAAGTTAAATTCAATGGCTCAAAAGATAAAATTAAAATAATTGGTAGCGAAATCGACGAAATTTACACCAACGAAATTAAAAAGCTGTCACTATCTCCAGAGGCTATTGAAAAAAACAGCGATATAAAGATAGTATACACACCCTTACACGGAACAGGAGGTAAGCTGGTGCCTATGATACTGCAAAAAATCGGATTCAGAAACATTATTCATGTGCCTGAGCAGGACATTCCAGACGGAAACTTTCCTACGATCGTATCCCCGAACCCTGAAGAATCTGCTGCACTGAACATGGCAATCGACAAAGCTAAAGCTACCGGTGCTGATCTTGTAATGGCAACGGACCCCGATGCCGACAGAGTGGGAATAGCAGTGCGCAATAAAAGTAATGACATGGTATTGCTCAATGGTAATCAGGCTGCTTCGATTCTGATATACTACCTCCTCACCAAATGGAAAGAAAATGGAAAACTCAAAGGCAAAGAATATATTGTAAAAACAATAGTTACCACAGAGTTAATAGCTGATATGTCCAGAGAATTTAATGTTCCTTGCCACGATGTTCTTACCGGATTTAAGTATATTGCCGAAACAATTAAACAAAATGAAGGAAAAGCAACATTTATCGGAGGAGGCGAAGAGAGTTACGGGTATCTGGAAGGTGAATTTGTGCGTGATAAAGATGCCGTAATGTCTTGCGCTTTTATTGCCGAAGCTGCCGCATGGGCCAAAGGACAAAATAAAACGATGTACGAACTACTGCTTGACATCTATGTAAAATACGGATTGTACAAAGAATCATTACTTTCTGTTACCAAGAAGGGAAAAGAAGGAGCTGAAGAAATTCAGAAAATGATGAGCAATTTCCGGCAAAACCCTCCCAAACAAATCAATGGTTCTGAAGTTATTACAATTCTTGACTATGATAGGCGTAAATCGTTTGAGGTTGGAAAAGGTATAGAAAAAAATATTGATTTACCAAAATCCAATGTTTTGCAATTTATAACTAAAGACGGGTCTAAGATCTCAATACGTCCTTCCGGTACAGAGCCCAAAATTAAATTCTATTTTGGGGTAAAAGAATCATTAAATAACATCAATGATTTTGAGAAAGTCAATCAAATACTCGATCAAAAATTACAAAATATAATTACTGATCTCAAGCTAAAATAGTACTAAGTAGTAAGTACTGAGTACTAAGAAGAAACTGAAATCTTAGTACTTAGTACTTTTTTTTTACTCGGTACTCATTTTGTACTCAGTACTTTTTTTACTCAGTACTGCATTTCATTCCCCGATTATTTTAACCAAAACCCGTTTTTTACGCTTACCATCGAATTCCCCATAAAAAATCTGTTCCCATGGCCCAAAATCAAGTCTACCACCTGTAATGGCAACAACAACTTCACGACCCATAATCTGACGTTTCATATGGGCATCCGCATTGTCTTCAGAACCATTGTGATGGTATTGTGAATATGGCTTTTCGGGAGCCAGTTTCTCAAGCCAAACTTCAAAATCGTGATGCAATCCACTTTCATCATCATTAATAAAAACACTGGCGGTGATGTGCATCGCATTAACCAATACCAGGCCTTCTTTGACACCACTTTCCTGTAAACATTTTTCGATTTCATGCGTAATATTGATATAATCACGTCTGTGGGGTGTTTCAAACCAAAGTTCTTTCCGGAATGATTTCATAATATTTTTATATAATTAGTAATTACACTTTCAGTTACGAAAAGTAAACAATTTTAAAGTGAAATGAAAATCATCACAGATTCTACATAACAGGAATATGATTTTTTCAAAAAATACCTTATATTTCGAAATAATCAGAACCGCTGGAAATTTCCAGATAAGAAATCAAATTATAATCAATTGAAAACTACTATGATTAAACATTTACTCCTGCCTTTTCTTTTCCTACTTTGGTTTGTATCTGGTTTAAATGCTCAGGTTGATGTATTGCTGAAAGCAGGAAATGAAAAACTATTGAGCCGTAATTTTGATGGAGCCATACAGGATTTTAATAAAATTCTTGTGACCACTCCAGGCAATGTGGATGCATTATGTGGCAGAGCAGAAGCAAAATTTTACCTCACAAATTATGCTGAAGCAATGAAGGATGCAGAGCAAGCAGCCAATTTAGACGCAAATTGTCCAAGGGCGTTTGTTTTGATCGGTGACGTACTCTTTTCACAGAAAGATTATTTGAAAGCCTTAAAAGCCTATATGGATGCCTCTCAACTACCTAATCCTCCCCCCCAGGCGCTTATAGGTAAAGCTAAAGTGATGAATCAAATCGGAAATCCAAAAGAAGCATACCGGTTGTTAGACGAGGCTATTCAGCAGGAACCTGCAAACGCAGAATACTATTATGCCCGGGGAATGCTAAATAATAGCAAGGAAAAATATGCAAAAGCTTTATTGGACTACGATAAGGCTATTTCTCTAAAACCCAAATTCAACCTGTTTGGATTATATCTCAATCGAGGAGCTACCTATCTAACACTAAAAGAAATGGGTAAGGCATTGGATGATTTTACCAAAGCAACCGAATTAGACCCCAAAAATGCATCGGCATTTCATAGTCTTGGATTGATACATTATGAAGATGGCGATTATGAAGAGGCCATTACAGACTTTTTAAAGTCTTCAGATCTTAATCCCAATAATGGCGCAACCTTCTATAACCTCGGGATGGCCTATTATAAATCGAATTATATTGATAACGCTTGTTTGTATTTTCACAAAGCATGTCAATTGCAGAACACAAATGCCTGCAAGATGATTATTATGACTTGTAACGATTAAATCTAGTGAAGACTGGTTCTTAAACGGGTTAATGCGTCAATCATTCTTAAAAATTGTGTTCTGGAGAAAACACATCTGCAATTTACAGGACTTAACGACATCATATTTTTAGTGGAAGGATGATAAAAATCAGTACCAACTTTACTTAACCCATAGTAAACGCAGTTATTATCCACTTGTCCGGTTAAATTGGGATCTGCATCAGTATCACAACAGCGATCTCCGGCGGTTTTACAATTAGATTCATTGATTAACTCTACGCCAAAACTTATTTCACTGGTATGGTAAAGGTTTAAAAAATGGCCTATTTGATGAGCAAGAGTAGACCCATCCAATATGCAAGATTTGGTAACAAAAATTGAATTTTTACCTGCATCACCTGGCATATATGTAAACCCACATGCAGGCCTACCAACCGTATCAGTAATTGCGTTTACCAAATAGAGATTGATTGTATTGGGAACATTGTACAAAGTTAATAAATCCTTTTCATGATCGCTTATAACGATTTTATTACCGGAAACATGAGCATGAGTAAGTTCAGTATTTAACTGATAATTATCAATATAGTCAACCGAACACTTTTGAAACTTCAAGGCAATAGGGTTAAAATACTGATTAAGGGTATTGATTGCATTTTGAATATTGACATCTGTAATTCCTGCTACGTTTCCTTGGCTATATACTACAAAAACTGCTATTGATAATGTCCGGTTAACCTGAGGCAGACTCTCAGTTGCTTTCCCTTCGCTAATAACCACTGAATTCTCTAGTGTTTTCTGACTAGTTGAAAATACGGTACCACACCCATCCTGGGCCAACACAGGAACAAAGCTAAACACCAGTGCAGAAAAAAGAACTACAAAATATTTTTTATCCATAATTTATTTGATTTCTTCCGTATCAATATCTTCTGTTTGAGAGCTTAAAGTACCTATTACGCGAAATTCCGTTCGTCTGTTCTTTTCACGACCTTCGGGATTATCTGTGCCATCCGGATGAGAGTTTGGAGCCACAGGTCTTTCAGCACCATATCCTTTAGCGACCAACCTTTTACTGGCAATGCCTTTAGACTCTAAATATTTTACCACATTATCAGCTCTATCCTGAGATAGTTTCTTATTATATTCAAAATTACCAATACTATCCGTATGTGCACTTATTTCAACAATAATATCGGTTGCTTTTTGCATTAACTCATAAAGCGTACTATCAATAGCCTGCTTAGCTGTTG
The DNA here is from genome assembly GCA_964478555.1 of uncultured Bacteroidales bacterium. Taxonomy (GTDB): domain Bacteria; phylum Bacteroidota; class Bacteroidia; order Bacteroidales; family JAAUTT01; genus JAAUTT01. The sequence continues at coordinate 4,375 of CAYZNC010000033.1, read as the reverse complement.
GCGTTAAGTCAGATTTATTAAATTCATAATATACATTGTTAAGAACAATAGGTTTGTCATTAAGAATGCTTACCCAAATCGGAGGCATTTCAATATTATAAGAAAAATCTATTCCGCTGGTTGAAATGTTTACTTGCTCATTAAAGTACTGAAAACCTTCCATTTCCAATTTATATTCACGGTCAGGCATCAATTCAAATTTATAAAGTCCATTCACGCCTGTTGTATCCCTGTCGATAAAGATTCTTTCTTTGGTTTCTTTATCGATCATGTAAAGGGAAAGGACTGCTTTATCCAAAGGTTTGATGGTATTCTTTAAAGCAATTAACTGAGATTGATCCATATTCTTTTTCAATTTTCCGGATTCAGCCGGATAAATTGTTCCTGTAACAGAGATTCTCACAAAATCGGTCCAATGATACTGATAGATATCATCACAGCAGGTAGGATTTTGAAAGCTGTTACCTCCGGGACGGTTTGAAACCAAAAATCCGTTTTCCCTGTTTTTGCTTATGGTAAAATACAAATCGTCGTAACTTGAATTTAAAGGATATCCCGCATTCCTTGGTTCCAGCCACTTGCGAAGTTCTCCCATGGATTTAAAAATATCAAAACCTCCTAAACCGGGAAATCCATTAGAACTAAAGTATAACGACCGGGTGGAAAAATCATAAAAGGGGGTCATTTCGTCACCGGCAGTATTTATTTTTGTACCTGCATTTTTAGGCTCTGTAAAATCCTTAAGTTTAGGATTATAGATAGAATACCAGATATCCAAACCTCCCCGTCCGCCAGTCCTATCGGAAACAAAATAAAGAACTTCCAGATTGGACTTTGCAGTATAACCTATAGTAGGCTGGGTTGCGGTGTAATTGGGATCGTTGATCATGGCATTTAATTTGACCGGTGTTTGCCATTTTTTACCAACGCGCTGGCTCATAAATATTTCACTTTTACCTTTGCCTTGCCATGTCTTAGCTGAACGAGTAAAATAAAACCTGTTTCCATCTCTGGAAAAAGCGCCATTGCCTGTTTCTACACCAGGAATATTAATGGGCGCATCAAAGTTCAAGCCCCCGGTCCAATCAGCTCCCTGCCGTCTGGCCAGGTAAAATTGACGTGTGGGGATATGGGAAGTATCGTCGCGACTAAAATAAAAAGTCGTATCCGTTTTCAAAGAGGCGTAAAGCAGTAACGAATCATTCATGGCAATGGGCGATAACTCAATGTGACGACCATTGATACTGGAATTTAAGTGCTCTACCATTACTTTCAACGGATTATCAATAAGCGTTTGAGCAATATCACAGCCGGTTATCTCATTTTTTATCAGCATTGCACTAACTGTCATGTGCGTTAGCTGCTTTATTTTACGTTGGAACTTTCCAAATACTTCCTTAGCTTCTGCGTATTTTCCTAAAGCTTGCATTGATTCCGCCTCATAGAAAAGCGCTTCGGGAAAATCGGATCCCCATGACTTATAAACCTTAGCGGCAAGTTTTTCAGCTTTTTGGTAATCATGGGAAAGGAAATAAAGCTGTAGCAGACGAAAGTTCATGTCAGCATCATTAGGCCTTAGCTTGCAATAGGGTTCAAAAAAGTCGATGGCGGAATAAATATCACCTGCACGATCTGCATTCTTTCCGTAACTCCTCAATTTATTAGCGGAAAAATCGCGGGTATCAATCTTATTCTGTCCTGAAACAGGCCTCAGCATTAACAGAGCCAGACAAACTAAAATACTAAATTTAAATTCTTTCACAGGGTATGGTGAATGTTTTTATTATGGTACTTATACTGGTATAAATTATTGAAAGTTCAAAAGCTCCCCGGCTGTTGGTATATTTATTTAAAGAAGATACGTTTACATCGTAGGAGAAATTAATGGCAAATTTATGCACCTGAACGCCCAACATAGCTATCAATGCGTCGGCAGGATTAGTAGCCCTGAAGTATAACCCTCCGTGTATATCTCTCACATTATATCTATTGCCTTGCACTGCTACGCCTGCCTGACTTCCTAACATAATATCACGGGCCCCTCTCAAGGAGTAAAGCAAAACGCCAGGTTTCACATAAAGACCATCAGCAATGTCCGTTTTAGCTGAAACATCCAAAACGCTCCGCATTGGACTCCGGGACGATCTATCTCCAAAGAACGATTCTTTGGGATGATTGATATGGAATAGGGCAAAACCTGCCTCTAAATCGAATCTGTTAATTCTATATTTCCAGTTCACGCCAAAGTTCATATCCAGATAGCTAAGCATATCATCAGGATATTGATTTGGATCAAATGAGCCTTTGCTTTGAACCCAATTTTCATTTAATGTGATCTGATCAATCTTTTTTAAAACATAACCTATTTGTAGTCCAGCGCTTAAATGGTGATTATTGATAGTTTTATAATAAGCTCCGGATATAAATACCATATTGGTTTTGAGCACAGGATTGCCAGACCTGTCATTAATCAGATAACCGCCAACGCTTAAATGTTCATGATTAATTGATAGCTGCTGATCGAAGCTGGCCATTGTTGTGCGATACGGCAAATTCAGTGCACTCCATTGATCCCTGTAATTCACCACTGCCCGCCAATCGCCTTCGAAATTTCCTGTTTGTGCTGGATTAACATTTAACGGGCTGTTAAAATATTGACTAAAATGAATATCCTGTCCCATCAATAAGTTGGTTAGCAAAAACATTTGAAAAGTCAACAATAATTTTTTAGTAGTCTGCAAAATATTTAGGTTTAATGTAGCAAAATTCTATTCTTTTTTGTAGATTCAACCCTTAATTATTTGAATTATTGATTAATTGGTGTTTTTTTAGGTTTTTTATAAAATCAAAATTAATTGTCTAATATATATATTTTTTACCAATCTGTAAATCAATTTAGGAGAACATTTATATTTTTTTTAATTTAGAAGGATGAAACATACAGGATTAATAACACTAACAAGAAGATAACCTAAACAGGAAAATTATTGAAGAAACAACATGCGGATTTCTGTCTGTTGCTCAGGCAGGTTTCATCAAACCTATATCTAACTAAAACATGAAATACTTTAAACTTCTTTTATTACTAACGGTTATCATTGCGTCGAAGAATATTGCATATTCACAACCCGTTGCAGACTTTACGACTGATAAGAGCGCCGGATGCTCTCCCATAACCGTTAATTTTACTGATAAAAGTACAGGTACAGACGGAAGTACATCTTATAATTGGAATTTGGGCAACGGGAATACTTCCACTTTACATAGTCCGGTTGCATCATACTCAACTCCTGCAACTTATACAGTAACGCTCACCGTTAGTGACGGTATACATACTCCCAGTTCCAAATCAGTGATCATTACGGTTTACAATGGCCCAGAACCTCAATTTACCGCTGATCATGTAAAAGGGTGTGTCCCTCTTACGGTTAAATTTCAGGATGCATCCCTTGCACACGATGGTACAACAATTAGTAACTGGCTTTGGAATATTAACGGCCCCACTTTTACTGATCAATCGCCCACGTATATTTTTAATAATCAAGGTAAGCAGGATATATCGCTAACTGTAACGGATTTTCACGGTTGTTCTGCAACCCTGAAAAAAACGGGCTATATAGATGTTGCAAACCCGCCCAATGCCAAGTATAGTCCCGATAAAACGAATCCTTGTAAAATTCCTGTGCTCATCAATTTTACTAATCACTCTACAGGATTAGGTGTATTAACCTACACATGGGACTTTGAAGGTACGCTTTTCAATACTGCAAACGCATCTAATACATATACAACCTGGGGATCTCATGCCGTTAAACTTACCGCAAAGTCCGATTATGGATGCCAAAGTACTATTATTGACAGTGTAAGAGTTATTCAGGTTAAAGCCATTGGAACGCTCACTGATAACTCAACACCAATACATAACAATGACTATGTTTGTGCGTATGATATGATTAATTTTACGAATCAGTCTATTGGCTCGTCAAGTTTCATCTGGTATTTCGGAGATGGATTTTCAAATAATTATAATCCAAATCCGACCTATTTTTACAAAACAGGAGGAAATTATACTGCTAAACTCGTTGTGGCGCCCCAAACAAGTTGTGCTGACACTGCCAAATGGACATTTTCGGTAGAAAAGGTAACCGCTCAATTTACATCCTCACCCTCCCAGTCATGTCTGTCAACTGTAAATATTCAGTTTACGAATTCGTCCGTAAATGCAGCAAGTTACCTTTGGAAATTTGATGATTCAAGTACCAGTACTGCGACAAATCCTACAAAAAACTATTCAGCGCCGCCGGATGCAGATCCCTATGTGATACATCAGCAAGTTACACTTAATACTTCTCTCACCGCCACAGGAACTCATGGA
>CAYZNC010000032.1:0-30693 GCA_964478555.1 uncultured Bacteroidales bacterium | reverse complement strand
ATAAATCTGCAAGAGACTGTTTCTGTTTAGGGACAGTCTCTTTGTGTTTTATAGTACCACTGAAACGGATTTAATGCCGGTGTTTTCAATCCTGAGCACCCAACACCAACTGTTACTGATTTTCACGATTTAAAATAACAAGTATCCTGTTTAGAAGGTCTATAAAACAAAGAGGCTGTTACCTTTGCAGGAACAGCCTCTTTGTGGTGTCTTGATTCTAGTATCTTGTATCTAGAATCTATTTTATCTCTATTTCGAAAAATCCATTTGCGACATGCGTAGGTAACTCTTGTAGCGCCATTTTGCATTTTCCTCAGCGGCTTTGAAAAGTGTGTCAGCGTCGGCAGGGAAAGCTTTTTTAAGCGATGAGTAGCGAACTTCTGACATAATGAAGTCCTGGAATTTACTCCACTCAGGTTCTTTGGAATCGAGTTGGAATGGAGTCTGTCCATCATTTTCCAAAAGCGGGTTGAAGCGGTATAAATGCCAATAACCTGAGGCTACGGCAAGCTTACCTTCTTCGAGCGTCTTGCCCATACCAAGTTTCAAGCCATGATTGATACATGGTGCGTAAGCAATAATTAGTGAAGGTCCTGGATAAGCTTCGGCTTCTCTGATTGCTTTGAGGTATTGACTTTGATTTGCGCCAATGGATACTTGTGCAACATAAACATAACCATAACTCATGGCCATCATTCCAAGGTCTTTCTTGCGGATACGTTTGCCAGAAGCAGCAAACTTAGCAATGGCGCCAATAGGAGTCGATTTTGATGCTTGACCACCTGTATTTGAATACACTTCTGTATCCAGTACAAGTACGTTCACATCTGCACCTGAAGCAAGTACGTGGTCGAGACCTCCGTAGCCGATATCATAAGCCCAACCGTCACCACCAAAGATCCAGTGCGATTTTTTGATAAAGTATTGTTGCAATTCAAGTAATTGTTTGGCCACTGCATTTTTTTCTTTACCCAGGGCACTTATCAGTTTAGCTGAAGCCACTTTCGATTTTTCGGCTTCATCTTTACCATCGAGCCACTCAACGAATACTGTCTTGGTATCTGCTGATACTGCATCCATGTTTTCATTGATCAGGCGTGCAACTCGGTCACGCATTTTACCAATGCCGGTTGCCATACCAAAACCATACTCTGCATTATCTTCAAACAATGAATTAGCCCAAGCCGGACCTTTACCTTCTTTATTTACGGTATAAGGAGTAGAAGGAGCCGATCCGCTATAGATTGACGAACAACCTGTGGCATTGGCAACAATCATCCGGTCGCCATACAACTGAGTGATAAGTTTGATATAGGGTGTTTCGCCACAACCAGCACAGGCACCTGAAAATTCAAACAAAGGTTGCGCAAACTGGCTGTTTTTAATAGTTTGTTCTTTTGGTAATAAAGTATCTTTGTAAGTTACACTTTTAGTCATGTAGTCGAAACGGCCTATTTCAGCTTGCTGTGTTGCGAGCGGTTTCATTTCGAGCGCTTTAACTTTGGCAGGACATACATCGGCGCAGTTTCCGCAGCCAGTGCAGTCGAGCGCACTCACCTGAATGCGGAAGTTGAGACCTTCAAGTTGTTTACCAATAGGTTTCTTAACAATAGTATTAGCAGGAGCTCCGGCAAGTTCTTTTGCATCTAGCAGGAATGGACGTATAGCAGCGTGAGGACAAACATAAGCACACTGGTTACACTGGATACAGTTATCAGAAATCCATTCGGGCACATTTACTGCAATACCACGTTTTTCAAAGGCAGCAGTACCTGCAGGAAATGTTCCGTCTTCGCGACCTTTGAAAGCGCTAACCGGAAGATCGTCGCCCTTAAGATTGTTTATGGGGCTAACCACGTTACGAATGAACTCAGGAATATTCTTATCTTCAACTTCAGCTTTAACCACTAAGTTTTTCCATTCAGCCGGAACAACAATCTTTTCAGCATCCCCACCATGGTCAACAGCAGCATAGTTCATCTTAACAACTTCTTCGCCTTTCTTGCCAAAGTCCTTAACAATAGCCTTTTTCATGTAATCGATAGCTTTTTCGTAAGGAACTACATTGGCAATTTTGAAAAATGTTGATTGCATGATCGTATTGGTGCGGTTACCCAAACCAATTTCTTCGGCAATCTTAGTAGCGTTTATGATGTAGAAATTAATTTCGTTTTCAGCCAGGTATTTTTTAACACTATCCGGCAGGTGATTGGGTGTCTCTTCAGCACTCCAGATACTGTTGAGAAGAAATGTACCACCTTTCAGCAATCCCTTGAGCATGTCGTATTTTTGCAGATAAGCAGGAACATGGCATGCCACAAAGTCGGGAGTGCCCACCAAATATGGCGAACGAATCGGCATATCGCCAAAACGTAAGTGGGAAACTGTAATACCGCCCGATTTTTTTGAATCGTAAGCAAAATAAGCCTGGCAATACTTATCAGTGGTATCTCCAATAATTTTGATTGAGTTTTTGTTGGCACCTACAGTACCATCGGAGCCTAAACCATAGAATTTAGCCTGGAATGTGCCTTTGCAAGTCATGTTAATTTCAGGCTTCAATGGAAGTGATTTGAAAGTAACATCGTCTACAATACCAACCGTAAATTGGTTCTTAGGTTCCTTCATTTTCAGGTTTTCAACAACCGAAAGGATTTGAGCCGGTGTAGTATCTTTGGAGCTTAACCCATAGCGACCACCTACAATCAGGGGCGCATTTTCTTTTCCATAGAAAATATCCTTTACATCGAGGTAAAGGGGGTCGCCGTTTGCACCTTGCTCTTTGGTTCTGTCGAGAACACAAACACGTTTGGCGGTTTTCGGAAATACTTTTAAGAGGTATTTTTCAGAGAAAGGACGGTACAGATGAACCGTGATTAAACCAAGTTTTTCGCCTTTAGCCTGTAAATAATCAATTACTTCCTTCACAGTTTCGGTAACTGACCCCATAGCTACAATTACGTTCTCAGCATCGGGTGCACCATAATATGTAAATGGATGATACTCACGACCTGTTATTTGACTGAACTTTTGCATGTATTCTTCCACGAGGTCGGGCAGACCGGCATAAAAGCTATTGGCCGCTTCGCGCGATTGGAAATAAATATCAGGATTTTGAGCTGTACCACGAGTTACAGGATGCTCAGGATTCAGAGCACGTTCACGGAAAGCTTTCAAGGCATCCCAATCGAGTAAACTAGCCATATCCTCCTGATTTGCAGCTTCCACTTTCTGAATTTCATGAGAAGTACGGAAACCATCGAAGAAATGCATGAACGGAACACGCGATTTAATCGATGCAAGGTGAGCTATTCCGGCAATGTCCATGATTTGTTGGACGCTGCTGGTAGCTAACATTGCAAAACCTGTTTGACGGGTACTCATAACATCACTATGATCTCCAAAGATCGACAGTGCCTGAGCAGCCACAGCTCTTGCAGATACATGGAAAACTCCTGGCAATAATTCTCCGGAAATTTTATACATATTTGGGATCATCAATAATAATCCCTGTGAGCAAGTATATGTAGTTGTTAAAGCACCTGATTGTAATGCACCATGAACTGCACCGGCAGCACCAGCTTCTGATTGCATTTCTGCAACCTTAACAGTTTCACCAAAAATATTCTTCTTCCCTTGCGATGCCCATTCATCTACATATTCCGCCATTGTTGAAGAAGGCGTAATAGGGTAAATACAGGCAACTTCGCTGAACATGTAAGCAACATGTGCTGCTGCATAATTACCATCGCAGGTAACAAATTTTTTTTCTTTTGCCATTTTTACTATGATATAATAATTATCGTTAAATTTTTTAAGAGTGCGAAATTACATAAAATCTTTTAGAATATTTCCAAAGGATTAATGAAGAATAACTTATTCATCTTCATTCCAAATAAGTATAATAAATAAAACAAAAACTGTAGGTTACATTAGGTTAATATTCTCTTTTAGAAACGTTTTTATTGCTGCCAGTAAAAGACGATTCAAATTTATCTTTTGGGTTAGTCGCTTGGCAGATTGGAGCTATATAAACTATTTTCATTATTTTGGAAGTTTGAAATTACAAAATTTTATTCAAATCATATTCTTTTTTTGACTTTTTACTTCAAGCTTCTTTTGCATAAGTGGTTATCATATATTTTCTTTCTCATTATCCCAGATTGCGATATTTTTTATACTTTCACTAAATAATAAACCAAAACGCGTTTAAACCGTATTACAATCGAGCAAATATTAACTAAATAACACATACCAATGAAAAAGATACTGAAAGTCTTAGGAATTTTTATTGCCCTTTTACTGATTATTTTGATTGTGATACCTATTTTTTTTAAAAAACCTATCAAGAATTTGGTTGAGAGTGAAATTAATAAATCAGTTAATGCCAAAGTGAAATTTGGCGATTTCAGATTATCCTTTATACGAAGTTTTCCGAATGTTTATATTGGTCTCGATAACCTTTCTGTAGTTGGTACAGGTGAATTTGACAAGGATACGTTAATTTCCTTTAAATCTTTTGTGCTCAAGGTAGACATCATTAGCGCAATTAAAATGAAAAATATTAAGGTAAAATCGATTCTTTTGGATAGCCCCAGGATAACTGCAAAAGTATTGAAAAACGGCAAGACTAACTGGGACATTATGAAACCAAGCACGGAGCCAACAGTAACAGACACGACTTCAAGCAAACCACTTGATTTTAATGCAAATCTGAAAAAATTTGAGATTACCCATGCCTATATTAAGTATCAGGACGACACCTCAAAAATGAGTGCCGATATTAAGGACTTAAACTTTTTACTCTCCGGCAATTTCTCAGCTAAAACAACGGATATGAGTATAAAAACTTCCATCGAATCGATAGATTTTACGATGCAGGGTATCAAGTATCTGAAGAAAGTTAAGTTTGGATTCATTGCTCAGTTGAGTGCAGATATGGCTAATTCCGTTTATACTATTAAGGATAACGAAATAAAAATGAATGAATTATCTATGAGTCTTGCAGGTGTTGTAAAGATGCCTAAGGATACCATTGATGTGGATATGAAATTCAATACAAACAAGGCCGATTTCAAAACATTGCTTTCGATGGTACCTGCCATTTACATGAAGGATTATGCTTCCATTCAAACAACAGGAAGTTTAAAACTCGATGGTTTTGCAAAGGGAATATATGCAGGTAAGAAGATGCCCAATGTAGGTCTCCGGTTAATTGTGGAAAACGCCATGTTCAAATATCCCTCTTTACCTAAATCCGTTAATAATATTGACTTGGATATGAAATTATTTTACGATGGCGTTCAGAATGATAATTCAACCGTTGATGTTAATAAATTCCATCTCGAAATTGCCAATAATCCTTTCGATATCGTCCTCCACCTGAAGACCCCTATCAGCGATATGGATATAGTCGGAAACTTTACAGGAAAGATCGATTTTAGCACACTTTCTGACGTGGTTCAACTCGATAGTCTTACATTAAAAGGTGTGTTAGAAAGCAATATTGATATAATGGGCAAGATGTCGTCGATTACACAAAGTAAGTATGAGGACTTTAAAGCTGATGGTTCGTTAAAACTCACGAATTTTGAATTTGCCAATAAAAGTTTTCCACAAGGGGTTAAGATTCTCAACGCTAATATGAACTTTTCGCCCAAATTCGTGGACCTTACCGCATTTGATTCCCGCCTAGGCAGGAGTGATATTCAGTTAAGTGGGAAACTCGAAAACCTTATTCCTTATGTCTTCAAAAATGATACGTTATTGGGAAAACTCAATTTTGGCTCAAAATTGCTTGATTTGAATGAGTTTATGAGTAGCGGTGAAACAACCACCCAGCCTAAGCCTACGGACACTACACAACTTACTGTTTTTGAAGTTCCTAGCAATATCAATTTTACCATGAATGCTAAAATCGATCAGATTAATTATGATAAGTTGAAAATAAATGATGCACAGGGTATGATCATTATTCGCAACAGTACGGCAATTCTAAAAAATTTAGGAATGAACCTGCTAGAGGGGAGTATGGTAATGAATGGCGAATATAACACGCAAAATAAGAAAGATCCGAAGTTTAATTTTGGGTTAAACTTAAAAGATATTGATATTCCGCAGGCTTATACTGCTTTCAATACAGTAGCCAAATTGGCTCCTGTTGCACAAAACTGTAAGGGACGCATTTCTGCTGATCTTACTTTAGCCAGCTCTTTAGATCAGCACATGATGCCTATCTACAAAACTATGAAGGGCAAAGGCCGGTTAACCTCTAAAAGTATAGAAGTTGCCAATTCCAATATGTTTGTGAAAATTGCGGATGTTTTAAAGAATGACCGTTTCCGGAAAATTGCCTTTAATAATCTGGATATTCAGTTTGAGATCAAAGATGGCAGGGTTTACCTGAAGCCTTTCGAAACCAAGTTTGGTACCTCCAAAATGGTTATTGCCGGAGATCAGGGTATAGATCAAACAATTAACTATTTGATAAAGGTTGCCATCCCACGTGCGGAATTTGGTGGTGCCGCGAATACACTTCTTACCAATCTTTCAAATAATGCTGTGGCAAAGGGTTTGAATATTAAACCTGGAGATAATGTTAACCTTGATCTTTTCGTATTGGGAATAGTAACTAAACCTGAAGTTAAGCCTGCCTTGGCAGGAGGTAAAGGCAGTACACAGGACATGAAAGCCCAGCTAAAAGAAACGGCCACGCAAAAAGTTGCGGAAGTAAAAGAGGATGTGAAAAAGAAAAGCAAGGAGCAGGCAGAAAAATTAATTAAGGATTCTGAAGTTGAAGCTCAAAAGGTTCGCGATGCTGCAAAGGTATCTGCAGATGCTGCCAGAAAAGAAGCCAGCGATTTGGCCGACAAAGGTGTTAGAGAAGCAAAAGGGCCTATTCAAAAGGAAATAGCAAAAAAGGCTGGAGAAAAAGTGAAAAAAGAAGGCGATAACAAAGCCAATAAAATTTTGCAGGAAGGAAATAAGCAGGCCGATGGTATCATCCAGAAAGCAAAGGATGAGGCTGCGAAGTTGTAGGATATTTTATTGATCGCAAAGACGCGGATTTGCTGGCTCAAACCCTCAGGGTTTACAACGAAGCCTTCTTCTTTGCAAAGGCATGTTTCAGAAAAGTATATACTGCTGGAATAGCCGGTATCAGTATCAATGCAAGAACTACGATATAAAAATGGCTCTTCACGAAAGCATTGTTAGCTAAAAAGTAACCTAATGAGACAAATGTAAATGTCCACATAGCCGTACCTATAATGCTGAATGCAATAAAACGGGGATATTTCATACTTCCTGCGCCAGCTACAAAAGGTGCAAACGTGCGGATAATGGGTATAAACCTTGCAATGATGACCGTTTTGCCGCCATGTTTTTCATAAAAGTTGTGTGTTTTTATGATGTAGTCTTTTTTGATTAGCTTATAGTCTTTCTCGTAAATTTTTTTGCCAAGTAACTTACCAACAAAATAGTTTGTATTGTCTCCGGCAAATGCGGCACAAAGCACAATGACTATTAATACCGGATAACTAAGTGAACCCGTAGCAGCGATGGCTCCAGCCGCAAATAAAAGTGAATCTCCTGGCAGAAGCGGCGTTACAACTAATCCTGTTTCACAAAAGATGATTGTGAACAAGATCAGGTATGACCATGTATGGTATGTGGCCACAATGACAGACAAATGCTTGTCGATATGTAACACAAACTCGATAAACCATTTTATAACTTCCATAAGAATTAGATATTAGACTTAAGACATAACAAGACGTAAGAAACAAGACATAAGACAAAAAGTGCAAGTTAAAACCAAGCCTGTCGCATCATGAGCTGTTAAATACCTATGTAAATTACTATTTAGCTTTATTATAAGCGGCACAAAAATAGCCAATCCTTTAAGAATTAAAACTTTTTTAGTGAATTTTTTGATGAAGGCAATCTTTAGATCATATCAGTGCATTTAGTGTCTGTGATATTATTTTCATTTACAGCAACAATAATAACTTTTACTTTGTTTATTGAAGTAGCAGAATGATGAACATCACTACAAAGTTAATGTTTATAAGCTATTCATAGTAATATGATTATTGATCGGAACTGCCTAAGCGTGAGGATGAAAATATAATGATTTCTTTTTTTAAATTTGTGCGATTTTAATTCACTGATATGGTTCGAAGAACGTTCGACCTTCTTGAAAATTATAAGACTGAATATCCGGATAAGGCCGATGTATTTGCTTGCAAACAAAATGGTATGTGGGTCACTTATAATACCCGCGATTATATTGAAAAATCAAATCTTATAAGTTATGCCCTGTTAACTTTGGGCTTTAAAGCGGGTGACAAAATTGTTACAGTCTCTAACAATCGTCCTGAATGGAATTTTGTAGATATGGGTATGTCCCAAATTGGGGTAATCCATGTTCCTGTCTATCCTACCATTAGTACAGATGATTACACTTATATTTTTCATCACGCAGAACCACGGATGCTGATCGTCTCGGACAAAATGTTATACGAAAAGCTAAGGCCTTTAACCGAAAAGGTGGCATCCATAGAAAGCATTTATTCTTTTAACCAGATCGAAGGCGTTAAAAATTGGACTACATTGATAGAGCTCGGAAAAGAAAATGCGGGAAAATTTATCATTATGGTTGAGGAAATTAAGTCGTTAATTAAACCGGATGATTTTTTCACCCTCATTTATACTTCAGGTACAACAGGCATCCCAAAGGGAGTAATGCTTTCTCATAATAATATTGTAAGCAACTTTATAGAAACATCAAAAAAGCACTACCTCGATAGTAGGCATAAGGCCCTGAGCTTTCTGCCCTTGTGTCATATTTACGAAAGGATGTTGAATTATCATTTCCAGTATAAAGGAATCAGCATTTATTATGCAGAGAATATGGGCACCATCCTCAATAATCTGAAAGAAATAAGACCCCACATTTTCATTACGGTTCCCAGGCTAATGGAACGTATTTATGATGGCATTATAGGTAAAGGTAAGGATTTGCCGTATCTCAAAAAGGTAATCTTTTTCTGGGCTGTGAATTTAGGAATACAATTTAAACATAATCACGCAAATGGATGGGTGTATCACTTTAAGCTTAATATAGCTGATAAATTGATATTTTCTAAGTGGCGTGAAGCTTTGGGGGGGAATGTCCAGTATATTGTTTCAGGAGGGGCCACGCTTCAAACAAGATTGTCGCGACTCTTCTTTGCTGCAAAAATTAATGTTCTGGAAGGATATGGGCTAACCGAAACAAGTCCTGTAATTGCTGTTAATGATCCTGCCAAGAATGAAATAAGAACTGGAACTGTAGGTCCTGTGCTCGAAGGGGTGGCGGTAAAAATTGCGGCCGATGGCGAGGTTCTTTGCAAAGGACCTAACATCATGCTTGGATATTACAAGGCTCCTGATCTGACTGCCGAGGTTGTGGATAGTGACGGTTGGTTTCACACCGGTGATGTGGGTGTTTTTGAAGATGGTAAATATCTGAAAATTACCGATCGTAAAAAGGAGATGTTTAAATTATCAAATGGAAAATATGTGTCGCCCCAGGTTATCGAGAGCAAGTTCAAAGAGTCGTTCTTTATCGATCAGCTAATGGTAATCGGCGAAAATGAAAAATTTGCGAGTGCACTTATTTCTCCAAATTTTGCTTTTTTGCACAACTGGAGTTTTCGTCATGGAATCAATTTTCGTGATAACAACGAACTTATAAATAATCAAATAGTTATAGATCGTTTTCAAAGAGAGGTGAATAAGATTAATGCGACACTGGGACAAGCGGAAGTTATTAAACGATTCCGTCTCATTGCTGAAGAGTGGAGCCCTCTCACCGGTGAACTTTCGCCCACGCTGAAATTGAAGCGAAAATACATATGCGATAAATACAGGGCGATTATTGACGAAATTTACGCATACAAAAGCGGGGACGTTTTAAATTAAATCAAAAGATTGTAGAATTAAGAACAAGTAAAAATTGAGTAATGAGGACCATAAAAGAAAATACTGAATTATTGAAGGAAAAGTTACATCTCGAGTATATGCCCGTTGGTTTTTTCCTTACGAATAAAGTGCCGGATGACGCCATAAGTTTCAAGAAACAAGGCAGTGGGTGTGTTGCACCACTCATTTTTTCCGCAGCCAAAGGGAAAATAGTTGCTATAGGTCGCGACTCAACTGGTTACCCATGTTCCTCATTCTACCTGGGCTATAGCGAATGGATATTTCCAGGAATTGAGAATTTTCTATCACATGGCCCGTTTCCCGGAAGAGACTGCGAGCAATTCATTAAAACACCCGACATTGCTAGAGAGTATATTCAATCATTTAAAGTTGATACAGAAGTAAAAGATACTTACCTATTCAAGCCCTTAGATCGTTTTAATGATCAGGAACAACCAGAGGTAGTCATTTTCTTTGGCAATTCGGATCAAATGAGTGCCTTGGTATTTTTATTGCATTATGATAATCCACTGGCTTCCGATAGGGTAATAACCAATCTTGCTTCTGCATGCATGTCATTTGTCACGATACCTATGCGATATGCAAGGAATGGAGAGAAAAAAGCTTTTTGGGGTATGCATGATATTTCTGTAAGAAACTCGTTTCCTGCGGACATCACTTCAATGGCAATGCCTTATGATGTGTTTATAGATATGTGTTCAATTCTGGAAGAAAGTTTTCTGTTTACCGAAAAATGGAACAAGCTGACAGAAAGAATTGGGAATAAGTAAGGAAAATTATATGCAACAGGCCTTGTAGCTGAACCCTTAGGGTTTGAACGATACTGCGACAGACTCTCCAAGGAAATAGGAGGAGATTCTTACATATCTCAAAATCTTTGAGGTCTTCTTCGAGCTATCTAATTTTCTACCTTCGCCGTTTCAGAACTTTTAATTTTTTCACCGCAATTGGAGCAGTAGGGAAGGTGTACAAAATTCTTATTTCCACATTTGCCGCATTTTGCAAAGAGCTCAAGCCCGCAAAATCTGCAGAAATCGGTAATCAGGCTTATGTTTTTAGCAGGTTCCGCAGTATGCTCCCAGTTTCTTAATATGAAATCCTTACCACATGATGGGCACACATGAGACGACAGCGCTTTTTCGGCAGTTCCGGTTTGTACATTTTTAGCCCGATCTTTGGATGAGGCTTCAAGTTCAATACGTTTTTGTTCAACATATTTTCTGATGCGGGTAATGGCATAATAACCTGCAAACACGCACAGGATTATACCTACGGTGTAACGAATGTATCCTCCATAACTTGGGAGATATGGCACCAATCCAACGAAAAAGGCATAAAGGGAAAATAATGAAAAGCCCTGAAACAAAGGCCAGAATTTATTTTTTCGCAACCTGATAAAAAAGAAAACACCTAAAAGAAGGATAGGTAACACGAAAAATAACCGGATCAGAAATACTTTCATCTCGAATTTACGCATGGCTTTTGCGTAAACTTCTTCGGCCTTGTAATTGTCCTTTTGAAGAATATTATTTAAACTGTCTTTATACAGATTAAAAGGTTTTATTTTATCATCGATCAATGATAACTGGGCTTTCCATGCTTCTTCAATTTTATAAAAATTGTCCAGCTTTCGGGCTCGTTCAATAACTTCCTTATCATTAGTGGGTGAACCTATCGTTTTTCTTGCTTTGATCCAGTTATCAAAAGATTCCTTTTCATTTAAATAACTGGTATGAGCCGCCTCTTGTGTCTTTTCAATTTGCGACCGGCTGTTTTCAAATATTTTAATAGTATCATCCGCATGAGCCATTAAATTTTGAATGGATGTCGCTAATTCCTTATTCTCAAAGTCGGATACTTGTGGACTTGTGGCCATTTTATCCAAATCACCTATGATTTTATTGGATAAAAGAATCAAAAACACGCATAGTAGCAGAGAAATTGTGAAGTAAATTAATTTTGATGTTCTCGCCAGTTTTTTACTGCTGATTTCCATAGAAGAATAATTTAGGTTTTTAGGTATAGTGCCGAATCGGTTAATGTAAAATTAGTAAAAAAATGAACAAGAAACAATGAGAAATGACCAGTGAGCACTCACTGGTCCGGGCTAGTTAGTAAAAACTAATGTCTGGAGCATTTGTTTTATTTAAAATTTCAGGATAAGGAAGAAATTCATTGTACAAATTTATATACCTTCACATCTTTATTTAACGATGCGAAGGTATATTTTTAGGTTATGTCCTGCCGTCAAACAGCCAATAACGTTTTAGTCAACTTCCCATAAATGTTGAACAAGTGAAGGTTTTAAAACTATTTTTATCCGGAATTTTTATTTCATTTGTATTGTCATTATCTGCTAAACCGCCGGTTATTTCTTCAGCCCATATACTTAAGTCGCCACCGCCACGTGTAATTCGTGTTTGTTGTAGTTTAGGGTCGAATTTGATGCTTGCCGGTGTCCCTTTCATTAAATTTAATCAGAATACAAGTTTGGAAAACATAGGCCCTCACCATTATTTAGGCAGTAGTAAAGAAGGAGATGGCATTATTTATACAAGACGCGGCGGATTTATCGATATGGCACATTTACGCGATCAGGCCGACTGGACTGCCTATTTATATTCGCTAATAAGTTTATGTAAAGGAAAAGATACCATTGAAGAAGCTTTAGGGCGTGAAGGTGGAGATAAGATACTGAAGTTAATGGTGCCGCTTAATACTGATAGCCTGGACATCATGATTTTAGCTGCAAGAATTGCTTATGACTTGTCTATTTGGCACGAAATAGCAACCGGTTTCGGTGAGTCATCCGTACCTTTCATTTCTGAACGCTTTTCAAGTTTTTCAGTTGAGGATGCATATTCCAATTTGTTGGGTGCTACTTTAGGAATGAAAGCACTGAAAAGTGAGTTGCCATATGAAGAGGCCATGACGAAGTTTATTTCAAATACGCTGGACAGTTTAGGAGTTGTAAAAACCGAAGCCGAGACTTATGCCGCCTTGGAAGATGTAAGGAACATCTGGTGGACAAGAGAGGCAAGGTTACCCAGTAATAAAGTAACGCTTGCAAGACTGGTGAAAGTTTACCCTGCCATTGAACCCTTCCTGGTTCCCGGGTGGCTGACTGGTTCATCATCGGTTACTTTAAACGTACCATATAAAACTCTTGAAGGCCAACAACTTTCAGCGTTGTATCAGTTAAAAATAACATCATTAAATCATAAATTTCCTAAACATATCAAGCGGGATATCACTCAGGATGATTTTAATATGCTGATTGATGAAGTAGCTCCAACCTTAAAGAATTGAAGGCTAGTCGTTGACGTTCCAGCATAAAACCTCAGAGGCCTCAGAGGTTTCGATAAGTAGTACCAATTCCTCATTGTAATCTTAAAATAATTCCATATTATAAGGTTAAAAACTTCATTATCAGTACTATGTTTTAAGACAATTTTAAACTTTCAAAGAACCTTAAATAAAATTATTATATTCGCGGACTGAAAAAAATGGATTTATTACCTAATCAATTCTAAAAGACCTCAACATTTATATGTTACAACTTTACAATCATACTTCGGTCAATATAAGTAAACTTGTAACACGTGCCTACAGTACTTCCTTTTCTATCGCAGTTAGTTTTCTTGAACCGGAAATCAAATGCGGAATTTACAGCATTTATGGATTTGTAAGATTTGCCGACGAAATTGTGGATACTTTCGATAGTTTTGACAAAAAGCAATTACTGGAAAAATTTGAAAAAGACTATTATGATGGATATGACAGTGGCATTAGTCTGAATCCCATTTTGCATTCTTTCCAGAATGTGGTTAAAACCTACAAAATCCCCGACGAACTTATCCAGGCCTTTTTAAAAAGTATGAAGTCTGATCTCTATAAGAATGACTTCGACAATGAGGAAATAAAAGAATATATATACGGATCAGCTGAGGTTGTAGGATTAATGTGTTTAAGAGTATTTACAAAAGGAGACGATGACCTCTACGCATCCTTAAAATATCCCGCCTCACAATTAGGTTCGGCCTTTCAAAAAGTGAACTTTTTACGCGATTTAAAAAACGATATCGAATGTTTGGATCGACGTTATTTTGTTGGATTAGATAAATGTACATTTAACGATGAATTAAAAAACGACATTGTTAAAGATATAGAAAATGAGTTTGCCTTATCTTATATAGGGATTAAACAACTGCCCAATAGTTCTCAGTTAGCTGTTCTTACTGCATTTTACTATTATTTGCGATTATTGAAGAAGATTAAGCATACGCCTGCAAAGAAATTATTAACAACCCGGATACGGGTTACTAATTCGAAAAAATTCCTTTTGCTTATCAAAGCATATTTTAATTATAAACTGGTTTAAGTTTGTCGTTAAATACTCATTTTTCAAAATTCAGCTATGTCATTGTATTTAACTATAGAAATTTGTGCTCTCTTAATTCCGCTGATATTTAGTTTTGATAAGAATCTTCAGTTTTATAAAAACTGGAAAAGTGTAATCCTTTCGTTTATTATTGTTAGCTCAATCTACATTGTTGTAGATGTATATTTCACAAAAAATGGGATTTGGGGTTTTAATCCCCGTTACCATTCCAATGTTTTACTATTTCATTTACCCCTCGAAGAATGGCTCTTTTTTATAGCCATTCCTTACGCCAGCATTTTTCTGCACTATACCTTTGTTTTCTACTTACCTGGTATTATGGTAGGTAAAATAACAACCAGGATTATTTCAGGGATGCTTATTCTTATTTTAGCAGCAATCATACTGTTTAATTCCAGCAGGATCTATACGGTTTTTAATTCGATCATGTTAATATTGGCCATATTCCTTGCTCAATTCGATAAATCTAAGATTATCAACCGGTTTTATATTACTTTTCTTATTATTTTAGTGCCTTTTTTTATGGTGAATTCTGTTTTAACAGGTTCGTTTATAGAAGACTCTGTTCTTTGGTATAATCCCACAAGTATTCTTGGGATTCGTATCTTTACCGTTCCTGTTGAAGATGCCGGGTATGCATTTAGTCTTATTCTGCTTAATCTTTTATTAATAAGCAAGTTCCAGGTTTTATTTAAAAGCAGGTCAAATTAAATATGAATACGTTCATTCAAAACTTATCTAACCATTTGATCAGGCAAAGATTATATGTAAAAATATTTTTTGTTATTTTCTATATTGTTGGCATCATTGGCCTTCAAAATGCTTTTTCACATAAGCTATTTATTGGTCTGATTCCTTATGTTCTGTTAATGAGCTTTTTTACCGTTTTGATCTTCCATCCGCAGGTTAATCAAAAGTTTATTGCCATTTTGTTAACCATATGTTTGGTAGGGTTTTTTATTGAAGTGATTGGCGTAAATACACAGTTGATTTTCGGGCACTACTGGTACGGTAATGCATTGGGATTTAAATTTTTAAATACCCCCTTGTTAATTGGGGTAAATTGGTTTTTTTTAGTTTATTGCAGTGCCGTTTTGGTAGACAAAGTTCCCGTTCATTATATCTTAAAAATTATACTTGCTGCGTTGTTCATGCTTTTGTATGACATCATATTGGAACAAGTAGCGCCATCCATTGATATGTGGCACTGGAATGGTAATATTGTGCCATTGCAAAATTATTTCGCATGGTTTATTATCGCAGGTTTTTTTCAAGGGTTACTTAAATCGTCGGGTATTAAGATCCAAAACCAGATAGCAAGCACAATTTTTACTTGTCAGGCTTTGTTTTTTCTTTCATTGATATTTTTTAATGTATCAAAATGATAACCAAATCGAGACATCATCGTATTTTTTATAATATTTTCAGGCTGTTTTATGCGGAATGGAAAATAAACCGGCATTTTCACGCAGTCAATATTATGGGAAGCTTTCAGGAGAGAAATCTTCCCGTGTTAATTATTGCAAACCATGTAAGCTGGTGGGATGGTTTATGGGTTATGCTTTTAAATATAAGGCTTTTAAATCGGAAATTTCATTTTATGATGCTCAGTGAGCAAATGAAAAAATCAAGATGGTTCAATTATGTTGGTGGATATTCCGTGCAAAAAAAGTCCAAAAGTATCATTGAATCTTTGCAGTATACTTTAGAACTGCTTTCCAGTAACAGAAATATGGTACTCCTTTTTCCACAAGGTAAAATACAATCTATATATACCCCTTCCATACAATTCGAGAGGGGTATCGATCATATTTTAAAACGGACCAATGGTAATGTGCAGGTTTTATTCCTGGCCAACATGGTAGATTATTTCTCCAATGCAAAGCCAACACTTTATATGTACATTCAGGAATACAATTACAGCGGGTTTGTACCGGGAAAAGTGCAGACTGATTACGATTCATTTTACGCTCAATGTACGAGAGAGCAAACCAATAAAGTAGAAGCCTGATGATTTATATAGCCTGCTTTATATGCTTTTTCACCATGGCAGGATTTCTTGTTGCTGCGGTTAACTTCATTTTTAGACCTGCGTTACCCAAAGGGAAACTGTCATCAAATGATTTTGTTTCCGTACTAATACCCGCCCGAAATGAGGAAAACAATATCGGCAATATTTTGAATGACTTGCTGCACCAGGACTATAAAAACATAGAGATACTGGTATTCAACGATCAGTCCACCGATCGAACAGCCGACATTGTGATAACGCATGCTAAACAAGATCCCCGGATTAAACTTATCAGTTCCGATGGCTTGCCCGATGGGTGGCTTGGGAAAAATTTCGCATGTTATTCGTTGGCAAACAATGCTAAAGGTGCTTACTTTTTGTTTCTCGATGCCGATGTACGTATTAGTAATGATATTATAATCAATGCTATATCGTATTCCGCACGGTATGAATTAGGCCTGGTTTCTATTTTTCCACGGCAGATTATCAGAACAACAGGTGAAAAGGTAACCGTACCTGTTATGAATTATATTTTGCTCTCGCTGCTGCCACTCATCCTTGTTCGTAAATCCAAACGTGCGTCATTTGCCGCGGCCAATGGCCAATTTATGTTTTTTAATTCGATCGTATATAAATTATTTGATCCTCACGAAATAATGAAGCACAATAAAGTAGAGGATATCGCCATTTCCCGTTTTTTAAAAACGAAAAATATTAAGGTAGCGTGTCTGGTTGGGGACCATACAATTCAATGCCGGATGTATAAAGGATTTCACGAAGCAGTAAATGGTTTTTCAAAAAATGTGACTGCTTTTTTCGGGAATTCATTTATGGTTGCTTTGCTTTTTTGGCTGGTCACCACTTTCGGATTCTTATTTGTATTATTTGCAATGCCTTTCGTTTTTTTTGTTTCGTACATTATTGTTTATTTTGCCACCAGAATTTTAACGTCTGTGGTTAGCAAACAAAATGTAGTGGACAATATTTTATTTGTTATTCCGCAGCAATTTTCCTGTGGCATGTTCATATATAAAGCATTTATCAATAAATTTATGAAAGGTTATCAATGGAAAGAGCGAAGCATCTCTTAATTATTATCTTGCTGTTTGCCGGGTTTACCAGTCTGAAAGCTAGTTACAAGTCCGACATTTTCGTGGCCTACATGCGGAATAATATGAAAAATTGGAAGATTATTATCGACCAAATGGATGCTGTTAAAATCAAGTCCAATGAATTCCGGTTGGAACTGGTAAATTACCAATATGGTTATATCGCCTGGTGTATTGGCAATAAAAAGAAAGATGAAGCAGAGAAATACCTTGATCTTGCGGAGAAAAATATAGAACTCTTAGCCAGTGCTAAATATAGCCTTTCCATGATAAATGCCTATAAAGCTGCTTTCTATGGTTTCAAAATAGGGTTAAATGGCTTTTTAGCACCATTTGTCGGAGGTAAAAGCATGGACTGTGCCAAGCTTGCCATGAAACTCGATGACAATAATCCCTTTGGTCATGTACAGTATGCCAATATTGAGTATTATATGCCTTCTATATTCGGTGGTTCAAAAAAGGATGCTCTTACAGCGTACTTAAAGGCTAAGGGACTCATGGAAAAGAATTCGCTATCCATTAAGGACGATTGGAATTATATAAGTCTGCTAACGATTATCGCTAAGGCATATTGGGATTTAAAAGATCTTCAAACCGCCAAAACCTATTTTGAAAAAATAATTCTGTTAGCAGGCGGATATGAATACGAATGGGTGAAGAAGGAAATGTATCCGCAATTGATGAAAGAAATGGGGAAAAGTAAGTAATAAAAAGTAAGAAGTACTCAGTACTGAGAAGAGGATTATAAAATATAAAATTAATAGGGTATGTCTAAAAGTGTTCTTGTTGTTGGGGCTGGAATAGGCGGTTTAGCTACAGCGCTCAGGTTAGCAAAAAAAGGTTATAAAGTTGAGATTATTGAAAAAAACAGCCAGGCAGGTGGCCGCTTAAACCAATTGAAAAAAGACGGGTTTACGTTTGATACAGGTCCCAGCTTTTTTAGCATGTCGTATGAATTTACCGAGTTTGCTAAGGACTGCAACATTCAATTACCCTTTAAATATGTTGAACTCGATCCCCTGTATACGGTTAATTTTAGCGGATCGCCCAAAACATATCATTTGTACAAGGATATTCAAAAACTGGCTGAACAATTTAAAGACATTGAGCCCGATTTTGAAAAGAAAATGAATAAGTATCTTAAGAAGTGTAAAGGTTTATTTCACGATACCGTAAATACCGTCATTAAAACCAACTATAATTCTGTGGCAGCGTATCTCGCTACGTTGCTAACAGTTAATCCTGTTCATCTTCCGGTGCTTTTTCGTAGTTTCTGGCAGCAGGTTTCCAAATATTTTACTTCCGAGGAAGCCAAGCAAATTTTGTCGTTGGTTGCCTTTTTCGTAGGACGAACGCCCTTTGATACATCTGCTGTTTATTCGTTGCTGTCCTATACCGAGTTTGTGCACGATGGCTATTACAATGTAGAAGGAGGTTTGTATAAAATTGTAGAAGGTATTGTTGAAGAACTGAAAAAGGAAAACGTAAGCATAACCTACAATACTGAAATTGTGAGTTGTGTTTCCAAAGGCAAGAAACTCGAATACCTTGTGGACAAGAATGGCAAGCAATGGACGGCCGATGTTATCGTTGTGAATGGAGATGCTGCTGTGTTCAGAGGAAGGGTTTTCAATCGCCCTGAATTTTCAGAGGAAAAACTGGATAAGAGAGAATGGACCATGGGCACTTTAACCATGTATCTGGGCATTAAATGCAAGCTTCCTCAGGTTCATCATCATAATTATTATTTGGGAAATAATTTCAAAGAATACGCCAATAAAGTATTTCAGCAAACGGGCTCCATTCAGAAACCTTATTACTATGTAAATGTGGTTTCGAAGAACAATCCTGATTGCGCTCCTCCAAATTCCGAAAGTCTGTTTTTTGTTTGTCCCGTTCCCGATTTGCGGTATAAACCCAACTGGGATGACAAAGACACGATTGCGGATGGTATTATTGATGATTTCTCTGCAAAAATTAACCAGGACATTAAGCCGGACATCATCTCAAGAACGGTATATACGCCGATTGACTGGCAGAATCAATATAATCTTCACCGGGGAAGCGGTCTTGGGCTTTCACATGATCTGATGCAGATCGGAGGCTTTCGTCCCAAGAACTTCGATGAAGTGTTTAAGAATGTTTTTTATGTAGGAGCTTCAACAGTACCTGGAACAGGAATACCTATGGCCATCATCAGTTCGAAATTGGCGTTTGAGAGGATTGTTGGAATGAAGGGATGATGGGGAAGGAGATCGTTAAAAAAAACCTTATTTTTTTACAATTGACCTTAGTAGAAAACATGTGAAAGTAGTCTCTTAAACCTTACCTTATTTGGGCTTTAACGTTTTTTGGTAAAACTTGAAGCCTCTCAATTTTCCAAACCTGCAAGTGTTGAAACACTTATACGTAAATCATTTTCTTTGTCATTCCACCATCAATGATAAAATTCTGACCGGTAATGAAGGAATTATGTTGTTGCGCTAAAAATAATGCCATGTCTGCAATGTCTTTCGGCACCCCAACCCTGCCGGCGGGATGCTGAGCATGATCAGCTTCAGAGATCTTTTCTTCTTTTCTTTGCGAGGACTTTTTTAAGGATGATACATCAATCCAGCCGGGACTTATACAGTTTACTTTAACATCCGGCCCTAAGCTTATGGCTAAGGCGTGAGTCAATGCTACAATTCCTCCTTTGGAGGCCGAATAGGATTCGGTGTTTGGCTCAGACATGAATGCTCTGGTAGATGCAATGTTGATCATGCATCCTTTGCTTTCTTTTAAATACTTCGAAGCATATTTTGCGAATAGAAAAACAGAAGATAGGTTTGTGGCAATTACGTAATTCCACTCTTCAAATGAAAGCTCATCCAGCGGCTTAAACAAGCCTATACCGGCGTTATTTACAATGCAATCTATTCTTCCTAACTTATTCATTACTGCTTCAACTGCAGCCTTTATTTCAACTTCGAGGGAAACATCAGTTTCGATACAGGTTATGCCCGGATGTTCTTTGCAGAATTCGCCAAGTGCTTCAGCATCTTTGTCTATGCTAACTACATTGTATCCTGCCTGTTGAAATTCATCAGCTATTACGCTGCCAATTCCCTGCGCTCCACCTGTAACAATGGCTACTTTTTTCACTGTACTATATTTTAATGAATAAATTGGTTCTGTGGATAAGGTTTCACAATTTTACAACAATTATAAGAAAATAAAAGTTGAGCAACAGTCACTTAATTCATCTTCGTATCAAAAGCATCCCTCAGCCCGTTGCCGATAAAATTAAAGGATAGAACCATGAGCATA
The DNA here is from genome assembly GCA_964478555.1 of uncultured Bacteroidales bacterium. Taxonomy (GTDB): domain Bacteria; phylum Bacteroidota; class Bacteroidia; order Bacteroidales; family JAAUTT01; genus JAAUTT01. The sequence continues at coordinate 9,875 of CAYZNC010000032.1, read as the reverse complement.
ATGGCAAGGCCGGGAAGGATTGCCAAATAAGCCTGGTTGAGAATGATGTAGGCATAATGGTCTTTTATCATGTTTCCCCATGAGGGTACAGGCGGCTGTATGCCTATGCCCAGAAAGCTTAAACCTGCTTCCATAAGTATCGCCGAAGCGAAATTAGCGGCCGAAATGATAACGATGGGCCCCACTGTGTTGGGAAGGATATGACGTACGATGATTCTTGCATTACTAAAACCTAAAACCCGTGCTGCGTCTATAAATTCTTTTTCGCGGAGGCCGAGAACCTGTCCACGAACAACACGAGCAACTTCCACCCACATGGTTAAGCCAATAGCCATAAAAATTTGCCAGAAACCTTTACCCAGTACCAAGGTGATGGACAGTACCATTAGCAGTGTTGGAACCGACCAAACAACATTCACCAGCCACATAATGATGCTATCGGTTTTTCCCCTGAAATAACCTGCCGAAACGCCAAGTGAAATGCCAATCAATAAGGAGATAAAAACGGAAATGAAGCCCACTGCAAAAGATACGCGGGAACCTATCAGTAATCTGCTCAGCATGTCGCGGCCGAATCTATCGGTTCCCAGCAGGAAGGTTTGTCTGATGAGTTGCTTTTTGAGAATGGTTTTTTTCAGATCGTTGCCTGAAACCGTAACTGTTTTTTTATCGATGTCCTTGAAGGTGTAACTTTCCTGTTTATTTTTAAGAATAGGCTCGAAAGTATTAACGGGATATACAATGTTAGCCAGATGATATTTTGAAATAAAGGGTTCTTCGTTGGCTCCCGGGGAATATTCTTTAACGTAGAGTGAGTCGCCCTTGAACCAAGCGGAATCGATAGGTAAATAATTATAAGGGTTTTCTTTTCCGAACAGCATGGTATGTAAGAAAGATCGATGTTCAATTTCCTTATATTTTCTTACCAGCAGCATATTTACTTTGAATAATGGAGGTTTGGCTGCAATGGATAATATCTGATTATTGGCAAAAGGGGAGGAGTCGGGTGTAATGAGATATCCCAATACCGCTATTAGCAGCGATAGGCTTATGAATGCTGTTCCGGCAACCGTAAGTTTGTTGCTTTTAAACCTACTCCAGAAAAGCGATTTAGACTTTATTGTTGTATCAATCGTCCCTTCCATTTAATTGGGCTAATGAAAGCTGCAAAAACTGTAAAACAAACGTAAAGAAAGTAAAAACTTTGCACTACCGGAAACCATTGCATCAACTTCTGCTTATCAAAAAAAGCGGTTACCCTTTGAAGGACTGGAAAATCAATGGCAGATTTCAGGAAAAACAATATTAAAAAATAGGAAAAATTACCTTTTAAAAGTCCCCACAGCAAATCTGTAAGTAATAAAAGATTAATCGCCAGGACAACAAGAGCAGTGGCAATAATAGCCGGGTCGGTGTAGAATTTTGCTTTGGCAGTCCATCGCTTGCGCTGTCCGATAAAAGAATTCAGCGTGAGAGGCATGGATGCGAAGACGGTAGCTTCTTTTGATTTGATAAAATGTATCCTTCCGGGATATTTTTTTTTCAATGTTAATAAGGCAAAAATATCGTCGCCTGATTGCACCTTTGCATTGTTGAATAAATGACTGATTTCAGGGTATACACTTCTGACAAAGGCCAGGTTGGCACCATTACACATAATTGGATGGCCGATTGCTGTGGCTCCTGCTGTGGATACCAGCAGACTCATTAGCTCCAGTGCCAGCATTTTGTTAAAGAGACTGGTATGTTTTCCTGGATTTGCAGCCAATACAGGAGCAAGCATCATTACTGGTTCGTTTTTTTCGAAGTAACCGGCTAAACAGCGTAACCAGTTATTTCCCATGTAACAGTCTGCATCCGTAGTTACTATTAGTTGGTTATTGGCAGCTTCAATCCCATAGCGGATAGCAGCCTTTTTTCCTGAAATAGAATTAGGTAAAGACAAAATCCGGCAATTGCTTTTTTTGTATTGCAGTGCCTTTTCTAAAGATTGATCCGAAGAATGATCATTGATTACAATTATTTCATATAAATCTGTTGGGTAATCCTGTGTGAATAACGCTTCAAGCAGGGTGGTTATCGTAGTCTCTTCATTGCGCATTGGAATGATAACGGATATTGTTGTTCTGTATTTATTTACAGTGGGTTCAAACGGTCTGAGTTTTTCCCATCCATATAAAAAAAAGGCAATCACTGTAATGTAAATGCCTCCTGTAATAAACACAAGATATAACATGGATTATTGATTAAAGCTTTTTAAGATTTTGATCTATTTTACCAAATAACAAATTAATATTTATTGGTTTGCTCACATAATCGATGCATCCGGCTTCGATACATTTATCTTTATCTTCTGCATAAGCATTTGCAGTTTGTGCAATAATGGGCAATTCTTTTCGAATTTGTTTGATGTGCCGGGTGGCATCCATTCCGTTCATCTCAGGCAGCTGAATATCCATTAATACAATATCGATTTCAGGATGCTGGGTACATATTTCAATGGCCTTTAGTCCATTATCCGCATGATAAATTTTGGCTTCGGTTTTCCCAAAAACACTTTCGAGGAATTTGTAATTGACTTTGTCGTCCTCCACAATCAAAAAAGTGCGGTTCGACCAGTTGTAGCTTGTTGGGGCTTGTTTATGCTGTCGATTTTTTTCAGTATTGTCTAAAGTAGCAATGTAGGGAATGGTGAAATAAAAAGTAGAACCCTTTAGCGGTTTGGAGCTCACCCTGATCTGACCTCCCAAAAGTTCTATCAGACCTTTGGAAATGGTAAGTCCGAGACCCGATCCTCCAAATTTTCTGGTTAACGAATCATCAACCTGGGTAAACCTTTCGAAAATTACATTCTGTTCTTCAATGGACATTCCTATGCCTGTATCTTTAACATAAAATTCTATCATTTTATGCTTTAAAGTATAGCCAAATTCCACTGCTCCCATCTCTGTAAATTTTAGGGCATTACTTAAAAGGCTGACAAGGATCTGTCGTAGCCGGTCAGGATCAGTATATATGCTAATGTTATCCGGCAGATTTTTTTTCAGGAGCATCAAAATGTTCTTTTTCGATTTGTACAATGCACGTGATTGCATCAACGTATTTATCTGATCGAGCAATGCATTTAAATGGAATGATTTTGGATTGATATTCAATTGGCCGGCTTCAATCTTTGATACGTCAATAATATCATCAATCAGACTTAGGAGGGTTTCGCTGTTTTTGTTAATAAGGCTAACATATTCATTACGTTGTTCAGTGGTAATATCGTGATTTGCCATAAGCTGTGCCATGCCAAGAATGCCGTTCATTGGAGTGCGAATCTCGTGCGACATGTTAGCCAGAAATGCAGATTTGAGTCGATCCGATTCTTCCGCTTTCTCTTTGGATCTGATCAGTTCGTTCTCGAGTTGTTTCCTATGCAGCGAAATAGAGGCCTGAAAAAGAAAAGTCTCTATAATTTTTAAATCCTTAATATATTGATTTGTTTTAGTAGCAATTAGCACCACTCCATATAGATTGCCGCCTTTCATCAAGCCCATTGCGTAAAAACCGTTAACTCTCAGAAGTCGTTCAATTTGCTGACAGTCGCTTTGTGGGATTTGACCAAGCGATGCCTGGAAAAGTCCGCCGGGAACAGGATACATTGATTGTTCGTGACAGCTCAGCATACCCATAAATTTCGGAGTCACTTGAATTTTGATGTCCTCAGGGGTTTTGCCCAGAATCTGAAGGATATTATTAAGATAGCGGTTTATTCCTGAAATAAATCTGACGGATAATAATTGATTTGTTTCGTTGTATGATGAAACGATAATAATAGCATTTCGTGTAAGTTCTGCAAGTCTTTTGCCAATAAATAAGAAAATATCGTCATCGCTGGAAAAGCTCAGAAATTTCAGGGCAGTATTAGAAAGGAACAACAGGTTACGATTATAGTCTCTTTCGCTGTTTTCGGCGTCATTTTGACTAATGATCTCTAAATTACTTAACTTGGAAACCCTACTTTCAAGCTCTTTGACACGCTTTTCAAGATTTTCGTTAAGCTTTATCAACTCTTCACTCGACAGATTTAACGTATTACTCATACATGAAGGGCTTTAGCAATTCTCAGATGACAAAACTCAATAAACAATCAAGTCACCCGATCAAATTTGAAAACGTTTATTCTTGCTTTGATCGGCGGCTTATTTCATCACGTATAATGGAGGCGCGTTCATAATTTTCTTTACTAATAGCTTCTTCAAGTAAAGTTCTTAATTCGTCAACATCCAGGTCTTTTAACCCTTCCTGTTCTTTTATGTTGGAGCTCACTTTTATTTCTTCCGGTTCACCCTTCTTTGTGCGGGCTTCGTTCTCGAAATCAATTACAATGCCTGCACGGGTAAGTATATCTTCGGTTGTAAAAATGGGGCATTTAAATCGTAAAGCTAAGGCAATGGCATCTGATGTACGCGCGTCTATTGATATCCTGGTTTGCCCATTATCGCAAATCAGTTTAGAAAAGAAAACGCCCTCTTCAAGCTTGTAAATATTAACTTCAACAAGGTTGATACGAAAAGCCAGGGCGAAATTTACAAATAAGTCATGCGTCAGAGGACGTGGTGGTTTTAATCCTTCCAGCTGAATAGCAATGGCTTGAGCCTCAAAACCTCCTACAATAATAGGAACCCTGCGCTGACCGTTTTCTTCACTTAAAACCAAGGCATAAGCGCCTGACTGGGTTTGACTATAGGAAATACCTAAAACATTTAACCTAATTTTGTTCACAAAGAAGTCTCGTTTAAATCCGTCAAATTGAAACACAAATATAATGAAATCAACGCAACTTTTTATCAAATAAAATTTAAGAATAAAAAGTGAAAATGTTTGTAGATAAATTAAAGTTTTATATTTTTGCAAACCATTTTAATTAACGAAAATACAGAAATAATGTACGCAATAGTTGAGATCGCAGGCCAGCAATTTAAGGTTGAGAAAGATCAGAAGGTTTTTGTTCACCGCCTGGACGGCGAAGAAGGCGCCCAAGTTTCCTTTGATCAGGTTTTATTGGTTGATAATGACGGAAAAGTTAAGGTTGGAGTGCCAACTGTGAAAGACGCAAAAGTTTCAGCTAAAATTTTGGCTCACGTTCGCGCCGATAAAATTTTGGTTTTCAAAAAGAAAAGAAGAAAAGGCTATCAGAAAATGAGTGGTCACAGACAAGATCTAACTCAAATTCAGGTAGAAGAAATTGTAGCATAAGATTCAAAAGCGATAAAATTATTTTATTATGGCACACAAAAAAGGAGCGGGTAGCTCAAGAAACGGTAGAGAATCCGAAAGCAAACGACTAGGCATTAAAAAATATGGTGGTCAAATAGCAAAAGCTGGCAATATCATAGTTCGCCAACGTGGAACCGTGCATCACCCAGGTTTGAATGTTGGTATGGGCAGAGATCATACGCTTTTTGCACTTGTAGACGGAACCATTGAATTTAAAAGAAAAACTGACAATAAATCTTTTGTTTCAGTATTGCCCTTTGCTGAATAACTGATCCAAGGATTTTACAATATTGTCTCCTGTACAATTACTATCTTTGGTAGTAAATTGTACAGGAGATTTTTATTTAACTAGAACCAAGATACAAGATTTAAGGCCTGCCCGCCCACTGGCGGGAACCAAGACTTGGTACTAGCTCCTAAATCTTGACTCTTGGTTCTAATATCTTATATCTAATTCGTATGCTTTCAGTTAAATTTATCGAAGACAACAAAGATTTTGTTATCGAACGGTTGGCCGTAAAAAAGTTCAATGGTAAAGAAATTATTGAACAGATTCTGGATTTCGACAAAACACGCCGGCAGTTACAGAACAGAAACGATAGCATATTGGCCGAACTAAACAATATAGCAAAAGAGATAGGCTTATTGTACAAGAGTGGGAAGGCCGCTGAAGCTGAAGCTGCAAAGCAAAAGACTTCGCAATTGAAAGAAGAGTCCAGGGATCTTATAACTAAACTTGAAGAAACTGAGCTTCAGCTGAAAAACTTGCTTTTACAGGTCCCCAATCTTCCGCATAGTTCCGTACCTGTTGGACACAGTGCCGAAGATAATGTAGTTGTGCGTTCGGGAGGCAGTGAACCTAAACTTGCCGATAGTGCTGTACCTCATTGGGATTTGACTAAAAAATACGATATTATCGATTTTGAACTTGGAAACAAGCTCACTGGGGCCGGCTTTCCTGTTTATAAAGGGAAGGGCTCTAAATTACAGCGTGCATTGATTAACTTTTTTCTGGATGAAGGTGAAAAAGCCGGCTACAAAGAATATATGCCCCCTTTAATGGTAAATGAGGATTCCGGTTATGGAACCGGTCAGTTACCCGACAAAGAAGGGCAAATGTATCATGTTACACTGGATAATTTGTATTTGATCCCTACCGCCGAAGTGCCGGTAACCAATATTTTTCGCGATGTAATACTTAATGTTTCGGATTTTCCTGTTAAAGCTACTGCTTATACGCCTTGTTTCAGGAGAGAAGCAGGTTCTTACGGAAAAGACGTGCGAGGCTTAAATCGTCTGCACCAGTTCGATAAAGTTGAAATAGTGCAAATTCAGCATCCATCCAAATCTTATGAAACACTGGATGAAATGGTAAGTTATGTGGAGAGTCTTGTGAAAAAGCTTGAACTCCCTTATCGCATACTCAGGCTTTGCGGAGGAGATATGAGCTTCACTTCTGCACTTACCTACGATTTTGAAGTTTATGCCGCTGCACAAAAACGCTGGCTCGAAGTGAGTTCAGTTTCCAATTTTGAGTCGTTTCAGGCAAATCGTTTAAAACTGCGCTATCGTGATGAAGGCGACAAGAAAACTAATCTCGCGCATACGCTTAATGGCAGTGCTTTGGCATTACCACGTATTGTAGCAGCCCTGCTTGAAAACAATCAAACGCCAAACGGTATAAAAATCCCGAAAGCTTTGATTCCATATACAAAGTTTGAGAGTATCGATTAAAGGTGGTGAGTGAATAATATTTGTTAAGTGCTACCTCGTAATGCCTCACCCCCCGGCCTCTCTCCTGAATGAGAGGGGAGTTGCTCTACTGTTTTTATGTTATTTCTATTTTTTCTGTAAAGTATACCCTAATAAAGTTATATACGCATTGAAGCTCAGGAATTTACTCCCTCTCTCTTCAGGAGAGGGCTGGGGTGAGGCAATTTTTTGGGAAGAGTTTGTCCCAGTATGAATGCAATGCCACTAAAAGCCAAAGCTTCAAATACGCTGGTCCATTCGTTCCCAAGTCCTCCTGACGGGTCGGCAATGGCCCTTGGAATATGCAGTACGATAAGCCATATAAAAATCATTACGCCCAACAATGTGGCTGCTAACCTTGCTTTTATATTAAAGACAATGCCTACTCCTGCAGCAATCAGGGCAATACCTGCAAAATAAGTCCAAAACATCGGTCCGGGAATCCATGAAGGCACCAATGTTGCTACGAAACCCGGATAGAGAAAATGGTCCACACCGAAAACGATTACGGTTAAACCCAGAGGAAATTTTCCAAAGGGCACTATTTTATCCGTCAACAGGTTCATAAAAGAAGATTCAACATTCGATTTGGCCTTTGGCAGTGATCCTGCAATCACAAAAGCGCTTCCGAAAAATACAAGTTCCTTGAATGCATTTGTCCATGCTCCCGGACTTAATAAATTGTTTCTGATGTTCGAGGGTATATGCAGGAGCACAACCGATAGAAGGAATAATATTCCCAACAGTGTCAGTATTGTCCGGGGATTTTTTTGGAAGATAATCAGCAGGCCGCCGGTAATAAGTATTGCACCAACGATATATGCCCATATAACATGTTCATGAGATGGCCACCAGGGTACCATCACGGGAATAAAATCGGCAAAGATGAAATGCTGAACGCCAATACCTATCAATCCAATGGCAAAAAACATTCTGCCGGCAAACACCACCCTGTTGGCCGTCGACAAAGCAGATTCAGTAGTTACCATATTTTTTCGCTGTTATGTTAGAAAGTCATCATAAAAATGTTCCGGTTTCCCAGAGATTACTTTCAAACAACAGGATATTGTTTAATGTTCAATTCAGCAGGATTACACTTTCATGTTCGAAAGAACGGTTTTGAAGACAATTTTCGTGGTAATTAACCCATAAATCTTATGTTTTTATTATGTAGCTAATATTTAATAACCCTTCGACTCCGCTCAGGGTCCGGTGCTTTCGGTTGTTGAACGGAGTCGAAACGACATTAGATGAACAACAGCCGGTGGTTGAGCGGAGTCGCAACCCCTTTTCGACCCAAACGAAATTATCGTCAGATCGCTCCCTAAAATTTCATATGGACCAGATATTTTGAAACAATTACAATTAAAATAAAAGCAATGATAATAATGTAAACATATGGATTTGCAAAATTAAAAGTCCAGCCAAAAGCAGGAGATCGTTTGGGTACCATGAGCCGGTAATCTTTACGGTTAAAATAAACAGGACCTTTCCAGTTACTAAGATCCTTACTCATTTCATCCAGTATCTCTTTATTCAGTTTTTTATTCATGTTGTTTCATAAATTAATGACAGTTGTGTATGCGCATTGGCTTTGGGCGAATCCTGTCGTGTTAAGTTAAGGCTTTGGGGCATTTTCTGGAACAAAAAACAGGCCCGAAATCTGGCATTCTGAATTAAAAACCGTTTTCAATTTCAACTTTGCATTTTGAAAGATACAGATCGTATACACTATTCTATATTGCTGAAAAGTAGCGTCTTCCATAGTCGACGGTTTGATAAACGTTCCAGCCTGCTGATTGATCATATTCCAAACTTCTTTTAACTTTTCGGGCGGAAGCTGTTTTTTCATAGTTTCGTCGAAGTACTTGGTCATACCGGCATAGTCTTCTTTCTCAAAGCAGGCCAGTATTATTTTTGATTTCTCATAAAAGCCTGCAGAACAAACCGGACCGTTATCAGGAGCAAACCACAATCCTGCGACTTTATCGTTTTTATCAAAAACAGTTCTCATTTTGAGTTTAGCATTCTGGAAAATACAGGTAATATAGACTACTCTGAAACCTTGATACATAGAATCCGCAACCGTTGTAGATTTTGTATAAGTGCCAGCTTGTTGATTAACAGTATTCCAAGCTTCTTTGAGCTTTGCGGGAGGAAGTTCCCTTTTCATAGTTTCGTCAAAGTACTTAGACATCCCGGCATAGTCTCCTTTTGTAAAACATGCTAATATAGCCTGGGCTTTTTCATGTAATGGATTGGTTGTTTGTGCAAAACCAGCAGTGCAAATAAATGATAGCATAAATAGTAATCTTGTTTTCATAATTTTACGTTATAAGAATAGTTTATATAATTGTACAACGGCTACTTTCGAAATTATTTCTGCCACACAAATTCCTGCTATAAACGCAACAATAAGTCTGACACCCTTTAGATTAGATGAAATGCGGTAGGCATTATAATAAAGAATTAAGATCCATATTAAAGGAAGCATATACAGAAAATTAAAAGGCATCATCAACAATGATGTCGGATTCATTAGTTTAAACCATGGAAGTATGCCCAAAGAAGTCAGTACAACAGGGGTTCGGGCCAGGGCAATCGTTCCTGCTATGTCAACAAAGCGAATAGCTGATTTAGAGAGAAGCAATCCAAACAAATAAAACACTATTGCCAGAGATAGCCATGCAATAATACTTTCGAGCAGAAAAAAGTAAATGGGTATATCCAAGCCGTAATGCAGACTAATTGGCCCGTCGAAATGTATCTGACTAAAATGACCAACCACCGAGGTAATTATAAAAAATATAAACCCAATCGTTAAAGCTTTCCATCCGGCCACATAAGTAAAAGGGGTA